>NZ_CP073747.1:382500-720416 GCF_024398015.1 Kordiimonas sp. SCSIO 12610
ATGGGCAGGTTGAAGGTGCGGTAACACGCACTGGAGGACCGAACCCACGTCTGTTGAAAAAGACGGGGATGACCTGTGACTAGGGGTGAAAGGCCAATCAAGCCGGGAGATAGCTGGTTCTCCGCGAAAACTATTTAGGTAGTGCCTCGGATGAATACCGACGGGGGTAGAGCACTGGATGGATGCGGGGGGCGCGAGCCTTACCAATTCTAACCAAACTCCGAATACCGTTGAGTACTATCCGGGAGACAGACTATGGGTGCTAAGGTCCATAGTCGAGAGGGAAACAGCCCTGACCACCAGCTAAGGTCCCTAAATCTTGTCTAAGTGGGAAAGCATGTGAGACGGCCATAACAACCAGGATGTTGGCTTAGAAGCAGCCATCATTTAAAGAAAGCGTAACAGCTCACTGGTCTAATTAAGCTGTCTTGCGGCGAAGATGTACCGGGGCTAAAGACAAGTACCGAAGCTGTGGATTTGCACATTAGTGCAAGTGGTAGCGGAGCGTTCTGTAAGTCTGCGAAGGTGTGGCGTGAGCCATGCTGGAGATATCAGAAGTGAGAATGCTGACATGAGTAGCGATAAAGAGTGTGAGAGACACTCTCGCCGAAAGTTCAAGGGTTCCTGCGCAAGGCTAATCCGCGCAGGGTAAGCCGGCCCCTAAGACGAGGCAGAAATGCGTAGTCGATGGGAACCAGGTTAATATTCCTGGGCCTGATAGGATGTGACGAATACTGGCAGTAGTTTCCCCTTATTGGATTGGGGGAGCTGCGAAGGTGTTCCAGGAAATAGCCCTATCATATAGACCGTACCCCAAACCGACACAGGTGAACAGGTAGAGTATACCAAGGCGCTTGAGAGAACTATGCTGAAGGAACTCGGCAAATTGCCTCCGTAACTTCGGGAGAAGGAGGCCCTCATTGAAGGCAACTTTAATGGGGGGGCACAGAAGAGGGGGTGGCGACTGTTTACTAAAAACACAGGGCTCTGCGAAGTCGCAAGACGACGTATAGGGTCTGACGCCTGCCCGGTGCTGGAAGGTTAAGGAGAGCGGTGAGAGCTGCGAACTGAAGCCCCAGTAAACGGCGGCCGTAACTATAACGGTCCTAAGGTAGCGAAATTCCTTGTCGGGTAAGTTCCGACCTGCACGAATGGCGTAACGACTTCCCCACTGTCTCCAGCATAGACTCAGCGAAATTGAATTCTCCGTGAAGATGCGGAGTACCCGCGGTTAGACGGAAAGACCCCGTGCACCTTTACTACAGCTTCAGAGTGGTATTAGGGATAACATGTGTAGCATAGGTGGGAGGCTTTGAAGCAGGGACGCCAGTTCTTGTGGAGCCACCCTTGAAATACCACCCTTGTTGTCTCTGATATCTAACCACGATCCGTGAAGCCGGATCTGGGACCCTCTGTGGTGGGTAGTTTGACTGGGGCGGTCGCCTCCCAAATGGTAACGGAGGCGCGCGAAGGTAGGCTCAGAACGGTTGGAAATCGTTCGTCGAGTGCAATGGCATAAGCCTGCCTGACTGCGAGACTGACAGGTCGAGCAGAGACGAAAGTCGGTCATAGTGATCCGGTGGTTCTGTGTGGAAGGGCCATCGCTCAACGAATAAAAGGTACGCCGGGGATAACAGGCTGATACTGCCCAAGAGCTCATATCGACGGCAGTGTTTGGCACCTCGATGTCGGCTCATCTCATCCTGGGGCTGGAGCAGGTCCCAAGGGTTTGGCTGTTCGCCAATTAAAGAGGTACGTGAGCTGGGTTTAGAACGTCGTGAGACAGTTCGGTCCCTATCTGCCGTGGGCGCAAGAGACTTGAGAGGAGCTGCCCCTAGTACGAGAGGACCGGGGTGGACGGACCTCTGGTGGACCTGTTGTTGCGCCAGCAGCATTGCAGGGTAGCTATGTCCGGAAGGGATAACCGCTGAAAGCATCTAAGCGGGAAGCCCCCCTCAAGATAAGGTCTCTCTGAGAGCCGTGGAAGACCACCACGTTGATAGGTCAGGTGTGGAAGCGCAGTAATGTGTGAAGCTAACTGATACTAATTGCTCGATCGGCTTGAAGAGCTTCTTCATAGCCAACGATAAAAACTTTATGATGACTTCCGGTATTGCTTACGCAATCCCATGAAGTGCGCCCAAGGCTGAAACTAATGTTCAGACTTGGGTGATAAAGAAACCTTATTAAGCAGGTAATATCCTGTTACTCGCAATTTACTCTTTTGTTGATCTGGTGGTTATAGCGAGATCGCCCCACCCGGTCCCATCTCGAACCCGGAAGTGAAAGGTCTTTGCGCCGATGGTACTTCGGCTTAAGCCGCGGAAGAGTAGGTCGTCGCCAGATCTACAAAAGAGTAAATCAGTCTTGAACACACTTCATGGGATTGCGTAAGCAATACCGGAAGTAAGACAAAAATTAACATCTTCACAATCTCAAAGATCAAATAAACCGCCTAACAGGCGGTTTTTTAGTCTTTATGATTAGCCTCAGTTCTTAACTGAAACTTTGGCAGATGTTCAAGAATGTATGTATGGATACAGCCTTGAGCGTGCTTCAAGGGATCGGAGCTTATCGAAGATAGGTCGCGAACTGGAAGCAAACTACAATTGACGCGGGATGGAGCAGCCCGCCTGATCGAAACGCTAGTGGAGATCAACCGCATCGCCCATAGGCGCCGGAAAACTGCTACCGGGCCAAGTGCCCTAAAATATATATGACGCGGGATGGAGCAGCCCGGTAGCTCGTCAGGCTCATAACCTGAAGGTCGTAGGTTCAAATCCTACTCCCGCAACCATTAAAAAGCCTCGGAACCCATAGGGTCCCGGGGCTCTTTTAATTGTAGGTGGGGTAGCGTGTTTTAGTCTACCGGTTCGGACGGAAAGCCTCGCGACAGCGAGGCATGGAGACAACGTCACAAAGCGTAGCGACTGACGGTAAATCCTACTCCCGCAACCAATAAGATAAAAAGCGTCCCTTATCGGGCGCTTTTTACTTATATGGCCTGCCTAAGTAGAACTTGAAACCTTTAGGGACCGTACCGACGTATGTTCAGGCATTTAGCTGTTATCTGAGCGTAGCTACTTCTCTGCCCTATTTTGCGGGTCTCTCAATTCTTCTCGACTCTGAGACTGGAGTAACCAATGTCTACGATCAACTTTAATGTTGGATGTTGCTATATCGTAACTTTCATCCACTAATTTTCGTATAGCTTTGCTGAACATGACTTCGCGTTGCCAAGGAACTTCGTGTCCTAAACCTTTAACAGCAATTGTTTCACGGTAGGACGTGCCCGTTAGATGCTTTTCCAAATACGCCACATTTCCATAAGGGACCAACAGGTCAGCTGTACCATGCATAATAATTGTTGGTGCTGTGATAGTGCCTAGCTGAGGCCCCATGGTTTCCAACTGTTTAGGCAATGCGAGCAATTCCTTATTAATGATTTTAAGTTCTTTGGGCACGAACCATGAAATAACCGGTGCATTTCCTAATTTTTGCACGAACAATGGGTCCGGCTCGAGTTCTGGGTCTAGAGAGGACGACGCCAGAAGTAATCCGCCAATCTTATCGCTGTGACGCATCGCTGCCATTGCTGCAATTGGTCCACCAGATGAATGACCGACTAGAATTGGTTTTTGACCATTTTTCTCGATGAGCAGAGGTGCCAGAACATCTGCCTGTGTTTCCAAGGAAGCAACCAGTTTATTGGGCTTTGTCTCGCCGTAGCCGGGGCGATCAATAACCAGATATTCGATATCGGCGGGTGCATTGCGAATTAAGCGGTAATAGTCCTGAGCTGCCCCGGGTGTGCCGTGCACAAAAATGACGCGGCGACCAGCGCTACCAGATGTTAGATAGGATATATTGAATGTGCCTTCGCTTGTCTCAGCAACTACTTCGTTACGCTTAACATAATCATTACCTGTAAAATAGGTTTCAGTGCCCGATGAGCAGGCTGTGAGAACAGTGGCAACAAGGATGAAGGTAAAGGTTTTGGATATATATTTCATCATCTTGCTTCCTTATTGCGTGTTAGGTGATTTGTTGGGGTTTGGATCATAATTGGGCTCTGAAAGGATCCGAACAAGCTTGTTGATCGTGTCAGAAAACTCGCGCTTAACCTCTCGATTACTCCCATAAATCACTACAATATCCTCGTCAGACAAATAGTGATACCTAGCGGCGAAGCCGGGAAGGTTGCGTTTTGCGATTGAAGAAACCAGATTGGAAAGCCACGGCGTACCAGCCCAGGTTTCTGTGAGAGAAATACCATAGCCATAATCAATATCAGCTTCGCCGCTAGTGGCTACAGCGATGTGATGCATGTTAAGAAGTTGTAACAAATCCTTGCGTAGGATTTTTCCGGCATGAAGCGCCTGATGCCATGCATAAATATCTTCAACTGTCGACATGATCCCAATACTGCCTTGTAAGTAAAGCGGTAGTTTATCCTTATTGGCCAACCGGTCAGCTAGATTGCCCCAGTTTTTGTCGTCTTCTGTCTGGTAGCCGTTAGCAATTTGTTCTGGTTTCCAATCAGGCATTTGATAGCCGGTGTTTTTGATACCTGCAGGCTTGAAGAGATGATCATTAAGGAAAGTTTCAAAGGGCTGTCCAGCTCGCTTTTCAACGATGAGCGCCAGCAGGTTGTAACCCTCGCTGAAGCGGATCACACGGTCACCCGGTTTGAAAGTAAAAGTTGGCAAATAAATGGCCGGATCAACGCTGTTTTCTCTCGAAAATACATCCTTCAGAAAAGCATCTTCATCAATTTGTTCATAGGCATCCAAGTCTTCTTCACGAATCAAACCAGAAGTGTGGGTCAGTAGATGGTGGATAGTGATATCTTGTCTATTATCGGGTACATTATCGAAGAATTCGGAAAGACGATCATCCAATGAAAGCTTATTTTGCTCTACTAATTTGAGCACGGCTGTAGCGGTAAAATAATGTGTAAGCCCACCAGTTGCGAATACGGTATCAAGTTTGTTAGGAATATTATCTTCCTTATTGGCGAGCCCATATCCTTTTGCATGGATCACTCTGCCGTTTTGGGCAATCAAAATAGAACCCGAAAAGTCGGTGGTAATATTATCCTTCAAAAAACGTTCTAATTTTTCTATAGGCACTTCATATACTTGGTTTTCATTGCCAGATGAAAGTGCATAAACGGGTACAGAACTTAAGATAAGCCCTGCTGTCGCTATTCGTTGAATAGCGGCTTTTAGATTAGCCATTATATTTCCTCTTTACTGTCGTTGTTATGTTTTAGTTTTTATAAGCGCCTGAATTTCAAGCACTTTCCGCTGTATATATCAAATTGATATATGTAAAGAGACCTCACACATATGTGAGTTTTCTTGAAAGCCGCCGTCATGTGAGGCGTACGTTTCGAACTTGTGAAACTATATTGATAGGCGAATGTTTGTATAGGTCGAGAAATCAGTGTCTCAAGACTACTTCTTGGATGAGTTCCTATCAGCTATTCGTAATTGAGGACGGTTGCAGGGTGTTCCCGGAGTGCACGGGTAATATGACCCCAGAGACTGAGGCCCGAAAGTGTAGAAATGACTAGGAGTACTAAGCCATATACGATGAACGGTAACGCATCGTTTTCGATAAAGCTCGTCAGCCATTTTTGCATAAGATACCAGACTGGTGTGAATGCAAGTACGCCGCCGATGATGGTTGGCATAAGCATGCGTCGCACCGCGAGGCTGATAATTTGCTTCTGATCAGCGCCCATAATTCTCCGAAGTGCGAGTTCACGCCTATGGGTGATAAACCAATGCTGTGCCATGCCATATACACCCGCTATAGACAGGATTAGCGTAATTGTACTGATAAAATTGAAGAGAAAGCCAGTATCTTGAATGGTTTGGTAACGCGCCCTCAGACGATCGACGAGCCACTCAACCCGATAGGGTTGGCCTGGGAAAAACTCTGCCCATTTTGCTTTAAGGCTGTTGTTTAACTCTTCGGACGAAAGGTTACTGACTTGGCCAACGATATAGTTAATTTGGTCAGGCGAACCAACTTGATAAACTTTTGGGGAATTGTCTTCGATTGATAGTTCATCCTTTAGGTCTTCAATAACAGCGACGACCGTATACCTATGCCCTTCATTGGTATTGCTTATGCTATCTGTGTCGAGAAACGTCTTACCCAATGCATCCTCCGGATTTCGAAAGCCAAAGAACGGAAGCGACGATAATGGTAGTGCAATCTGATTTTTGGAAATATTGATATTCAGACGCGCCAGCGGTGCAGTCTTGAGAAGATTAAAAAAGCTAGGGCCCGCATAGTGCAGCCGGACCCTGACTGGATTTACGTCATTTGGCCCCCGATAATGGGAACTAAATCTGGTGCCGTTGAAGAGTATATTAGTTGCTGTGTCGGCATTCTCGACGCCTGGCAGTTTTCTAACCTCATCAATGAAACCTGTTTGAAAGCGCTCATTATCCTGCTGGTTTGGTGCTGAAAGAAAAAATACACCCTCTGTCGTAAAGCCTCTTTCAACTGTCAGAATATGGTTCATTTGCCAAGCAACCTGTAGGGAAGCAATGAAAACACCGACACATATAAAGGCCTGAATTGCGACAAAGGTCTGTCGTATACGACCACGTCCACCTGTGACCTTGTTTATATTGTTGCGCAGCAGTGTTTCTGGGCGTACTCGGTGCATTAAGAGTGCAGGATAGATCGCACCCACTATGCCAAGTGTTATTGCAATACTTAGGCCTTGGAACAGGAAATATGCTCTATAAGGCACAAGGATTGGAACATCGACATTTGAAAGGTCAGTGAAAATATTGGTCAGATCATCCGCGATCAAAACCGCTACACCAAAGGTAATGCTCGCGAGTATTGCGCCCTCTAGCAAGCAGGTAAAAGCGATATGTTGGTATCCCGCACCGGAGATGCGCCGCACCGCTATTTCTCGGCCTCTAAGACTATTAATGGCGGTAAAGATGCTCACATAATTAAACCCGGCTGCGAACAGGAGTATGAATGCAATTGTGACAATGGTCCATAGGGTGCGAGGTGTCGTAAGCCTGGACCCTGTTCCAGAGATAACATTCAGTCGAATCGCAGCACCAACGAGTGGTTCCACATAAAACTCGAAACTGTAGGATCGAAAGGGCGGAGTATTGTCGGTTAACTGTTTTTCCAATTGGGCTTTGAACGCAGGGTAATCTATATCTGATTTGAGCTTCAGAAGTGTTGAAGAAACCGGGAAGTTAAAAAGACGGATATCGTCTGGTCGTGGGAGGATGATATCTAAGTCAAATGAACTGTTGGCGGGAATATCGTCAATCACCGCATGAATTGTGTAATTGCGGAAAGTTTTAACGAGCTTTTGATTTTCATTATAACTTTCGCGGCCATAGGCAATAGATTTTCCTAGTATGCTATAATCAGCGCGGCCGAACATTGCTTTTGCCTTGCTGCGGCTTAGAATGACGCCATTTGGCTTGGAAAGTGCCGTGCTAATATCTCCCACGATGACTGGAAAGTCTAAAACCTCCGCTAAATTCGCATCCGCCAGATATACAAATACATATTCCTCCCTGCCGTTTATTTCATGAAGAAACTGATATTGTTGTAAGCGGGTTACAGCTTCGATTTCGTTGAAGTTTTCGCGAACAAAGGCTGCATGTTGCTCTTTGGCACGGGCATTGCGCGTAAAACCGTTTTGATTACCGTTTGAGAAAACTTGAGACTCAATCCTATATAGCCTGTCGGAGTTTTTGAGCCAAATATCAGATGTGAACCCGTCAAGCACATAGAGGACCGCAATTATCGATATGGCGGAGGCGATAGTCAGACCCATCAGGGCGATCACAACACCGACCCATTGATTGCGCCATAGTGCGAAGGATGCGCGAAAATAGCTTATTAATGTTGCCACTAATGGTTCCCCAATTATCCCAACTCTTATTTTATAAAAGGAACTGAGTATAATCAATCATTACTAGCTTTTTAGTTATCTATAATAGCAGTTTTTCCCAAATTCTGGATTAATGCAGGTATAATCGTTCGCTTTTTGAACGAGCAGCGTCAGCATCAAAACAAAACATAACTTTTCTGAGTTTGCAGGTAGAACTGTGTACATCGTGAATGGCATCAATATGTATTTTCGAAATTGTTGTACCCGGCCATTCTATTGACAATATTTTAGCTGCATACTAGCTTAAAGTTTAAAATTTGGCGAAAAATAATGCTATAGGTGCATTATGAAGACACAAAATATTATGTGGAGTAGTAATTTTTTTATTCACAGCAAAAAGTACATTTTTTGCTTCACTGCCGCTTGTTGTTTTCAAGCTTTCTTTATGTCTACTACCGCCTATTCATTGAACATTGATACTACTATCGATTGCCCCAAGCCTGCCCTCAAAGATGATCCATTTGCAGACCTTGACGACCTGCTGACAGCAGATGAGAAACGAGAAGCCTTGCATGAAGACCTGGAGCGTGAGTTGGCGCGGCATAAGGCACCGTGTGATCCAAAGAAGAAAAATAACAAAAAGTCTGCTCAATCTGAGGCTACGAAGCCAACTGCGCAAGGGCAACAAGGCCCAAATAGTAGTTCGCAGCAACAACAAGCATCTGCTCAGACGAACCAAAATTCTGCCAATTCTACGCAGCAGTCATCCAATGCTCAGCAGGCGGTAAATACAAACCAGCAAAATCAAGCAGCATCTCAGAATTCGGCAACCAGTAACTCAGCCACTAGTAATTCGGCTACCAGTAGTGCGACAGCTAGTACGGATACCCAAAGCGCGGCTACCCAGCAAACCGGTCAGCAATATTCATCACCTTGGGCACAAAAACCTTCCGCGGCGGGAAGCTCTGGAACGGTGGATTTGGAACCAATGGCGGAGAGCACTGAAAGTCTGGAAACGTCAGTTGCAGGTAACCCTGCGACTAGTACTCAAAGCCAATCATCGGCAGAAGCTGTTGCTTCCCCAGGGTCGGGTAATGCACCACAATCTTTGCCTGCTTCCGGTGTTTCTGGTGCCGAGGAAAAGCTGGAAGACAGCAAGAAAGCAAGCGCTGCCGGTGACAGTAAATTTCAATCAAAGTTTTTGCAGGCTTATGGCTCTGCGGGGGCGACTGAGCCTGAGACAATCGAAGATATTGCGACCAGGCACAAGTCACAAGGTCAGCCAGGGTATGGCACCCCCGGTAATACCGGACCTAATCAGCAACGACCAAATTATTCCGATCCGGGGAAAAATCCTTCACAAGCCACAACGGTAGGGGCAGATTCAGCCGTGGTTATAGCGCTTGAGAAACGCCTGGAAGCAGAAAAAGATCCTGAAAAGAGAAAAGAAATTCAGGCCGAGATTGATAAATACAAAAAAAGTAAATGATATAGGGTGAAAACCAATAGACGATGCGTATTAACGTCTATTGGTCGAAATAATTAACGCCGAGGGGGCACCATGTTGCAATTATTAAGTCATTTAAATCAGTATATTATAAAGGTCATTTCTGTTTCATTGTTGATTTTCTTTGGGGGCATCGCGGCTGCGCAGGATTTTGACCTCGATAAACGTGTGAAGAAACAAAATGCTACGCCAACGGTTACAAATACAAGGCTCAATTACGCGAATACTGACCATTTGCCCAAGCTTGATGTGATCGTACCGGTTTTTGATCCCAATATACCCAAAAAGGACAAAGATAATGTTTGGCCTGAAGTGCGCAGGGCAGAGGCTAATCGTTTTGCCTGGATGATGAAACAAGCGCTTGAAAAATCACAGGCTTTCGGCGCAGTACGTGTTACCCCAAACGATTCCGGTTTTGGTGAAATATATGTGCATGGTAAAATTCTTAGAGCAAACGGCGAAGATATTCGCCTTGAGATTACAGTGAATGATATCAGGGGGAAAAAGAAAACCTGGATTAAGAATAAAAAGTTTAAATACCGCGTTCAAGAGAGCTTCCACAAAAGCCCGAGAACTCAGGGTACGGATTCTTATGCCCCTATTTTTGATATGATTGCCCAGGAAATTGTCAAAAAACTCGCCAAGAAAAAAGCAAAAGACTTGAATAAATTGCCCGCAATTACCGAAATGCGTTTTGCCAACATGTTTGGGTCTGAATATTTCGGGAAATATATTAAAGAAAAAAGAGGATCATATAAGCTGGTAGGGCTTCCTGATGAAAGCGATCAGGTTTACGCCAAAATACGCTCTATGCGTATTCAGGAGCAGTTGTTTGTTGATCAGCTTCAACCTCATTATGAGGATTTTAGTGCGCGGATGAACCCACATTATTTTGCTTGGCAAAAACATGCACTCCCTATCGCCAAGGAAAGGCGTAAGCAAAAGCGGGCCGCAATTTTAGGTACGATTGCAGCGATTGGAGGGACTGTTGTGGCAGCCACAAGCGATAACCGAACGGTCCAGACGGTTGGTGTTGCCGCCGCTGTTGGTGGCGGGCTGGTGGCGTTCAAAAAGTTTGGAGACGCCAAAGCAAGCGCCAGTGTATTGGACGAAATGGGAAGCACCCTTAATCTTGATATGGGGGTTCAAGTTGTTGAGTTTGAAGGTATTCAAACGAAGCTAGAAGGTGATGCCATCGATCAGTTTGTTGGATACCGGGGCCACCTTTTAAAAATATACGAAAGTGAATATACGCCTGACGTTCAGCTTTAATTTCTGGTTTACTGGATAGAGTTTGAATATGGCTCATGACAAAGAGAATGACCTGTCTGAAGGTGAGGAGGGTATGAAAACCTCTTCACAGGGCAACTCGTCAGCGGATCAAAGCAAAGCTTCTAAATTCAGCGATTTAAATTCCGCACGTGCACGCAGGGATATGATGGTTAGCCAGGGGAAAAAGGGCCTGATTGCCATTTCTATACTTGTGGTGTTGGGGGGCGCAGCCTTTGTTTTGTTTACAACTTTAAATTCATCATCTCAAACAAACAGTGATCAGGTCGATAGCGTTACGGCGCCACCAGCAGAGGTGCCGGAAATAAATTGTGAAACGGCCCAAATTCCAGCAGGAAGTAGTGATCACCCCTGCTTGTATAAGGATGAGTTTCAGGAAAAATATCGAACATTTTCAACTGAGCTATTACCGGAGTTGGAAGGCGCTGGGGCCGCAGACTTTGTCAAAGTGGCGCTTGCCGATATTCAACAGCTGGAAACAAACGCTATTCAGGCCTTTGATAGATCGAATTTTAAAATCGCTGTCACGTCGATTGATGCGGCAATCAAGGCAGGTGAGCAATTAAAGAATGATATTGCGGAAAACTTTCGATCGTCTTTTCAAGAAGCCTTCGCCGCTTTTAAAAATAATAATTTTGAGACAGCAAACGGTGCAATCGAGCGCGCGGTTAGATTAAGACCACAGGATACTGAGGCAGCGTTGCTAAAACGCCGAATTACAGTATTGCCGCAGGTTCTTGCATTATACCGTAAGGTTTCTGAAGCAGAAGTTCAAAACCAGCTTCTAGACCAATATAACTATATGGAGCAAATCTTATCGCTGGATCCGGAATGGCAGGATATAGCAGCTCAAATTACCGAGCTCGGTGAGCGAATAAAGGAAATCCGATATAGTGATCTTCTTAAGCAAGCAGGTGAGTTGATTGATAGTGATATGCTTGCGCAGGCGAAGGATGTTGTCAGTCAGGCTAATCGCATATTTGCGGGCAGGCAGGATACTGTCGCCCTGTCGCGTCAAATCAATGAAATTGAGAAAAAACGCCGAATAGCGACCTTGCTAACTGAGGCAAAGGTAGCCGAAAATAATGATAACTGGCCGGCTGCACTCGAAAAATATCAACGGGTGTTAGGCGAAGAGGCGGCCAATCAGCAAGCTGAAAATGGCCTTGAGAAGGCTAACCTGATTATCAATGCCAATAACCGGGCTGTCGACCTTTTGAACCAGCAAAATCGCATGCAGGATGAACGCATTCATCAAAGAATTATCGAGTTCGCGGAACAGGTCAAACCCCTAACAAGCGAGAGCCGTATTTTGTCCGATACGATCAGGACACTTGAAGAAACGTTGGCTTTATGGCGCCAAAACCGCACCATAAAGGTTTTTTCTGACGGCAAATCGATCGTCAAGGTGCGCAGGGTTGGAAATGTTGGCGCACATAAAACAAGGGAAATACAGTTAAAACCCGGAAACTATGAGTTTGAATGTACGCGTAAGGGATACCGTTCCAATATTGTTAAGCACTTCATTCCGCCAACAGGGGAAGTAAAATCGGTTACCGTTGTGTGCGATGTGCCGATCTAAATTTGCAGATAAAAAACGAAAATACGTATGTCAAAAAAGCCAAAATCTTTAAAAGATTTGAAAAAATCAAATCAGCAGCCGCAAGAACCCGCTCAGGGCGACAAGCGAGCTAAGCAAAATATACATGCAGCTATTGGTGACGCCAAAGGTAATCAAGTTAAGGCCTTGGCTATCGGTGGTATTGCAGTTGTTATGCTGCTTTCGATTTTGGCAGTTTTCTATGTTTTCTCTAAAGGGCTGGCTGTTCAAATTAAACCTGATGACGCGGTGCCCAGTGGTTATGTGACGCTTGAGTCCGGTTTGGGATGGGTTTCTGATGACGGTGAAGTGTTTGCTTTTGGGTCAAACTACCAGATTGGCGTTCATGCAGATGATTTTATTAGTCAAACAATCGATATTTCCTCTGAACAGAGTTCAAGCTTTATCGAAGTCACCCTTGAGCCAAAGCCTGCTATTATTGAGTTAACAACGGAACCAGCACAGGATGGTACCAAATGGGCTATTGATGGAAAGCAGGTCTCAACGCTATCAATGTTATCGACTGAATTGGCACCTGGTAACTATCAACTTCTTGTCGATCACCCTTATTTTGAACCAACCACGCAGGCCCTTAGTTTAAAACGCGCTGAAAATTTTGAACGTGTTATCCCACTTAGCAAAGTGCAGGGGCAGGTCTCAATTCAGGCCTCACCTTCGGGAGCGGCTGCTATTCTTGATGGTGTGACGCCCGTTGTTTTACCTTATGCAGGATTATTGGAGGGCGGTCAGCACACCATTCAAGTGACAGCGGCTGGATATGTGCCCATCACTGATCAGATCGAAATTATAAATACCCAAAGGCGTGTTGAGCGAAACTATCGTTTGCAACCCTTGCAGTCGGGTATTCGGGTAACGGTTCAACCCCAGTCTGCTCGCATTACGCTGGATGGTCGGTCTGTGAACAACGCCGCGGTTACAACCGTCAATGCCAATCAAAACTACCGTATTGAAGTGTCCCGCAGTGGGTATGTTTCTGAACAACGATCCGTCAGGGTGTCCCCAGGCGCCACTGAGGAGGTAGCTATTTCGCTAAGGCCTGCTTTTGGGGCTGTGACTTTCAATGCAGAACCGCGAGGCACGGATGTTTATATCAATGGCCAAAACAAGGGGCAAAGCCCATTAACACTTGATCTTCAAGTGCTCCCGACAAAGGTTGAATTCAAGCGCACTGGATACCGTAGCATTACAGAAAACATCACCCCTGTATTAAATAAACCAATCGATGTTAACGTGCGTTTGCGAACAGAATTAGATGCTCGGCTTCGTGAATTACCCCGTGTTATGACAGATAGCACGGGTATTGAACTCGTTAGATTTACCCCGGATCAACAGGCATTTTTCATCGGCGCTCAGCGCGGCGACCCTGGACAACTGGCAAATGAAATTTACCGTCAAATGCAACTGACCAAGCATTTTTATGCAGGTAAATACGAAGTGACTGTTGGCCAATTTAAGAAATTTTCCCCATCCTATAGTGGCGCGGGATCGAATAATATGCCGGCGACGAATGTGTCATGGATTGAAGCCGCTCAGTTTTGCAATTGGTTAAGCGAGCAAGAGCGTTTGACACCATTTTATACGATCCGGTCGGGGCAGGTTGTTGGCTATGATCCATATGCGGATGGATATCGTTTACCGACCGAAACCGAATGGGAATGGTTGGCACGGAAAGCGCGCAGGCAGCAAAAAACCAGCTTCACATGGGGAACTAGAACAACAATAACAAAAGCCTCAGGTAATCTTGCTGACGAATCCGCAAAGGGCTCTGCCCCTAAATACATCCCCAATTATACCGATGGATATGCGGCGTTGGCGCCCGTAGGAAGTTTTCCTGCGGAGGCGTCTGGTCTTCATGATATGTCTGGTAACGTTCGGGAGTGGGTTAATGATCGATATGCGCTAAACGTTCCTCCGAAAGGGAGTGTTGCGGTTAACCATTTTGGTCCACCGGCTGGTGACGGGCATGTGGTGAAGGGGTCTAGCTACAAAAGCGCGAACCTAACGAATTTACGTGCAGCCAGCCGCCAGAAGGAGGGCGTGAGCGCGGATGATATTGGTTTTCGGGTGGTCAGATACGTTTACGGCGCCGAAGACAAGTGAAGGTACAAATTATGAAGGCAAATCACCATAAAGATCAAGTTATGCAACCCGGCCAATCTGGACTGGATATTGTGCCGGATATTGAGGCTTTGGCGCTAGAGGACCAACCCGCAAAGGAACGATGGCTGCGTAAAGTCTTGATCGGGTTTGGTGTTATGATTTTGGCATATGTATATTCCAGCAGCCTTCTTGCGCAGCAAGCTTCACAACAACGGATTTCGGTAAGCCAGGCTGTTAATTTTCCTAACGATATTTGATCAATGATCGGTGCTAAAACAGGAACAGAATTATGAAAAATTCCCTTATATCCTTCGCTGTCTTTTTTGGGATCGCCGTTGTTGTGCACCTGATTTATATTGGTGTCATTATCCCGCAAGCTGAGCAGGCAACGGTGGCTGCCATTCAAAGCGGTCAGTCAGTTTCCAGAAGTTTATGGGTGATTTTGCAGGACGGAGAACAGGAAGTTTGTTTCATCTTGATGTTCTACGGCATGTATTTGCTCGGTCTTGGTATGTTTCGCCTCTGGTCAGATAATTACCTCTTTGATGTTGATCTTTTGGAAGAGGCTGATGCAGAAAACCACAGTCTTAGTGAAATCCTCAAAGACCTTAGTGACCTTGATGAAAAAATCAAATCAACACCGCTCGTGCAAACCTTATCCGCTAGTCTTCGGCGTTATCTGATCACAAACAATGTGCAGAACGCATCCGATGCGGTGACCACAAGTGTAGATGCACTCGCGGTTCGTATTGAGGCTGGTAATTCCATGATCAGGTATTTGATTTGGGCTATTCCTTCCATTGGCTTCATTGGGACTGTTCGCGGTATTGGTGTCGCACTAGCGAAAGCTGACGAGGCCTTGGCGGGTGACATCGTTGGTATGACTGGTGCGTTAGGCGTCGCGTTCAATTCTACGTTGGTAGCGCTCTTTATCAGTATTATCCTGATGTTCTTGTTGCATGCGCTTCAGAAAATGCAGGATGAGTTATTGGTGAAAACCCAAACTTACTGCGAAAAAACATTATTAGAGCGGATTAGTAAAACCTCGTAGATAACGACAGGCCTTTCTTCGGAGCATTAACGCGTGGCAGCCAAACGAAAAACTGAAAGCTCAACCCTTGCCTTTCTGGATATTATCTCCTGTGGGCTTGGGGCCGTTATTCTGATTTTTCTCATCATTAAACATAATGTTGATATTGGGTCTGAGCAAACGGACGATCTTAAGTCACAGTTGGCAGCTTTAGAGGAAGAAGCACAGAAACTCTCGGATGAAACTGAAAAACTGCGACGACAAAATGCAGATACAGAACAGGCAGGCAAGTCATTAGAAGATCAGTTGGTCGAATCTGATGGCAAGCTTGCTGCCCTCAGACAGCAAAACACATCACAGGAAAAACAGAATAAGCTAACTGAAGGTGAGCTGGAAAAGATTGAGGTTGAAGCACCGGTTGATCAGGTGGAACTAAAGGGCGCGGGGCAGGCAAACTATATCGTTGGAATGAAGGTAGAGGGTGAACGAATTGCCATCATTCTTGACCATAGCACATCGATGACCCATCCAACGCTTGAGCGGGCGGTGCTTGCAAAGTTTGATAGCCCAACTCAGCGGCAACGTGCGCCCAAATGGCAACGCACTGTACGTGTTGCAAAATGGCTTTTGGCGCGTGTGCCCGTGCAGTCACAATATGCTGTGATTGGTTTCAATAATTCTGCGGGCTTGTTGTCTCCTCAAAAAACATGGCTTCCCGCGTCGAATACCGCGGACCTTGCCGTAACAATTCGCAACATTGCAGCCCTTTCACCGTCTGGTGGGACAAACCTGGAAGAAGGGATAAAGGCGGCGTTGAATATGTCGCCAGCGCCCACTAGCATCTATATTGTAACCGATGGCTTACCAACGAATGGAAGCGTTTCCTGTGCGAAGAAGGCATCGGTTACACCTGCATGCAGGCGTTCACTAATGGGCGCTGCCAGCAAGTTATTAGCGAGCAGTTTTCCCCGCGGGAACGTACCTATTAATACAATCCTGCTACCCATGACAGGTGACCCTGATGCGCCTTCATTGTTTTGGGCATGGGCCAACTCTTCAAAGGGCATAGTCCTGTCACCTTCAAAGGCATGGCCATGAGACGTAGAGACCGAGAAACAGATATTTTTAGCCTGTCTTTTCTGGATATTGTTTCCTGTGCGTTTGGTGCAGTTGTACTTTTGTTGATTATTTCGAGGCCAGAAATGGCACCAGAGGGTGCGGCGAGCGAAAGTAAGGACTTACTCCGTGAGCTTTTCCGCTCAGAAGCTGAAAACGCGGCGCTTGCCGATTTAAGTGAGCAGGAGAAATTAAATCTGGAAGGTCTTAAGAATAGAAACCGCGCGCTCGCGGATCAATTGGAAGATGTTAAGGACCTGACCAGAACGGAAGAATTCAGGTCTGCTGAACTCGCCAAAAGCCGTGCTGCTATTGAGGCAAGAAAAACAGAACTAGAAAAACTCGCGCAGGTGCAGGAAACAACACCGGACCCGGAGCCAACGGAAGAGGTTGGCGGTATACCAGTTGACAGTGACTATGTGATCTTTGTGATTGATACATCTGGTAGTATGCGTGACAAATGGCAATTTGTGAAAAGCGTGATAGACCGCGTTCTGACGATGCATCCTAAAGTGAAAGGGTTTCAAATCATCAATGATAATGGATTTTATCTGAAAGATCGCGGCAAATGGATACCGGATACGCCGAGCCAGCGGCAACTGGCCCTAAGGCAGACCAATCGGTGGTCCCCAAATTCCAATAGTAATCCTTACCAAGGAATTGCTGAGGCGTTAAACGCCTATGGTAACCGGTCTGGTAAGCTGGCGATTTACGTATTTGGCGATGACTTTTCCAGTCGGCGTTATGACAATACGGTCGCTGCTATCGCACAGTTAAACAGTTCAGGGTCAGGTCAAAAAAAGGCCCGTATTCACGGCATTGGTTTTGCAGGTAATTCCCGAAACTATCGAGGACTGGATAGCGGCGCCTACACATTCTCTGTTCTTATGAGTGCGGTTGCCCGCGAAAACAATGGTGCATACCTTAGTCTTTCCCGCTAAGAGGCGGTAAATGCATTAGTCAATGTATGACCATCACGGGTTGGGTTTTGTTTCCAATTTTCTGGATGGCGAATGGAACTTGCCATACATTGCTTAAAATATCCGCGGTCATAACCGTCTCAGGCGATCCTGCTTGGACGCATTCACCAGCATTCATAATGTGAATTTTATCTGCAAACATTGCTGCCATAGCCATATCATGCAAAACACACATAACCCCATAGCCACGATCAGCATATGATCGAAGTAAAGTCAGGATGTTAACTTGATGCTTGGGATCAAGCGCACTGATCGGCTCATCGAGTAAAAGAAATTTCGGGCTCGAAAGGCAATGATCATCGCTCCATACCTGCGCAAGAACCCGTGCCAGGTTAACGCGTTGTCGCTCCCCACCTGATAAGGTCGAAATATCCTGATTGGCTAACCTTCGTGTATCCGTTTCCCCCATAACGGATTGAGCGATGCGAAGTGCGGTTTTGTTTTCTGGGGCTTCTTCGTGCGGAATACGGCCCATCAAAACAATATCGAGCGCTGTAAACGCAAAGTTGGAATGACTAAGCTGTGGAAGCACCGCGCGTTTTCTTGCCAAGCGTAATGGGTTGGTATCTTTTAACTGTGTTTGATCAAAATAAACCTTGCCCGCGGTGGGGGGTAAGTCACCTGCTAATAATGCCAGTGCCGTCGATTTACCTGCGCCGTTAGGACCAATAATTACCGAAAGCTCACCCGGCTGAACCGATAGGCACAGGTTTTTCACCAATTGTTGGCTATTAACGGTGAAATCAACATTTTCCAGTCGCATAGTCATAGTTAAGCCTGTGATTTCTTTTTGATCAGTTGCCATAGAAAAAATGGGCCTCCGACCGCGCTGGTAACAAGACCTACAGGAAGTTCGCTAGGGGCTATGATGTTTCTGGCGATCAGGTCAGCGAGAAGCAATACTATTGCGCCCATCAGAGCGGACCCCGTAATGACAGTTCGGTTGTCGGGCCCCGAGATTTGGCGCACAAGATGTGGGACGATCAACCCAATAAAACTAATAATTCCTGCAATTGATACAGCGGCTCCAACAATGAGAGCGGACAGTAAAACGGCTTTTCTAGTCATCAACTCGACGTTGATACCCAGATGCCGTGCTTCATTTGCGCCAAGCAGGTAAGCATTAAGAGGAACGGCGAGGGCAACAAGCCCAATCGCACCTAACCCAACAAGCAATCCTACGGGTAGTAGGCTTTCCCATCCGATGCTGCCTAAACCACCCATCATCCAGAAGGTCAAAAGCCTGAGCTGGGTATCATCACTTAGAAACTGAAGTACGCCTATGCCTGCGACTGCTATTGCATTTAAGGCAACGCCTATTAGGAGCATAGTGGCTGCTTTATCACCTCTGATGCGCCCGCTGATTAAATATACAATGATGGTTGCCACAAGACCGCCGATAAAGGCGGCAACAGGTAGAAGATAAGCGGTTTTATTCTCCCCGAACACTAGAAGCTGGCCTGAAAACAATACGATGACGGATATAGCGGCAAGGGCTGCACCCGATGAAACCCCGATCAAGCCAGGTTCAGCGAGTGGATTTCTAAATAGTGATTGTAGGGTAGCACCACTTATTCCGAGTGCACCCCCGACAAAGATTGCAGCAAAGATACGCGGTAACCGAATGGAGACGAGTATGCTGCGCTCATGGTCTGCATAAAAGTCCGCAAGGATATTGCCGGGTAAAACTGTATCTACGAGGATCGCGATCACCGACGATGCCGGGATATGAAAGGCGCCTAACAACATACTGGAAAAGGCAACCATGATTAAAACCGCAGCGAGGATGAAAATAAGGGGGCGATGTTTTCTAAGGTCAGCCATAGTCATTGACCTGAGCTGTAATCGCCCCCTCTCCCCGATCTGAAGGTTGCAGTCTTTGTATGTAGCCGCTTCGTTTGACATAAATGACCCTACTAGTTAGTGGCTATATCTCGCTTAAATTCAGGGTGAATTTTTTGTGCAAGAGCCATTATCGCTTCAGACGTTCTGGGGCCAAAGCCAAGCAAAAGAAGGCCGTCCATGGCAATCAAGTTTTTATGCTTGCCCGCGGGTGTCATAGCAATTTGCGGAATGGATAGAATTTTATCCGGACCACCACTTTGCCTGACAACATGATCCATCATCAAAATATAGTCTGGTTTTGCCGCAATCGCCGCTTCCGGGGTTAGGGGTTTATAGCGATCAATAGCTGAGCCCGCGTTCACGCCTCCCGCCAGGGTTATGATCGCATCCGCCTCTGTGCCTGACCCAGCGACAACGGGTGTTCCGTTGGTCGCGCTTAGAATAAACAAGACCCTTGGTTTGCTCTCAAACATCTCTACTTTTTCACTCACGGATGTGAATTTAGTTTTGATAGAGGCTTCCAGTTGGTGGCCAGAGACACCGAGTGCTGAAGATACCTCTTTCACGCGCGCCAGGATAGAATCGATCGTGCCTCCGTCGGATGTGCGTACAAGGCAAACACCTGCGGCTTCAACTTGGTCTAATATTTTGTCAGGGCCAGCATCTGCATCTGCAATGATTAAGTCCGGTGCTAGTGAAAGAAGCCCTTCGGCCGCAACTGCTCTATAATAACCAAGCTTCGGTAGTTTTGCCGTGGCCGCAGGATAAGATGATGTTGTGTCAACGCCGACCAGTCGACCCTCTTCACCAAGGGCGTATACGATTTCTGTTATCGCACCGCCAAGCGTGATAACCCGCTTGGCGTCTGTTTGACACTGCTCGGCAGATACCGATTGTGCGGCAGTTAATGCAACTATGAAAAAGGCTAAGGCGTTTCTCATGCCACGGCCTCTGTCTTTACCAGACTTTCTGCCAGGTTGCTCCATTCGGGTAATTCTTTAACACCGGGTTTTCTCTCCCCAAACATCAACAAAATTTCCTGACCGTCTTTGTCAAATAATTCGAGGGAAGTTACGATGCCGTCGCGTGTTGGTTTGCGGACAATCCATGCTTCAGCAATTTCTTCGTCTTTGACGTGAAGGTCAAACCCGGGGTCCAGAATATTTAACCACCCCTGTGCTCTGACGACACGTTTGATAGCGCCAGTATGAATTTGGATACATCCGCGGTTGCCAACAAATACCATGATTGACAGGCCTGTTTCAGCGGCTGAATACAGCGCTGTTTCAAAACCTGAAACGGGTACTTGGACGGCCAGCGCATCCCCTGCGACCCGAAGAGCCTGCGTTCTTGTAACGTCAAATTCGCGCAACAATCCCATAAAGTCATGCGTGTCTTGCATTGCATTCCAGTGCGCACGAAAAGCGTCCGTATCAATTTCTGCGTCTGGTCGTTCGGCCTTTGGTGCAGGTGCCTTGGAAGGCGTGATGAAAGGGTGTTGATTATCGGATTTAAACTGTTCGACTAGGTTGTCGAAGGCATCCTTATCGCTATTTTCTGTTAAATATACTTTGTGAACAGATGTGCCCGTAAGGTCGAAAAATTGTAAACTACGGCGAGGTCCATTTTTAGTTTCTTCAACAACAGCAAAACCATGATGCCAGTTACCAAAGAAAATTCTAAGGTCAATCTCTCTATTCACTACGAGGCCATGGCTCGGTTGAACGGATACTTTTGCAAACTTTCCAACCTTTTCATGCACGGCATTATCGTTGCGCGTAATCACTAGAACTTCACCCAGTTTTGGTAATTTCTTTAGTAGCTTTCCCCAATCGCCTTCTATGCGTATAACAGTGTCACCAACTGATGTCGCGACCAGTTCGCCTTCGCTAACCCCTAATTCCTTGGCCGCGTTTCTGATCCGTACGTTTGGGTTTTCATGTTTGTATGTATGCCATGTTTCTGCCAAAGATTTTGCAGCATTCATGTCTATTTGTTCGTTCATTTTTTCCTCCAAAGCCTAGCTTGTGCGAATGTTTCACAACTCGCTGAGTATTCGTTGAGAAGGCTGGCTGGCGGCGGGAAGGAAAGAAAACTTCTATCGAAGGAAGAAACCGCTGGCTGGCTGGAAATGGTCTATTTGGTCAAGATGAGTTTATTTTGACTGGTACGGCGCAGGCGGTACTCAACATCTTCATGCATAATTATAACCTCAGTCTGTCCTTGTAGGATTGTATCACTAGATACAATTGGCTTGTGTGGTACGTATGCTTTTGCAGATGGTTTCACACTCAGTGTAGGTCTCGCTTGCATTTTATGTCCCTCATCATTTGTCATTTAAATTAAATTTACTAACCACCAAACCGGTGTGACAGTGTAATCCTAAAACTGCGCCCGGGCTGTTCGATCACTGTCGGATGAACAGAAAACTCTTCATCAAACAGATTGTCGATACCGGCCGTAATTGAGAAGCCTTCAAGGTTTTTCGGTACCCATGAAACAAAAAGGTCAATAGTTTCGTATCCGTCGGTTTCCACGCTTCCATCTGGTACGTCGCGCTGCGCTGACGCGATCGTTGCGCGGCCACCTAAGCGGACACCCCAGTTAGGTATATTGCCGTTTAGCGTGAAAGTGATGCTATCCTGCGGAATTGAACCTAACCCTGTGTTATTGGTGCGGTCATCGCCGTCCAGAGTAAAGCCACTAACGGAAACAGAGAAATAAGTGCTGTCAAATTTTGCTTCGGCTTCAAAACCTGAGATGTTGGCGTCAACGTTCGTACTTTGTGTTGTGCCAAAAAAGGTTGTCGGGCCAAATGGCGGTACGAACTGCGGTGGACGGGTTGGGTCCAGGAAGGTCACGACCTGATTAACAAAGTTATCAATATCACTTGAGAAATAGGTTGCAGATGCTTGGAGCCGAATATCATCAGTTTCGTTTTCAAAACGCACCCTTGCGCCGAGCTCCAAGGTTTCCGCTTCCTCTGGCAGTAAATCAGGTGTTGGAACAAACTGATTAAGTACCAGCGTGTTTGGCCCAAGGCCGTTTGGAATGGCAAAGTGAGTACCATCATTAAATAGCTCTGTTAAGCTTGGAGCCCGGAATGCTTCTGCCCAACTTCCCCAGAGGTAAAACCAGTCTGTTGGTGAAAAGCCGATCGCCACACGCGGCGTGAACGCATCGTTATCCCTTTCACCACCAAGGTCAGAGTCTTGGGCAAAATCATCATAACGAATGCCGGGAATAATGGAGAGTGTTTCCAAAATTTCGATCTCAGCCTGTGCGTACACTGCTGTAAAACTACGTTCGGCATCAGGGAATTGAAGCCGGTCGACACCATCACGCGTGCCTGACTGGTCATCCTCAAACCATTCAAAGCCATAGGTTAAAGCGACAGAAAGGCCATCAGAGCCAAATCTGGATGTATTATTGATATCAATACCGCGACTTGAGAAATCAGAGATATCCAGACGGTCATCAACAAAACGGGCTTCGGTGACGTCAATATCGCTGTAATAAGCGTTTACTCTGAAATCGATGAACTGATTGTCAGGGTCATTATAGGTATAATTTAAACGCAGATTGCGTTCACGAGTATCGCGGTCAACCACTGTGTTGGGGGACGATACACTATCTGCTGCTGTTGGATTTTCGCCTTCATTGTCATATTGATCTGCAATGATTTCAAGGCGCGAATTTTCCCCGATATTGAGGCCAAAATTCACAAGCCCATTCAATAACCTGTCTTCCGTATCGACAATAGGGTTACCGCTACCCCCTTCCAGGTCGTTAAAGACCTGACGGTAGACAAAATTACCCAAAATATCGATCGGTCCAGATTTGCCGTACACCCCAAAGGATGTCAGAAGCTCATCACCGTTTGACTGGTATCCGATTTTTGCACGCGCACCAAAGGTTTCACCGTCTTGCAGCAAATCATTTGCGCCAATGGTTTCAACAGAGATAACACCGCCAAGCGCGCCGCTTCCATAGAGCGCACTTGCGCTTCCTCGCACGACCTCAATCCTGCTAACAAGATCAGGGTCGACGAAGAAGCGCCCCCGGTGTGCCAGGTCGAAATTTTGTCGTGATCCATCAAGCCGGATCACCACCTGATTATCAAGGAAACCGCGAACGTTTGGTTCCTCTGAAATGCGGCGACTGCCGCCCTGTATGGCAACACCCGGAACACCTTCCAGAACATCCGCATAGGACAGGGGTTGATATAATTGAATATTATTACGGTCAACGACGCTGACAGCAGTAGGGGTCGAAAAGACAGGACGTTCCACCCGTGTTGCTGTGATGGTTATTTCTTCAACCTCTGCGGCATCAAAATCAACGCCGACATCCTGAGCATAGAGGGAAGATGACAGGATTGTACCTGTGAGCAGTGACAAGGATATTGTTGTTTTTTTACGCATTAATTTCACCAAATCTTAGCCGTCATTTGCTGACAGCATTATGGACCTGGCTGGCGAATTGATTGATATCCCGCTGGCTCGGTTTAATTATTACTAGATCAATTATGATTCGGTGATTTTATAATGCAATTAATAATGATTATCAATATTAAAATAAAAATTATTAGATACAAGATACGAAAGTTCAGTGCATCTTTATGTCCCGCATAGCGAATTAAAAAAATCATATATGATAGACATCACATATACAGGATTTATCTACCAAGGTGCTTACGGGATGACATCGACTTAAAGAAAGCACTCTGTATAATTCATCATTTATGGTGTAGTTTGAGGCTGGTTAGCATTAAACTGAAAACATCCATTCATTGGATCGTATGAATGTAAACCTAATGGGCTTCACAAAATCAGAATGTCTGTATCGACAGTGTTTAAAAGTGATGAATAAAAAAGTGCAAAAAAGCATATCGAACATATTATTAATTGTCATTTTCGCTTCTTTGACTGCTTGCGCCAGCATTCCTCCCAGTCTTAAGCCTGTAGCTTCTTCAGGGCCATCAAGTGAGCATATTTCAATGATCACGGTTTCAACTCGTCAACCCGTCGATGACGAAGCGGTCGTCTATTCAGGAGAGCGAGGGAAGGAGTATCAATTGAACCGTGTCGATGTTTTAGTGCCGCCATCGCATCAACGAGGTCACCTAGAGCTCCCTGGAAAAACGCCAAATGCAGAAAAATCTTTTGTTGTCTCTAAACTGTCCACCATTGATGAAGAAGCTTCATTTGAACTGTTAACCCGTACAGTACCGGAAGGGCGTGTTTTGGTATTTGTACATGGATATAACGTAAAATATTCAGAAGCGGTATACAGACTGGCGCAGATTTCGAAAGACCTCAATATTCATGCATTCCCTATATTATTCACATGGCCATCTCGGGGGACGGTGCTATCCTATCTTTATGATAAAGAAAGCGCTACGTTTTCCCGAGACTCTCTTGAGAGGCTGTTTGCAAGGCTAACAAACACACCTGAAGTAAAGGAAATCGTTGTTTTAGGGCATTCGATGGGGGCGTGGTTGACAATGGAAGCACTACGACAATCTGCCATAAGAAACAAAGGCATATCATCCAAGTTTATAGACGTAATCCTCGCGTCTCCTGATATTGACCAAGATGTTTTCGTTCAGCAATTTAATGCGTTAGGAACGGAGAAACCACATTTTACTTTTTTAACTACAGAAGATGATAATGCGCTCCGGATTTCTGCAATATTGTCCGGGGGAATAACCCGAGTAGGTCGGTTAAATCCAAGGTCTTCGGAAGTGCAGACTTGGTTGAAAGGCCACACAAATGTTACTGTAGTAGACCTCTCAGAGCTGGAACGCGGTGGTACACACCATCATTCTAAATATGCTGAAAACAAGGAATCTTTAGACTTTGTGGCATCCAGCTTGCGCTCCGAGAACCGATCAAACGGAGTTTCACGTACATTATCTCGACCAAGCCAGGCAGTTTTAGTAACACTGTCACGTATTCTGGATGTAACAGGTATGAAGAACTAACCGCTTGACTTAAAGATACTACCGCAACCTAACCTACGTGCACGCAATGTTGCTCTGTTTAACTAAGATATTCGGTTCTTTCATCTAAGCTGGCCGAAAGTATCAAAATATTGTCCGCTTCAGTCATAGCTGTCTCTATATTTTTTATCTATGTTCTTTTGCATGTATAGAAATTGAATAATTCACTATTTTGTTTGGTTATATTTCGAGATCTGATTATGTCTGCATTACAATTGACACCGACAACAATTATGAATGGCGCCTATCTTGTAAATCCTGCCGTGAGGCGGATTACTCCAGCGACCACGGCCTTTATTCACTGCCTGATATTGGTAGCTTTACTTGCGGTCGCTACATTTAATGTGAATGCACAAGAGGTATCGCCAAAAGCTCTGGATTTTGCAGCGGCTAAGAATCGGCTGTTAGATCGTTCAGATGCATTGGAAGCTGCAAATGCTGAAGTTCGATCTAAGGAGGCGCAAGAACGTTCAACGCGAACATTGCGTAGGCCTGATATTAGCGCAGATATTCAAGTTATTGAATATGAGAAAACGCTCGATCTGACGCTTACCACTCTAGGTCCGATAGCTGAGCAATTTGGGTTTCCAAATCCAATTGAATTTGAACAGCGTGATACTGTATTTCGCCCCATCATATCTGCAACCTTACCCATTTATGCAGGTGGAAAGATTAGAGCTACACAGTCAGGCGCAATTGCGCAAGTTGCTGGTGCGGAAGCAGAACGAGAAGAGATTCTTGATCAGCTTCTATTAAACTTGATCAGAAATTACTACGGGCAACAATTTGCTGCCAAAGCCATGACCGTTAGAAAAGATGTGTTAGATGGCTTGGAGCGGCACAAATCTGATGTAGAAAAGCTTGAGGTTGAAGGCATTGCAAGTAAAGCTCAAAAACTTCAGGCATATGTAGCGCGCGATGATGCTGCGCGTCGTTATCAAACCTCGGTTGCGAATTTAGCGAGTGCGAGAGCGGCGCTTGGTGGTATTCTTCGCTTACCGGAGGGGGTTAAACCATCTTCCCCATTGTTTGTGATATCGACTCCACTTCTCCCTCTTGAGCACTATAAATCAGCTGCTCAGTATAATCATCCTAGCCTGAAGCGTATCGATGCCCTGCGGAACCAGGCAGACGCCGCCGTAAAGATCGAAAATTCACGCAGAAAACCCGAAGTATTTGGCTTTGGTCAATATAACCTGAATGCACAAAACGCTCTTATATCAGACCCTGATTGGACAATAGGTGTGGGCTTTCGGTATAAATTTTTATCTGGGCAAAATCGAAACGAAAGTTTGCGATCGGCCAAAGAAACACGAAATCGGGCAGCTGCAACTCGCCGCGAAACCGAAGTCCAAGTCGATATTGGCGTTACGCGGGCGTGGTACCAAGCGAATGCGGCGCGTGAACGTTTTCTTTTACAAGACAATGCGATCATATCTGCCAAAGAGAGCCTGCGCCTCCAAACGCTAGCACACCGGGAACAACAAGCAACATCGCTTGATGTTATCGATGCGCAACTTGGATTGGAACGTGCACAAATTGAACAGGCACAGGCAGCTTATGAATTTATCGTTGCAATCGCAGAATTGGCAAGATTATCGGGTGATTTAAAGAATTTCGAATTGTTGCCCGCTAAAGCTGACAGGATCATCCAATGAATACTGAAAATGTAGCTATCGATGATAGCAAGGCTTCCACTGAAACAACAACTGTGGATACAAATGTGCCTGAAAAGAAGAAAACCCCTGGTTTCTTAAAAGTAGGCTCGTTTATTGCGGTAATAGCGTTTCTTGTTTACGGAGTCGTTCAAAGCTATCAACCAATTCCTGATCAATTACAGGGAACTGTCGACGCCCGAGAGGTTAGGGCAGCGAGTAAAGTTACTGGTCGTATTCAGGAATTTTTCATTGAAGAAGGCGAATTTGTTCAGAAAGGACAACTGCTTTTCGCGATGGACAGTCCTGAAGTCGAGGCTCGACGCAGGCAAGCTGAAGGGGTTCTGGCAAGTGCAAAGGCCACCGAGGCCAAAGCTATCACTGGTGCACGGTCTGAGGATATACGAGCTGCAGAAGCACAGTGGCTTCGAGCAAAGGCTGCCGCAGACCTGGCAGATATAACCTTCAAGCGAATATCCCGCCTTTTTGATGAGGGTGTGGTCGCTGGCCAGTCACGCGATGAGGCGGAAGCAAATGCTCTAGCATCTCGAGAGCAAGAGCGCGCAGCCAAAGCCATTTATGATCAAGCATTAGCAGGGGCTCGGCGTGAAGATATTGATGCAGCAAGTGGTCAGGTAGAACGAGCAAAAGGTGCCATCCAAGAAATTGAAGCGGCGGAAAACGAAACTCGGGTGTATGCTCCTATAAGCGGTGAAGCCGGAAAGCGTAACATTCAACTCGGAGAGATCGCAGGGCAAGGATACCCTGTTCTGGTAATAACAGAGACTGAAGACCCCTGGGTTACCCTCTATCTACGTGAAGATCAATATAACGACTTAGCGATAGAGAAGCGCTACACTGGTCAAATTCCAGCACTCAATTATGAGACCCAGGTATTTGAGGTTACATATATTGCACCTGCAGGCGACTTTGCTACGTGGCGCGCGACCCGCCAATCGAGTGGTTTTGACATACGAAGCTTCGAGGTGAGAATGAAGCCAGTCCGGCCAATCAAAGGTCTTAGGCCTGGTATGTCTGTTCTATTCGATTGGCCTCAGCAGTGATGGTCTTATGTCAGTATTTGTAAAATCATTCCTTCGTGAAGTGTCTTTTCTGAAGCATAGTCGCTGGGACCGAGTTGGTGTTTTGTGGTTGCCATTAGGTATGATGATCGTTGTGTGTGCTCAATTTGGGGCCGGCGCTCTTAGACATCTTCCGGTCACTGTCATTGACCAGGACATGAGTACAGTTTCGAGACAGCTTAGTGCAGCATTAGATGCGGCGCCTGCGATTACGGTCACTAGCATTCAAGCTGATTTTGAATTCGCCAAGAGGGAAGTGCTTTCTAAGCGCGCTTATGCAATGGTCCTGATCCCTGAAGAGGCTTCTGAGAGAATGACAAGAGGTGAAAGCGCAAATATTATACTTTATTATAACTCCAGTTTTTTTTCGATCGGCAATACGATTTCTCGTGAATTTGACCGGGTAATCCGCAACTTTAATGCAGAATTGGCATCCCGTCAGGCAGCTCTGCCGGGAGAAACTGCCGGTGTTCGCCCAGTGCCACTTCGTGTGACTGTTCGCACACTTTTTAACCCTTATACGAGTTATGAGCTTTACATCCTTTCCTTCGCGTTGCCAGGCCTTCTACATTTTATTTTTATGGTTTCGGTCACCAGTGCGCTTGGGCGAGAATTACGGGATGGAACAATCAAGGAATGGCTTGGAAGCAGTTCTGCCCCATTTTGGGCCATTGTTGGTAAAATAGCGCCGTATTTAGTGATTTTTATGCTTTGGGCGAGTGTGGCAACTTACTATTTATCTCACGTTCGGGGTTTTCCAATTCAAGGGAGCTATATCTATATCTTGAGCGCTTATGCGCTTATGTTTATGGCCTATGCTGGCATGGCGCTTTTTTTCGTCGGCATCAGCAAATCAATGGGACGAGCTCTTTCCTTCACAGCAATCTATGCAGGCATGTCGATTGCCTTTGCGGACACTGTATTTCCTATTGAATCTGCGTCAACCTTTGGCCAAGTTTGGGCGACAATTCTTCCTTTTACCTGGTTTTTGCGTGCTTTCTTCGAGCAGTGGGTCATGGGCAGCTCGCTTCTGGTAAGTCTACCCCTTCTTGCTATCTTGATTCTGTTTTTGACGCCGGGTCTTTTGTTTGGGATAAAGCCTTACATCAAATCGGCCGCTCAACCAGAAACTTGGGGGAAAGAATGATGCGGGACGGCTTTAATAGTGTCTTCAAGCGCCTATTATCAGATCAGACAGCTTTTATGCTGATCCTTGTTGCCCCCATTCTCTATTCTTTTCTGTATCCAAGCGGTTATGCAGGCGAATTGGTAAGCAGTATTCCAGTGGCGATCGTTGATCAGGACAATTCAGCTGTCAGTCGCTCAATTATTAGTAAAGTCGGAGCCACACAGCAGGCTAGAACTGTTGCTATTCTGCAATCTTCGGAAGAAGCTCTGGCACTAATATATAAACGAGAAATTTATGCATTTGTTCTGATCCCAAATGATTACTCAGAAAAACTGCAACGAGGTGAACAAGGTGAAATAACCCTCTATGGAAATGGAGCCTATTTACTGAGAGTAAGCACTGCACTAACTGCGATCAGTGAAGCATTAACATCATCGGCAAGAGATACAGTTCTTAAACAATCCGCTGTGTTGGGTGCACCGTCTGAGCGACCGATTGAAACAGACAAACGACCACTCTTCAACACTACCGAAGGATATGGCAGTTTCATCGTGCCGGGAGTTGTGTTCATGATTATGCATCAGACTTTCGTGATGGGCCTTGCTTTAATGGCTGCAACCTTACGTCGTGAGCGCGGCGGGGCGCTTACCCCTAAACCTTCAAGGCTCGCAGGAATTGCACTCGGATTTTTCCTGATAGCTTGCCTTGAACTTGCATATTTCATTGGATTTGTTTTCTGGCTTCAGGATTATCCTCGCGCTTCGGCAGAACCTGTAGCCCTCATATTTGTGGCTATGTTATTTGCGGGAGCAACTGTCGCACTTGCTTTGACCTTAGGTAGTTTCTTTAAAACCCGCGAACGACCGATGCAAATATGGGTGACGACGTCTGTCCCGATATTTTTCCTTTCGGGCCTCACGTGGCCTAAGGAAGTAACGCCCGATTGGATCATTTGGTTGGGAAAACTATTTCCAACAACACCTGGAATTCAAGCTATGATAAGCCTGAATCAATTGGGCGCGGGTCTGAGCGACATTACTTCCGAGATTATGAATCTTATGGCACTGATTCTGTTTTTTGGAGCCATTGCTTTCTACCGCTACAGTCGCACCCAGTTTTCTCTTGCATTACCAAGAGCGTCAATAAACCGGAACAAACGATAGGCCATATGTCATGGCCACATCAGAAAAGTGATAAATAAACAGAGCATGTCACATCACATTAGCTGTGTAAGCAGTAAAGACACCAGCTGGCCAAATACTAAAAAATGATCCCGTTATTCTAAACGATATAATGACAAGTCACTGGTTTTCCATATTATTAGCGACAGCTTTTGCCACAGCGTAAATAGCTTATCGGAGTTTATTCACGGCTTCTGCGGGCATATAAGAAATTTCTGACCTGTTGTCTTTGCGTTATATTGCTGGACTACCTCAGCCTCTAGTGCTTGGCTAAGCGAAATCTCATCAGTATAATGACTTGCGAAAGTTGTTGTCAGTTCGTTAGCTACTCGTGTTCTCATTCGCATTGCGACCTCGTTACCAGCCTTCGCGAGAAAGTTTGGCAATAGCCATCCGCCAATGCCCCACGCCATGCCATATCCGCGAGATAATACTGTTGGGGAAACATCCAAACCGCCATACAAATAGACCTGCTTATGTTTGATAGATCCATAGACACTATAAGCACCTGGTGTTCGAGCAGCCGCGCCTTCCATAGCAGTAAGAATGTTTGAGGCAAGTTGTCCACCGCCTGTCGCGTCAAAGCCGAGTGTCGCACCGGTTTCATGAACAGCGTCTGTTAAGTCAGCCATAAAACTATCGGAGCTACTATTGACAACATACTGCGCGCCCATATCTCTTAGTAAATCGACTTGTTCTTTCTTGCGAACAATGTTCACGAGGTTCACCCCATCAGCCTGACATATCCGCACGAGCATTTGGCCAAGGTTGGATGCGGCTGCGGTGTGCACAATAGCTGTATGGCCTTCCATACGCATGGTTTCAAGGAAGCTCAATGCTGTCAATGGGTTAACAAAGCAAGATGCTCCCTCCTTCGCGCTATGTCCTTCGAGGAGTGGAAGCGCCATGACAGCATCAATAGCGCGGTATTGACTATACATACCACCACCCATGACGGCGACTGTTTTACCTATTAAACTTTGTGCATATTCATCAGACCCTGCCGCTACAACAGTGCCAGCGCCCTCATTTCCAACTGGGAGCGCCTGACCGACCCTTGCCTTCATGGCTCGCATGCCCTGTTCTGGTACCGGAGCCGTTAATATCGTATTTTGGCCACTTCCTGTTGATTTGGCTTCAGCCATATTTGACCAGCCAAACATAACCCCATGATCTGATGGATTGATAGGCGCTGCTTCAACCCGAACAATTATCTGTCCTGCTTTGGGTTCTGGCATGGGTTTTTCGACGAGTTCCATCTTTAACTCGCCATCCGAAGAGACCGTTGAAACCATTTGGAGATAATTGCTGGGCGTAGACATTGGAAACCTCATCGTCATTTTTATGATCACAAATACTATGGCTGGGAATCTGCTACATAGGCAAGTTTTTTGTCTATGATCTTTACGCCTGTTCCATAATTAATGGTCGGCTCCAGGAATACACCGTTTAAAAGGCTCAATATTTGTGCCTGTGGGAAGCATGTTTCCATTAACGCTGACTAGCAACAAATTCATCGATAACAATTGTTGCAGAGGTCCAATCATCAGTAAGAATATATTCCATAGCCCGAAGCTGTGCTGTCTCTTGTGCGACGACATAGTTACAGAAATTTATGAGTTTTGGTTCGCAGAGAACAGGAAGTGACTGAAGCCGTTCGACATAGTCAGCTGTTGATTGATACATAAGCTTATAAAAGGATTGGGGTGCAACACTAAGGGCAATTTTGCTGCTTTGATTTTTAATAGATGCGATGGTCATATTGGGCCGAATATTATACGCCGCAACCACAGGTTCATATTTTTGGAAACTAAAGTTTTCAAGTGCTAGATACGCCTTCCAGAATGGCGTCTTTTGCGTATCCGATGTTTCTTTCGATAGTTCAGCCATAGCCATTCTCGCGAAGGCACGATTGTTAACTTCATATTCGAGCAAAGTTTCAAAGGTGTCTTCATTCTCTGCGGAAAGCCGGTAAACACCAAAGCTTATTACGAGAGCCAGGATAATGAAAACAGCATATACACGCTTTTTCATCTTCATATTTTTATCCTTAGTAGAATTTTTATATTGGGAAGTAAAAGAACCGATAATATAGATTGGAATATTCCGCTACGCTTAGGGGCTCAGAAATATATGAGGTCAATTTTTTCATTACGGGAGGTATATCAGAAAGGTCTTGGCTTTCAAGTCCTCTCTCTCTGCTATTAACGGGCTATAAGCCATTTCAATATCACCATTTTTCGATTATTTGTCAGTAAATCTGTTGCTATATGATGAAGAGACAGCATTGATAGGCATGTTATCACTTTCAGTCATGACTTTGCTGCCTTGGAGGGCCTTGTCCCTCTCTTTGGTGTGTGTCGAAAGGATGGAAATCTTTCTTTTTGTCTCACCAGTTGATCGAACTTCAGCTTGCTACTCAAAGCCTTAGGGCATGGTCATACTTTGCTTAACATACAAGCCTGTATGTCAGTATGATAGTGAATGAATGGTGCCGCTGGGGAGAATTGAACTCCCGGCCTCACCCTTACCAAGGGTGCGCTCTACCACTGAGCTACAGCGGCCAATAGGCCAGTTAAAGCGAAAAACGTATCTATCACTTCAAGGTATGCGCCTATTGCCATAGCATGACATAACATGCAAGGTAAAAGATCAACTGGTTCGTGCTGTGGATAAGATTACATACAGTGATGGCAGGAGTTGTCTTAATAATACCCCTTGCCAATATTCGTATGCAGCGGCTAAACAAGCTATTATCCAAATATGAGTATGTGACCTATGTCTGATTCTGATCAAGAAAATAACACTGATAATCCGTCCAGAAGTAATGACGACAATAAGTTAAAGTCGGATGCCAAGCAGGAGCGGTTGGCAGAAGCGCTTCGCGCGAACCTTCGCAGGCGCAAAGTTCAAAACCGCGAACGTAGCTAGAAGAGAATGCTGATTGCCCAATCGCAAAGGTTAATACGCTTGCCACACTCTCTTACTTATTTTACAAATTTTATCCCATAGTCCATATGTCTTTGTGACCATTACATTCAGGGAGTTTTTTATGTCGATAATGTCAGATAAATGGATCAGAAAAATGTCTAAAGAACACGGCATGATTGAGCCATTTGTTGATGGACAGGTTCGTGATGATTGTGTCTCCTATGGATTGTCATCCTATGGATATGATGCGCGGGTTTCGCCGGAGTTTAAAATTTTCACGAATGTTGATTCTGCAGTTGTCGACCCCAAGGATTTTTCGCCTAAAAGCTTCGTGGACCGCGATACGGATGTTTGTATTATTCCACCCAACAGCTTTGCCCTCGCCCGGACAGTTGAGTATTTCCGCATACCAGAGGATGTTTTGGTAATTTGTCTCGGCAAATCGACCTACGCGCGATGTGGTATTATCGTCAATGTTACGCCGCTCGAGCCGGGCTGGGAAGGGCATGTTACCCTTGAGTTCTCAAACACAACGCCGCTGCCTGCTAAAATTTATGCCAATGAAGGGGCATGCCAATTCCTTTTCCTTCAAGGAAATGAGCCTTGTGAGACGTCCTATAAGGACAAAGCAGGAAAATATCAGGGCCAAAAAGGCGTAACCTTGCCGCGTATGTAAAGCTCTGCTTTGAGTACAGGCTATCTAGTCCTCATTTGTGCGACCTTGTATTTTTACGGGGTGATAGCCCCGTAATTTGAGTTGGTTAAGAAGGCCCATTTCCCCAAACAAATGGGCTGAGCCAACAACCACCAGTGTTTTTTGATCACTTTCAATATGCTGAATAATCTGAGCAAGCCATAGAGTGTTGCGTCGATTGATCAAAAATTCATGTTGTGCCTTGGGGGTATTTGCTTCCCGTTGTTGATATGTGGTCCAAAACTGATCATCATCTCCCTTGATCCAGGCTTCCCTGATTTTTACTTCTGGGTGCAGGGTTTGTATTAATTCTGAGCGTGTTTCAGCGATAGTGCTTAGCCGGTGTATGATCAATTGCAATGCGACTTCGTCACCAATTTCAAACAAGGTCCGTAATGCAGCTACGTCATCAGTAATAGCTTTGGTATTGGTGGGATTGAATTTTTGCTTCAGATACGCCTCAACACCATAGTCTGTATCAACCACCAGCCTTTTAGAAACTTGAAGGTTTTTGATCGGAATATCAGGACTGGAAGAGGAAATAAGGAAATAGTACCATGGCCGCACGTTTTTGATGGCATCAATCTGGCTATTCCCATCCATGTCTGGCATAACGGAAAACCATAATTGCCGAGCCTGAGAATGCAGTTCTTTGGGTAACTGAGCCAGCAGGCTGTTTCCAGTATCCTCAGTATATCCGTTTTTCTTTATATATTTCAGGACACGCAATGCTTGATCTGGTGATGTAATCGGCACTCGTTCGAGAACAAGCTGGTCTGTGTTTTCGATCACTTCGTTTAAAAGCGGAGTTTGCCACTTACTACCTGGGGGGAGAGCATGAATGCTGCCCAAAATGTGTAAAATATTACCATTTCTTCCGGTAACTTTCCAAAGGCTTGGAGAAGGCGAGCGAATGACTTGCTCAGTACCGGGAAACAGGTCGTGATATCCAATTGGCTGATTGGTGGATGCGCATCCAAATACCATCGTAAGCAGCAATAGTCTGATAGCGAAAAATTTGAACATATTTGCACTGTCATTCATTGTGTTAATTTACTCACTTACAGCACCAGTATCCAATGATAAATTGTTAAAACACCTGCTCATAGGAATTATGCAGGGGTGAAAAATATTTTGAACAAATCCATGCCCAATAAATGCCGCTATTGGCAAACAGTTTCATTCATGCAATAGCAATCAGATATTCAGAATTCAGAAAGCAGTTTAATGGAAAAACTAATTATATCGGGTGGTCAAAAACTGGAAGGGGTTATTCCTATCAGCGGCGCCAAAAATGCAGCCCTTCCATTAATGTGCACACCACTTTTAACGGATGAGGCGGTTACTTTAACCAACCTTCCGCGCCTCGCAGATATATCGACCTTATCTGACCTTCTGAACCATATGGGTGTTAGCATCATGATTGCGGGTGGCAGTGGTGGAAGAGCCAAAGGGCGCTCGCTTACTTTTGACGCCTCAAATATCACGGATACGGTCGCACCATACGATATCGTTAGAAAAATGCGGGCGTCTATTTTGGTATTGGGGCCGCTCGTTGCACGGGCAGGCGAGGCTATTGTGTCCCTTCCTGGTGGCTGTGCAATCGGTAACAGACCGATAGACCTTCACTTGAAGTCGCTCGAGGCTTTGGGCGCTATTATCGACCTGGAACAGGGATATGTAAGAGCAAGCGCCCCAAAGGGCCTTAGGGGTGGTGTCATCGATTTTCCATTTCCATCGGTCGGTGCGACAGAAAACGCTTTGATGGCAGCCACCCTCGCGAAGGGAACTACGACCATTAACAACCCGGCACAAGAGCCAGAGATTGTTGATCTGGCCAATTGTTTGCGTGCGATGGGGGCTAATATTTCTGGCGATGGCACTGAAAAAATTATTATTGAAGGGGTAGACCGATTGCACGGTGCTACACACGCTGTCATGCCTGACCGTGTTGAGGCGGGCTCATATGCTGTGGCAGCCCTTATGACCAAAGGGAATATTTTGCTGGAAGGCGCGCGGGCAAGCGATATGCAGGCTGCTCTCGATGTTCTGACAGAAATTGGGGCTGTCGTTAGCGAGGAACCGAATGGGATCCGTGTTAAATCGAACGGTCACCTACATGGTTTTCATCTAACAACCGAACCTTTTCCCGGGTTTCCAACCGATATGCAGGCCCAGTTCATGGCCCTCGCTGCAATCGCAGAAGGAACCAGTTCCATTACCGAAGCAATTTTTGAAAACCGTTTCATGCATGTTCCTGAACTTTGCAGATTGGGCGCTGATATCTCGGTAAATGGTTCACAGGCTGTTATTGAAGGCGTGGATACGCTTAAGGCTGCGCAAGTTATGGCAACGGACCTACGGGCGAGTATGTGTCTGGTTCTGGCAGGGCTGGTTGCTGAGGGGGAGACCCATATCAACCGCCTTTATCATCTGGACCGCGGGTATGAGCGACTTGAAGAAAAACTAAGATTTGTTGGTGCAAAGGTTGATCGTGTGTCCGCTTAGCCCTATATGGTATAGCTCCGAATATGAGTGAATGACGATTTAATAGATTACCGGGCTATTGCCATGACCAGCGCACTGAAACTATATGCAACCGCAGAAGAAGATATCGCCGTTATTTCGGCGCTTTTTCAGGATGCGGCCTTAAAAGTTTCCGATATCGCCTGGCTTTCTGAAGAAAAGCGCTTTGTACTGCTGGCAAACCGTTTTGTCTGGGAAAAGAAACGTTGGTTTAAAAAGCCAAAGGGCGAACGTATTCGCGCAGCTGTGCATTTCAATACAGTTTTGAAAGCGCAGTTTCAGGGAATAGACCTGGCAGATAAAAATGCTGTTCTTAGCTTATTGGCGATCGAAGCCAAAAGCGATGAATGCATTCAGTTGACCTTCTCTGGCGGTGCAGCGATTCGCCTGACTGTTGAATGTATTGACGCAGCTGCTAGCGACCTTAGCGAGGCATGGGACGCACTTGCGCGCCCTGATCATGATCATATCTAGGGATTTATAAGTTTCTGGCCTTATAAATCCCGTTAAATATCACAAACAGTTTCATCTTTAAAAAAGCCGTTTCGTACCAAGGCATATTAGCGTACAAGCGGCATAAAAGCAGGCAACTATTTTAATAGCCTGGGAAATGCATATAGGATTTTGCTATGCAGTTGAGTGATAAATTGGTTCTGGCCCTACCGAAAGGGCGTATTCTTGGCGAAGTTATGCCTCTTGTGCGCGGTGCTGGCATTGAACCGGAAGCTGCTTTTGATGACCCGAAATCAAGGCAACTAGAATTTAAAACCAATATTGAAAACCTGACCATTATTCGTGTTCGCGCGTTTGACGCCGCCACATTTGTGGCTTTTGGCGCTGCCCATATCGGTGTTGTTGGAAACGATGTGCTACAGGAATTTGGATATAGCGATATCTATTCACCGATTGACCTTGGGATTGGCTATTGCCGGTTGTCGCTCGCGGTTCCGAATGAATTATCTGACGAGGACATGAATACATCATCGCATATCCGGGTTGCGACCAAATACCCTAACTTGACGCGGGAGTATTTTGCCCGTCGTGGTGTGCAGGCCGAATGCATAAAGTTGAATGGTGCTATGGAACTTGCGCCGAGCCTTGGCCTTTCTGAACGTATTGTTGATCTGGTTTCAACAGGTGGAACATTGAAAGCGAATGGTCTCAAGGAAGTTGAAGTGTTAACTGAGATTACATCGCGTCTTGTTGTCAGTCGACCCGCTTTTAAAACACGACCACGTGAGGTTACATATTGGATTGAGCGCTTCCGCGAGGCACTCGGTAATGTTGGGGGAACTAAGTAATGGCACAGTTTCTAAAATCCAAAGATCGTGATTTTGAACAAAAATTCAAAATGCTTTTAGGCGCCAAACGTGAAATGTCATCGGATGTACGTGAAAGCGTTGCCACAATCATTCAAGATGTTATCACTCGCGGTGATGAAGCGCTTTTCGATTTAACCAAAAAGTTTGATCGATTTGACGCTCGCACGAACGGCCTAAGGGTCACCGAGGCGGAGATTGATAGCGCGGTTGAGCAGGTTTCTAAAGAGACATATGAGGCGTTAGAACTTGCGGCCGAGCGAATTCGTGATTTTCACGCCAAGCAACTGCCAAACAATATTGATTATATCGATGCTACCGGAACCCGGCTTGGCCAAACGTGGAAACCAGTATCTTCTGTTGGTTTATATGTGCCAGGTGGTCTTGCAAGCTATCCTTCGTCCGTATTGATGAACGCTATTCCTGCGGTCGTTGCGGGCGTTGAGAGAATTGTAATGGTCGTTCCAACACCGGACGGGATTATCAATCCGCTTGTGATGGCTGCGGCAAAGTTGGCTGGTGTTCATGAAATTTACCGCATTGGCGGTGCTCAGGCTGTGGCCGCCCTCGCATATGGTACCGACACGATTGAACCAATTGACAAAATCGTTGGACCAGGTAATGCATTTGTTGCGGAAGCGAAACGACAGGTTTTTGGCAAAATTGGTATTGATACCATTGCTGGCCCCAGTGAAATTCTGGTGATAGCGGATAACCAAAACAATCCGCGTTGGATCGCGGCTGACCTTCTTAGTCAGGCGGAACATGATACGGTAGCGCAGTCGATCCTGATCACAGATGATGAGAAATATGCTCAAATGGTTGTGGGTGCTATTGAAGACCATTTGGCGAGCCTGGATCGCCGTGACATCGCGCTTGAAAGCTGGACAAACTTTGGCGCAGTTATAATTGTTGAAACGATGGATGAGGCGGTTGCCCTTTCAGACCGATTGGCACCTGAGCATTTGGAATTAGCGGTGGATGGTGCTGATGAGTTGATGCAGAAGGTTAAGCATGCTGGCGCCATTTTCCTTGGTCGGTATACGCCAGAAGCAATTGGCGATTATGTCGCCGGTCCTAATCACGTGTTACCAACGGCGCGCGCTGCACGATTTTCCTCTGGTCTCAGTGTTTATGACTTCATGAAACGCACAACTTTCGTAGGATGTACTGAAGAAAGTTTGAATGCCATCGGCCCTGCAGCTGTATGCCTCGCGAACGAGGAAGGCTTGGGTGCCCATGCACTTTCTGTTGCTATTCGATTGAATGGCGGGCAAGAATAATCCCATGACCCAAGACTATCGGCTCGTTCATGTATCGCTGGATGCCTCCACTGTTGTAAAGTGGAGTGCAGACGTTGAGCATGAGCGCCGTATTGCCATTTATGACTTGCTTGAAGAAAATAGTTTTGAACTTCTGAAATCACAGGATGCCGATTATAAAGGGCCCTACAAACTAATCCTCTCGAGTGTTGAAGGACGCCTTGTTTTCGATGTGAAAAGCAGTGCTGACGACATGCTGATGAGTTTCAGGCTTGCGATGTCGCCGTTTCGAAGAATTATTCGTGAATATTTTGCGATTTGTGACAGCTATTATGATGCGATCAAAAGCGCTAGCCCCTCGCAGATTGAAGCGATTGATATGGGCCGTAGGGGTATCCACAACGAGGGCAGTGAATTGCTGAAGGAACGCCTCGAAGACAAAATAAAAATTGATCATCAAACCGCCCGAAGGTTGTTTACGCTTGTTTGTGTTTTGCACCTCAAGGACGGCAGAGGGCCGATGTAACGATGGTTAAAAGTGATGACATAAAGCGCATTAAAAGCGTCCTTTTTGTGTGCAATCAAAATGCGGTCAGAAGCCCCATGGCGAAAGGGCTTGCCGATCGATATTCGAAAAGGCGAATCTTTTGCGAATCTGCGGGGTTAGTCGCTGGTCAGCTCGATGGATTTTCTGTTGCTGTGATGAAAGAAGAGAAAATCGACATTAGTGAACATCAGCCGAAGGTGTTAAGTTCAATACCTGTTGAAAAATTTGATGCTATCATTGCTTTAACGCCTGAAAGTCGAGACAAGGTTTCGAAACTGGCTGAACTGCACGATATTCATCTTGAATATTGGCAAACCCCCGACCCCGCGGAAGGCGAAGGTAACCGTGACCAGGTGTTAGATAGCTATCGCCTCGTTCGGGATCATTTAGAATGTCGCATCGCAGATTTTCTAAAAATCTAAAAATTAAATAGGCTTTGAAAAAGCTTTGTACGACTGCAAAAAAGCATCACCATTGCTTTCATTTGCAAAAAATCCTAACAAAACAGCCAAAAACCTTGCTTTTTTAAGATTCTCGCGGCATGTATTGGCGCAATTAAAGCTTGAGCCAAAATAAGGAGCCATAATGGCAAAAGAAGAAGTACTTGAAATGCGCGGCACAATCAGCGAATTGCTGCCAAACGCAATGTTCAGGGTTAAACTTGAAAATGGTCATGAAATTTTAGGCCACACAGCAGGAAAAATGCGTAAAAACCGTATCCGTGTTCTTGCTGGCGATGATGTTCTGGTTGAACTTACTCCTTACGACCTGACTAAAGGCCGTATCACATATCGCTTTAAATAATCGGGGGTGGTATGACCACCTCACCATCTGACGGCACTACTCATAATAATCATGAGGTATCCCGCGCTCGAACCAGTAAACTGGTTTTAGCGTCTGCATCGCCGCGCCGGAAAGATCTGCTATCGCAAATTAGTCTTGATCCCGACATTATCGACCCAGCTGATATTGATGAAACATCAGCCCTTGATGAAAATCCCAAGAGTTATGCTCTCAGGATATCAAGGGAAAAAGCAGAGACAGTAGCCAAAAGACACCATGGAAACCTGATTTTAAGCGCTGATACGGTTGTTGCATGTGGAAACCGTATTTTACCCAAGGCAGAAGACCAGCAAACAGCGGTAAAATGCCTTCATATGCTATCTGGTAGACGGCATAGAGTTTTAACAGGTATGGCACTTGTACTCCCTAATAACCGTATCATCCAAAAGGTTGTGACAACAACAGTTGCCTTCAAGCCATTATCCGCGGCTGATATTGACCGGTATATCAAAAGTAATGAATGGAATGGAAAGGCTGGGGGCTATGCCATTCAAGGATTAGGTGCCTGCTTTGTTCGTTTCATTTCTGGTTCTTATAGTAATGTTGTTGGATTGCCATTGTTTGAAGTGAATGGATGGTTAGAAGCGCATTTGTTTCAAGAGCATGATTATGATTGAATTCCCTTCTACCCTTATTGAACCTGGCATTGGTTACTGGCGAACGGCAAAAATTGACGAAGATGGTTTTCCGGTTAGCCTATCCTTTCACGATGATAGTAAAATCGGCTGTATAGGCTCTATCCATCCTGCCACGGTTACCGGACTGGACACAAATTCCGATATTGCCTTTTTGTCACTTGGCAAAGATCAAGATGGTTCAATGCTTTCCGGCATGATGAATTTGCGCAGGGCCAAACAATTGGTAAAAGGCCCTGTACACTCTATCGCGGATTGCCTGCAAGAAGGCCAGAAACTGATGGTGCAGGTATTGTCGGAACCAGCATCCTTCGACAATAAATCGCTGATAGTAACGCCGAAACCTCGGCTCGATGGCCGCTACGTTTCCGTAGAGGCTGGTGCAAGCCGCTTAAATTTCTCTAAGGATTTGGGACCTAAAACAATCAAAGGGCTTAAGGCTCCCCTTACTGAATTAACGGAAAACGTCGCTATTATCGTTAGGTCGCGCGCTGCAAACATAGCCGTTGAAATAGTGATCCAGGAGGCTGAATGGCTTGCTGCTGCTATTACCGACAAGAGCGGCTTTACTATGCCAGCTATGGCAAAAGCGCTAATTTCAATAACCGAGGGAACTGAGCCCGTATATATTGATAACAAAGCCCTATGCGTAGAAGCGAGAAAACTCGCGCATAATAAATGGCCTGATATCGCTGAGCGAATAGAACCCTATCAAGGGTCAGGGGCGACGTCTGCGTTCGAGGAATATGGTGTCGAGGAAGCCATCGAGGATGCGCTCGCTGACCAAATTCCACTTCCCTCAGGCGGCTGGATTTCCATTCATCAAACACCCGCCTTAACATCCATTGATGTGAATATGGGTGGGGCATTACAGCAAATGAGCGCCGCAGAGGCGAAACTCACCGTAAATATGGAAGCAGCACTTGCCATTGCCCATCATCTCAGGTTTCAGGATATCGGTGGATTGATCGTGGTTGATTTTATCGATATGTCCGGTAAGGGAACAGCAGCGAAGTTACTGGAATTATTTGATAAGGCCTTGAAGGATGACCCTGTGCCTGTCCGGCGAAGCGGGATCTCAATGTTTGGCCTTGTTGAAATGTCGCGGCAACGCAAGGGGGTGTCGCTGCGTGATCGATATCAGGTGCAAGCAGCTCCTGTGATGCGAATCAGAGAGCAAGCGTTAAAGCTACTTAGGACTGCGCAGCATATTGGCAATTCAAATGAACCTGGCACTGTCATTCTTCAAGCAAGTGTTGCCGTTTGTGGATGGTTTGACGAAAACAAGCATGTAATTACAGAGCTTGAGGCAAATACCCACCGTATTGTTGAACTGCGCAGCGGAAAAGACGATGTATATATTGAGGCAAAATCATGAATGACCTACTTGGTGCCGCAGAGAGCAAGTGCCCGGAATGCGGTAAGACAACACTTGTTCAATATCGCCCGTTTTGCTCAAAACGGTGTGCAGATATCGACCTTGGACATTGGTTTAACGGCGAATATGTGCTGCCTGGCGACACTGAAATTAATGATGATTTCAGTGATGAAGCAGGCAACTAACGTCTTTTTCGCTTTTCTTTGTGAAAATGTAAGAAAACTGAAATCAACGCTGGACAGGGGCATGAATATTAGCTAAAAGCCCAATCGCTGAAGGACATTAGTTATCCCTCATCCTTTAAGCCCGGGTAGCTCAGGGGTAGAGCAGCGGATTGAAAATCCGCGTGTCGGTGGTTCAAATCCGCCCCCGGGCACCATTCAAAAAAGCCGCATTTTAGTGCGGCTTTTTGCGTTTAAAAGCCAGCTTATAGGCTGGCCGCAGCTGTTCTATTTACCATGACTATTAAGAATGCTCGCCATACAGTCTTGGGCTGTGAAAGCATTTTAAAGAGCATCGGCGATATGAAAATTAGCTAATCAGACATACTATGAATTGGGGGCGATTAGCTCCTTGCCGGTTTCAGGGTCTTTAAGAACTGGCGGTTTGGTACTTGTCATTTGATATACCGCAGTAGTGATTAGTATTAGAATGACAGCAACGGCTATAATGAAAGATTTTTTGTTCGCGTGTTTTGTCGCTAACGGTGTTGGCGGAACTTCTGAGACTTCCAGTTTTTTTATTGGCCCAATCAGTTGGTATCTTCTGTTTGGCAAAGTCCGAATGACTTGTGTTGAACCAGCAATCTCGGACAAAGTGGCCCTAAGTAAGGATATTCTTTTGGCAATAGTATCTTCAGACACATGATCGCGTTTCCAGACGATCTTCGATAAAACATCGATGGTCAATGGCTCTGAGCCAAATTCCGTCAAGGCTCGCATCAATAGTAGATTTAAGCCTTCTAGTTTCACTTCATTGGGGGAATTGCTGTTGTCGACAGCACAAATGCCGGTTTCAGCATCAAAAATGATATTCTGTATCTGATATTGCATCTGCATCCCTTGGGCCCCTCTGAAGACCACATCCTTAATTTACCTAGTTTTCCAGAAAATTCCAGAAACTTCAAAGGCAAAATCAATAGCTATTTCCTATGCTTGCCGCCTTTATATTATGCGAGGGTAAAATGAAGATTTTAAAGCGAATTTCTGTAATTACTGTATCAGCAATCGTGGTTTCTGCTTGGGTATTCAAAGTATCAGCCGAGGAACCCACGTTAATTCAAGATCCAGGCTGGCTTGAGAGTTTCATCGATCAACAATTTGATCCGCTGGTTAATGAAACGACCCCGGGGTTTGGTGTTTTAATTACCTATAAGGGACAGCTTAGGTTCGCTAAAGGGTATGGCCTCGCAGATATTGAGCATACTGTGCCCATTGATCAACATTCTAAATTCTATATTGCCAGTATGTCCAAGCAGTTTACGGCAGCGATTATTGCACAACATATACTGGAGGGCCGTATTGGTTTGGATGATAAATGCATAGAGTTTCTACCCACACTACCCGATGTTTACAGGGATATAACCATTGGTCAGCTTTTATTTCATACAAGTGGTATCCGTGAATATACTTCGATGATGATCATTCGCGGTGATGATCCGCGCTTACAGAATAGAATGAACATGAGTGATGCCTATCAGCTTATAACGTCTCAAGGCGCATTGGATTTTCCTTCGGGTACTCAGTATCGCTATTCATCAAGTGGGTATGTGTTGCTGGCCAAAATACTTGAGGAAATAGAAAACAAGCCCTTTCCCGAAATTGCGAAAGAACGCTTGTTCGCGCCGTTAGGCATGCAAAATACGACCTTTGATATTGACCATAGTGCACCAATCCCGGGCAGAGTAAAAAGCTATCAAGCGCCTTCTGGCGGTGACGATAAGGTATGGAGAAGGTGGTTAAAACATTTTGACGTGGTCGGCGACGGCGGCATATTGGTCACTCTTACTGATATGGCTAAATGGGACCGTGAATTAAGGACAGGTGCCTTTTTGGGTACAAAATGGCGTGACCTTATGATGAAGGCTGGGGCCCGTGATGATGGCACAATACTGCCATATGGGTTTGGTCTTTGGCAATCCGAGGTTCTGGGAAATCGTGTAGTTGCACATGGTGGTGGTATGGGAGGCTTTATCGCAGACCAGATTCGGTTTTCTGACCTTGATCTGTCTGTTTATGTGTTCGCCAATCGAAATGACCATAATGCGTTTCAGGGGTGGAAGCTTGCTCGTCGTTTGGTTCAAAACATGGGTATGGCGAAACCCGATCATGAATTATCTAAAAACAAACAGGGCGATGCGGTGCCTATGCCGTCGTTTCAATCAGCGAAGGCCCATGATTACAGCGATTGGATCGGTGGCTATTTTGCTGACAAGATTAACAACCGGTATTTTTTGCGGGAAAAAACAAATGGTCAATTAGTCCTGCATGGTGGAGGGGATACATGGCTCTCGGACCTGGAGGTTATTGATAATGAGCGCCTCAGGTGTGTTTCCACCGGTCAAACAATCACACTCAAAACTGTGGACGGTGTGAAGATACTGATTTTGGAGGGAAACAATCAGGCAATAGAAGCGATCAACTATGATTATTCTTCACCGTCAAATATTCATCAATTGGCGGTGCTAGAGGGTAGCTTTTGGTCCCCTGAACTGGAAAGTTTGGTTAGTTTTTACATCAAAGACGACATTCTTTGGATGCGATATGCACAAAACCTGCCCGAACAACTTTTTCCAGCGCCAACTGGATCAAACCTCACCTGGAATTCAATTGATAAGCTATGGACAGGTCGGTCTATGATCAAATTTCGTTATGATGAAGCTGGGAAAATTAAAGGCGTAGACATTGGTGATAGCCGTGTAGTTGGGGTAAGGTTCCGTAAGCTTGATGCAGATAGTCCAATTACTCTTCATGAGTGATAATTATTGGAACTGTTACCCGTGCCGATCACTCGGCTATAAGTGCGACATTTTCGACGTGCCCGGATACTTTTGACATTTGTCAAAGATGCAGGAATAGGGCGTTTGTATTCATAGCCTATGAAAAAACATCTGATTGAAAAATACGCAAAGCCTGTACCTCGGTACACGAGCTATCCTTCCGCGCCGCATTTCCACAGTGGTGTTACACATCTGGATTATAGTGAATGGTTAAAGTCGATTGATACCGGTAAACCTGTATCGCTTTATTTACATGTTCCGTTTTGTGAAGAACTGTGCTGGTTCTGTGGCTGCAACACCAAAATCACTAAACAATATGCGCCGATCAAAAAATATGTGGCGCTGTTGAAGCGTGAAATAGAGATGGTTCGCCGTACCTTGGAGGGGCAAGTTGACGTTAGTCACATTCATTGGGGCGGCGGCTCGCCCACATTATTGAAAGATGATGATTTTGAATTGCTGATGCAAACATTAAGGTCGGCATTCAATGTTTTACCGGATGCTGAAATCGCGGTGGAAATAGACCCGCGGACGCTAAGCCAAAGCCTTGTGAAGGCATTTGGCCGTGCCGGGGTCACCCGCGCAAGCCTAGGTGTTCAGGACTTTAGTCAGGATGTACAAAAAGCCATTAATCGCTACCAGCCATTTGATATGGTCAAAAAAGCGGTTGATGCCCTTAGGGTTGAAGGGATCAAGGCAATTAATTTTGATCTTATTTATGGCTTGCCGCATCAAACAGTTGGCAAGGTTGTTGAAACGGCAAAGCTTGCCGTGGCTTTAAATCCTGATCGACTATCGGTTTTTGGGTATGCACATGTACCGTGGATGAAAACCCATATGCGCTTGATCAAGGATGAAACCTTGCCCGATATTTTTGATCGTTATGAACAATCACAGGCTATTGCCGAAACCTTAAAAGAAGGTGGGTACGCGCATATTGGCTTGGATCATTTTGCCAAACCAGGCGATAGTTTGGTGCACGCAGCGTCAAATCATAAGTTACGCCGTAATTTTCAGGGCTACACAACGGATACGGCTGAGGCATTGATTGGTTTGGGGGTATCTTCCATAAGTGGCCTACCCGCAGGTTATAGTCAAAATCATACATCCATGCACCAATATGCTGCGGCGATTGAAGAGGGTACTTTTGCAATTTCAAAAGGTATCGCCTTGGAACCGGCGGACATTATTGATCGCCGAATTATTGAGCAGTTCATGTGTAACCTTGAAGTGGATACACTGACCCTCAGCCGTGCGGGCAAACTGCCCTTTGCCCTTTTAAGGCCAATGGAAGAGGACGGCTTGATTAAAATCTCTGATGATAAAATAGAGATTACCCCTGAAGGCAGACCCTTTATGCGGCATGTATGTGCAGCATTTGATCGGTATTTTGGCGATAACAAAGCCAGGCACTCGGTCGCGGTCTAGGGTAAGGAATTAGAGGTATGCCTGATCAAACCGCTAGTGATTTTCCCTTGAAGGAAGCAAGACAGCTAACTCGGGATTTAATGAAGCCTAATCCAGCAATTTACTGGAGTGACTTTCTTCTGACGATCATTATCGGGTGGGGTGCGTTTATATATGCTTATATGAATCCTCTTCTGACGGCTTCTGGCTGTGCTGCTTTTATCGTGTGTGTGCTCGCTCTCTATCGTGCGGTTATTTTCACGCACGAAATTTCCCACTTTAAAAAGGGCAGCTTTAAGCGTTTTCGTTTCATGTGGAATCTGCTTGCAGGTATGCCGATGATGGCGCCGTCCTTTATGTATCAAGGCGTTCATAACGAGCACCATGCAAGGGATATCTATGGAACCCATGAAGACGGTGAATATTTACCGTTTGCAACCGAAACACGGGCGAAAATTATTGGCTATATATTGCTGATTTTTATTTTGCCGGGCTTTTTCCTGGTAAGGTTCTCTGTGTTGGCGCCTTTGTCCTGGGTTCATACTTCCGTCCGAGAATTTGTTTGGAGGCGCGCTTCATCCCTGACTATCGATTTAGCTTATGAGCGCCCACTTGCAAGCAGGCGAGACGATCCAACTTGGAAATTGCAAGAGCTTGGATCGTTTCTCTATATCTGGGCGGCGATAGTGTTAACCCTTATAGGTGTTTTATCTTATAAAGTTTTTGTCCTGTGGTATGCAGTTGTAATTGGGATATTTCTTTTAAACTCCCTGAGAACGCTTGCCGCCCACAAATATCGAAACCCGGGTGATCAGAAAATGACTGTGCCGGAGCAGTTTTTGGACTCGGTAGACGTGCCGGGGCACAAATTCATCACAAGCCTGTGGGCACCCGTGGGGCTCCGTTACCATGCAACGCATCACCTCTTTCCCAATATGCCTTATCATTCTCTTGGTAAAGCGCATAGACGGTTGGTTGCTGAGTTATCGGATAATCGCCTGTATTTAAAGGCAAAACGGGACAGCTTGTGGCATGCACTTAAAACAATTTGGTCTGAAGCTAAGTAGTAGTGTGGTTTAAGTTTACAGATTTATACTCTATGCATTTCAGCCAATATTTGAAAAAAACATAAAATTAATGATTGTCATTGAATTGTGATCAGTATTTTGCCACACTCCGCTCAAGAGTGGGAGGTATCATGGCTGAATATGTAGAAGTTTTAATTGTGGGGGCTGGGCTTTCGGGTATTGGGGCAGCTTGTCATTTACAGCGCCGTTGCCCTGAAAAATCCTATCTGATTTTGGAAGGCCGTGAAACCAAGGGCGGGACCTGGGATCTATTCCGTTACCCGGGTATCAGGTCTGATTCTGACATGTATACCCTTGGTTATGCCTTCAAGCCATGGACGGAACAAAAGGCAATTGCTGACGGACCGTCAATACTTAAATATATCAACGAAACTGCACGCGAGTATGATGTTGATAAAAACATTCGCTATGGTCACAAAGTTGTAAAAGCCTCATGGTCTTCAAGCGACGCACGCTGGACTGTTGACGCTGAGCGCACAGACACAGGTGAAACCGTTCAGTTTTTATGTCGGTTCTTTTTTGTATGTGCGGGGTATTATGATTATGAAGGTGGTCATGACCCTGTGTTTGAGGGCCGTGAAGACTTCAAGGGCCAGATCGCTCACCCGCAAAAATGGACCGAAGACATCGATTACGATGATAAGAATGTGGTTATTATCGGCTCTGGTGCGACGGCGGTAACATTGGTGCCTTCGATGGCTGATAAAGCCAAGCATGTGACAATGCTTCAGCGATCCCCAACCTATATTGTTTCACGGCCAGCCGAAGATAAGCTCGCGAATACGCTCAGGAAGTTTTTACCGGCGATGTGGGCATATGGGATTATTCGTTGGCGTAATGTGTTGATGCAGCAGTTTGTTTTCAGGCGTGCCCGTAGTGCCCCCCAGAAAGTGAAAGAGTTTTTACTTGGTATGGTGCGCGAGGAGCTCGGGCCTGATTACGATATCGATAAGCATTTCACACCGAAATATAACCCGTGGGAAGAGCGGCTTTGTCTTGTGCCGGATAGCGACCTGTTTGAGGCCATCAAAAATGGCACGGCTTCGGTCGTAACTGATCATATTGATCGCTTTGTCGAAGATGGCATTTTATTGAAATCGGGCGAAAAGCTCGATGCTGATCTGATTGTTACTGCGACGGGCCTCAAGATCAAGGCGATTGGTGGCTTATCGATAGAGGTTGACGGTAAAGCCGTCTCTATGGGTGATACCCTTAACTATAAAGGGTTGATGTTCTCAAGTGTTCCAAATTTTGCTTCCGTATTTGGTTATACAAACGCTTCCTGGACGCTTAAGGCGGATTTATGCTGTGAATATGTATGCCGGCTTCTAAAGCATATGGATAAGATCGGTGTTGATTATTGTGTTCCTGTTCAGGATGATCCTGACATGGGAATAGAACCTGGTCTTGATTTCTCATCAGGATATATCCAGCGTGCACTTGACGATATTCCGAAACAAGGTTCGAAAAAGCCATGGCGCCTCAACCAGAATTATCCACTTGATCTCGTGACACTGCGTCACAAGAAAATCGACGATGGTTTCCTTGCGTTTAAAAAGCGCGATAAGGAAGCAGCCTAAATAATAAAAAAGACTGCCTTTAAGCAGTCTTTATCGTGATTTAGAGGAGAAACCTCGGTGTTTTAGAATACTGCCGAGGTTTCTTTTTATCCAATATAAGCTTATGCGAAAGCTTGTAGACCAGTGATCGCGCGGCCCAGAATAAGGGCGTGCACATCGTGCGCACCTTCATAAGTATTGACTGTTTCAAGGTTACAGAGATGGCGCATTACATGGTATTCTTCTGAAATGCCGTTGCCGCCGTGAATATCACGAGCAGCGCGTGCAATATCAAGCGCCTTGCCACAGTTATTACGTTTCATCAGGCTGATCAGTTCCGGTGCGATCTCGCCGTTATCAAACATCCGGCCAGCACGTAAGCTGCCATTTAAGCCCAATGAGATTTCAGTGCTCATATCTGCGAGTTTTTTCTGAACAAGCTGCGTGGCTGCAAGTGGGCGGTTAAACTGCTTGCGCTCAAGGGCGTAGCCGCGTGCGCGGAAATAGCAATCTTCTGCGGCACCCATCGCACCCCATGAAATGCCGTAACGTGCGCGGTTCAAACAGCCGAATGGGCCTTTCAAGCCTTCAACGTTGGGAAGCATGTTTTCTTCTGGAATTTCAACGCCGTCCATCATGATCATACCTGTGATTGATGCGCGCAAACTTAGTTTACCACCGATTTTAGGGGCGCTTAGTCCCTCCATTCCCTTTTCAAGAATAAAGCCGCGGATTTTACCGCCGTGTGCTTCTGATTTGGCCCAAACAACAAAAACATCAGCAATAGGTGCGTTTGAAATCCAGGTTTTTGAACCACTCAGAACATAGCCACCATCGGTTTTCTTTGCGACCGTTTTCATACCAGCCGGATCTGAACCTGCGTCTGGTTCCGTAAGGCCAAAACAGCCCACATATTCACCTGTCGCAAGTTTCGGCAGAAACTTTTCTCGTTGTTCTTCGCTACCGTAGGCATAGATCGGATACATCACCAGTGATGATTGAACAGACATCATGGAGCGATAACCGCTGTCAACGCGCTCAACCGCACGTGCGACGAGGCCATAAGCAACATAGCTTGTTTCTGCGCAGCCATATTTTGCGGGTAAGGTACTCCCAAGGAGGCCCAATTCGCCCATTTCATTGAAAATAGCGCGGTCAGTATTTTCGTTAGCATAGGCATCAATCACACGAGGCAAGAGTTTGTCTTGTGCGTAATTATTTGCCATTTCGCTGATTAGGCGCTCATCTTCTGTGAGCTCACTTTCCAATAGAAATGGGTCGTCCCATTTATAGGAAGATAGTTCCGGGCGGGAATTTGCTGGTAATGATGAAGTCATTTTATATGTCTCCTGAGCGACTGTGACGAGCCGTTAGATTTATGATTAAATCACTATTAGGCTCTTCATGGCTGATACTGGCGGGCATTTCAAGTCTAAGCTTTGAATAGCTGTTCACCATTATATGATTGTTTTTCCAGTATTTAAGAATTTCATGTCTTGTATATGGGAATATTACCTGATATTTAAAGCGAAATTCTAGTTTATCGGAATTCATGATCTCATCTAACAGTTTGCGCTGTAGAAAGGCCGTATGATGAAAGCGTTGGTGAAAAAAGAAGCAAATGTAGGGTTGTGGCTGGAAGATGTTCCAGAACCAGAATTGGGCATTAATGATGTTCTTATCAAGGTTATGCGCACGGCAATTTGTGGAACAGACATGCATATTTATAACTGGGATGAGTGGGCGCAGAAAACCATCCCGGTTCCAATGGTTGTTGGACATGAATTTGTTGGTGAAATTGTCAAAGTTGGCTCAAACGTGAACGATTTTCATCCGGGGCAAATTGTGTCTGGTGAAGGGCATGTGGTTTGTGGACGGTGCCGGAACTGTATGGCAGGGCGCCGTCACTTATGCGCACAAACAAGCGGTATTGGTGTTAACCGGCCGGGTGCTTTCGCAGAATATGTGGCCTTACCAATGTCAAACGTCTGGGAGCATCGTCCAGGGATCGACCTTGATGTTGCGTCATTATTTGACCCACTTGGTAATGCTGTTCATACAGCGCTTCAGTGGGATTTGCTCGGTGAGGACGTATTGATTACAGGCGCTGGCCCTATTGGTGCAATGGCAGCGGCCGTATGCCGCCATGCGGGTGCTCGCCATGTTGTCATCACTGATGTTGTGCCCGAACGCCTTGAGCTGGCGGCAAAGCTTGGTGCGACAAGAACCGTTGATGTTCGCAATGAAACAATCGAAGAGGTACAGGCCAGCCTTGGTATGAGCGAAGGTTTCGATATTGGCTTGGAAATGTCAGGCAATGACCGTGCGTTCAACGATCTGATTAATAACATGTGTCATGGCGGTAAGGTTTCTATCCTTGGTATTCCCGCTGAAAGCGCGAATATCAGTTGGGATAAAGTTATCTTCAATATGCTGACCCTAAAGGGGATTTATGGCCGGGAAATGTATGAAACCTGGTACAAAATGTCGGTAATGATTGAAAATGGTCTTGATATATCGCCTGTGATTACACATCGTTTGCCATATACTGAATTCCAGCAAGGGTTTGACCTTTTGAACGCTGGCAAGGCCAGCAAAGTCGTATTGAATTGGGAGGCATAGAAATGTACGGAAAATTTCAGGAGCACTTAGCTTCACAGATTGATACGATCCGGTCTGAAGGTTTGTTTAAGAATGAACGCCAGATCACAACCCCCCAAGGGTCATCGGTGGGTATCAGTGACGGATCAAAGGTTATTAACCTATGTGCGAATAACTATCTTGGCCTCGCGCAGCACCCCGAGGTGAACAAAGCCGCTATGAAAGGCCTTGAGGATTGGGGCTATGGGATGGCATCGGTACGTTTTATCTGCGGGACACAGTCGCTTCATAAACAGTTAGAGGATCAGTTAAGCGAATTTTTGGGCGCCGAGGATACAATCCTTTACCCCAGCTGTTTTGACGCGAATGGCGGTTTATTTGAAACCATCTTAGGGCCAGAAGACGCAGTTATTTCTGACGAACTGAACCACGCCAGTATTATTGATGGTGTGCGCCTATCGAAAGCAAAGCGATATCGCTATAAAAATAATGATATGGCAGCGCTTGAAGAGCAATTACAGGCTGCGGATGCCGCTGGTGCGCGTTTCAAATTAATCACCACAGACGGTGTGTTTTCGATGGACGGATATATCGCACGCCTCGATGAAGTCTGTGATTTGGCGGATAAATATAATGCGCTGGTTCATTTTGACGATTGCCATGCCACAGGCTTTGTGGGTGCTGGCGGTAAGGGTACGCATGAATATCGTAAATGTATGGACCGCGTTGATATTATTACTGGTACGCTCGGTAAAGCCCTTGGCGGTGCGAGCGGTGGGTACACATCGGGCAAACGAGAAATTATTGAGCTTCTTCGCCAGCGGTCAAGGCCTTACCTCTTTTCAAATACGGTTGCCCCGCCTGTAGTGGCAGGCGCGATTAAAGCTATTGAACTGGTGACAACGTCTAATGATTTGCGTGACCAGTTGAATAGTAATGCAGAGTATTTCCGCGAGGGTATGGCGCGCCATGGTTTTGACCTTTTGCCCGGCGAACATCCGATTATTCCTGTGATGCTTTATGATGCAGCACTTGCGTCGAAGTTTGCAGATGAAATGCTGAAACGCGGCGTTTATGTGGTGGCGTTTTCGTATCCGGTTGTGCCAAACGGTAAGGCACGGATCAGAACACAGATGTCTGCCGCAATAACGAAGGGTGAGCTTGATCATGCGATTGATGCTTTTGCTGAAGTTAAAAAGCTGTTGATTGATTAAACCGCTAGACGATTAGCGCGATAATGAGGAAAGCCCCGTCTGAATAGCAGACGGGGCTTTTTATTATTTAATTGTCAGTTTAGCTAACGACAACCAGAATGCCTCTCGCTGTTTCCTGTCCAGGGTTTGAGATTGTGTGGCTAACATCGCTTGCATAACGAGCAGTCCCACCTGTAGGTACCTCGGTTTTTGCTTTGCCACTGACGACCTGAAATCGACCATTGAAAGCGGTTAGATGCTCCATCGAGCCGTTGGTATGAGGTTCTGACACCAGTTTTCCACCTGCTTCAATCGAAATTTCATACCATTCAACACGGCCTACTTGATCTGTGGGACTTAGTATTTTCAGGTCACACAGGCCGTCCTCACTTTTGATTTCAGGGGTGAAGTTAGGCATCATCACTTCGATCGCCTGATGATGAACTTCTGCGACACCGCCCGTAAGGTCTGAAATTTCAAGGCCAAGTGCTTGTGTCAGACTCCAGAGCGTTGCAAAGGTTGGGTTGGCTTGTCCGCGCTCTATTTGAGATAACATAGAGCGCGATACGCCGGAATGCGATGCAAGTTGCTCAAGCGTAAAGCCCTTTTGCTTTCGAATATCCTGAATACGTGGACCAATCTGAGGTGGTGAGTTTTTATCTGTCATAATAGCTTTATATCGAGACTGAGGTATAGGGGCCGGGTTTGGGTTACCTAAAACGCCTTATTATTCCGTCCACCAGGGATAGAATGGTGGCATGTCAGTTGATGACTTATCTTCAAACTGGGGTGTCCGCTTTTCCAGGAAGGAGCTAACACCTTCTTTGCCACTTGTGATGCTTGTATAATACATGGCGAGGCTATCAATTTTGTGTGCTTCCACAGGATGATCTTTAACGCTGTTACGGTACATCATCTGACGGGTCAAAGCGATTGCAACCGGACTGTGTTCAGCGATTTTACGTGCAATCTTGTAAGCTTCTTCGAGAAGGTCATCTGCTGGCACCACGGCTTTGACAAAACGACCTTCCTTAGCAGCTTCTGCGCTCAAAATCTCGCCAGTATATGACCATTCTAGGGCCTGAGATACACCAACAATAGCTGGCAAGAAAAAGCTTGAACACGCTTCTGGCACAATACCAATTTTGTTAAAAACAAACCCGATACGGGCTTTCTCTGACGCTAGGCGAATATCCATTGCGCAGGTCATGGTGGCACCAATGCCGACAGCGGCACCATTGATCGCGGCTATCACCGGTTTTTTGCATTCGTAAATGGCCAGGGTAACGCGGCCACCAGTATCACGGACACCAGTGATGATGTCTGGGTCTTCGAATCGTTCCTCAAGGTCTTGGAGCGATGGCTTTATGCTTTCATCCAAGCCGAAAACATTTCCATCCGCCGACAAATCCATGCCGGCACAAAAGGCCTTTCCGCTGCCTGTTACAACAATCGCACGAATATCATCGTCTTCGCTTGCGCGGCCAAAGGCATCAATGAGCTCATTTGCCATTTGAACGGTAAAAGCATTCATATTGTCCGGTCGATGTAAAGTCAGCGTTAATATGTGATCATTGATTTCATAGAGCAGGGTTTCATAAGTCATGTGTGTGGCCTGTTTTAATAAGTATATAGCAATGAATAGTATCCAAGACGGTTACGAATAGTAAGCGTAAAATGATCCGCTTTAAAACCTCGTTTTAATCACTTGTTTAATCACTTCTACAATTCTTTCATACGAATTGGATTTAGCGGCGCCTTTGCGCCAAACAAGTCCAATAGAACGGTAGATATTTTTATTAAAGAGCGGGCGAACAATTACATCGCTGTTTCCACGGATTTCGGATTTGGCATAAAGTTCTGGAAGAAAAGTGATGCCCATGCCCATACCAACCATTTGACGCAGCGCATCCAAACTGGTGCCTTCGTAATCCTTAAGGATGGTTGCGCCAAAATCTTCGCACAAATATCCGATCTGGTCGTGCAAATGATAACGGGGATTAAGTGTTAGAACTTGCTCCCCCTTCAAGTCCGCAGCTGTAATTTTTTCAAGTGTTGCTAATCGGTGATCGTTGGCAAGAGCCAGCAAAAGAGGCTCTCTGAATAATTCAACCGTATTAAGTTGTTCGTTATTTATTGGTAATTGCGCAAGAATAACATCGTGATCACCGCGCAGTAACTCTGCTTCCATTTCGCGAGGGTCACATTCACGAATATATAGTTTTAAATCGGGATAGTGTTTGTGAAGTGATTGCACAACTTTTGGCAAAAGATAGGGGCCAAGTGTAGATTTTGTCCCTAACCGGATTGTACCAGCAAGCGAATGCCGACCAGATTCGGCTATATCATGGATGCCTTGAACGGTCGCTAAAACCTCGCGGGCTTTGGCTAAAACTTCACGGCCTGTCGGTGTGAAAAATACACCGCTGCGACTGCGCTCAATAAGCTGAACCTCAAGCGTTGTTTCCAGATTTTGTAATTGAATACTGAGCGAAGGCTGGCTGATGCCGCAGAGTTGGGCAGCTTTTCTGTAGTTGTGTTCTTCATCAAGGGCCACAAGGTACCTTAGTTGTTTCAGTGTAATTTTCTGGTAATTCATGAAAATAATCCTGATAGTTTTTTTCTATCAAAAAATACAATTTGTTTGTATTGATTTATCAAAAGAAATTCTTATTTTCAAGATCAATGTGAAAAAGGTGGGGATACTAAAATAAAAACGCAGCAAGGCTGCACGCACAGCAGTGGTGAGATAAATGGCAGAAAAGACAGCGCAGAACCAACCCGAAACTTCACTTTCTGATTTATACAGATTCATTAGAACAATATTGAACGGCGAAACAGGATATTATTGGCTCGCGATAATATACGGAATTGGCATCAGCCTCCTGACCCTTGCGGTTCCCATATCCGTGCAGATGTTGATTAATACCGTCGCAAACACAGGGCTTACAACGCCGCTAATTGTTCTATCGGTTACGTTATTTGTTCTGTTGTTATTTTCAGGGTTGTTGAATGCGCTGCGATTACATCTGATGGAATTGTTTGGTAGGCGCTTTTACGCTCGTATGCTTTCTGAAATATCACTTAGAACACTTTATGCGCAAAACCCGTTTTTTGCCGACAGTGGTAAAAGCACGCTTTTTAATCGTTATTTTGATATCGTTATTGTTCAGAAGTCTGTGCCTTATCTTTTGGTAGGTGGCTTTACAGTGATCCTTCAGGCGCTTGTTGGATTTGTGATTGTCTCGTTGTATCACCCTGTTTTTCTTGGCTTTAATATTACACTTGTTCTTCTTCTTTGGCTTGTTTGGGGGCTATGGGGCAAGGGCGCAATGATGAGCGCTGTGCAGTTATCCCACACGAAACACAATGTTGCCGGCTGGATTGAAGGGCTTGGTGCTTCTAATGGTTACTATAAATCCCGTCGCCATATTGAACGGGCGCTTAGGGAAACTGATAAAAAGACATCGGAATATATTGAAAGCAGTAAGCAGCATTTCAAATATACGTTTGCGCAATCTATCGCGTATTTATTCATATATGCGCTGGCAAGTGCACTGTTACTTGGGCTTGGTGGTTGGCTTGTGATCATAGGTGAGCTTTCTTTGGGTCAGCTTGTTGCAGCAGAACTGATTTTATCAGCGGTTTTTTACGGGATTTCGCAGCTTGGTGTATATTACACAAGCTTCTATGATTTAACGGCAGCAGCCGAGGAATTATCGCATTTTTATCATGTTCCACAGGAAGTACCAGCCGGTACCCTAGAGCCGCGTGAAGGTTCCCACGATTTGATCTTTGAAAACGCGCGTGGATGCGCCCGTAATGTGCCTGTTACCTTAAATTTACAGATTGATGCCGGGGATAAGGTCATGTGTCATGCACCTAATCATGGTACTCAGCGTATGTTCACAAATTTACTGAAGCATCACGCGAAGCCAGATGGCGGGTTAGTCAGTTTTGCTGGCACTGATGTGCTGGACATAGAAGTTCATGAACTGCGGCAATTGGTAACCATTCTTGATCGCCCGACGGTTATTGAGGGCACAATTCGCGAGTTTCTGAAAGCTTCTCATGATGATAGCAATGCCAGTGCAATTTTATCGGCTCTGAGGCTAACGGGCTTGGATATGGTTGTTAAATATTTACCCGAAGGATTGGATACCGAACTTTCGGCAACTGGCGCACCATTATCGCTTGTGGAAGTGCTGAAGCTCAAGCTAACAGCGGCTGTGCTCTCCAAACCAAGCATTCTGGTTTTAAATCAGTTATTTGACATGATGCCTGCCGCTACATTGCAAAATGTTATTGAAACGTTGAACGCGGAAGAGAATATGACAATCATTTATTTCTCGAACCGGGAAAACACGCTTGGTTTCGAGCGTTTCATGCTTCTGGAAACAGAACATCAGGCACTGCTTACGGATTTTAAAGCGTTTAAAGCTGGGGCAGGTAAAGTCGCTGGCACCACAGACACGGAGGGGAAATAAAATGCCATTTCGTGATATGCATATTCAATATTTTACGACCCTACATTCGCTTAAACCGCCGCGGATTATGCGAACAATCGCATGGTTTTTATCACTCAGTCTGGTGGCGACTATTGTTTTCATGATCTTTGTTCCTTGGGTTCAAACAACATCTGGGCCTGGCAATGTAACGGCGCTTAGCCCGAATGATCGTTTGCAGGAAATCAATGCCCTTGTATCCGGGCGTATACAGAAGTGGTTTGTTCGCGATGGCAGTTACGTCAAAGAAAATGATCCAATCGTTCAATTGATTGACAATGACCCGAACTTTCTCGACCGACTAAGGGCAGAACGTGCGCAAGTGTTGGCGAAGTTAAGTGCTGCGGAAACTGCTATGGAAACGGCAGAATTGGATTTAACACGTACGAAAAACCTATTTGATCAAGGTTTGGCGTCGCGGCGTGAGTTCGAGCAAAGCCGGATACGCGTAGAAGGACTGCGAGGTAGTGTTGCGGAAGCATCTGCGGAGCTGAACAGGGTTGATGTTTCCCTGTCCAGAAGTTCAATTCAGACCGTGCGCGCACCACGGGACGGGGTTATTTTGCGGGTAAATGCGGGTGATACATCCACACTTGTCAATGCTGGTGACGTAGTTGCGACTTTCATCCCGGACGGTGCAGAGCGTGCGGTGGAGCTTTTTATTGATGGCCGTGACATTGCCCTCGCGAGGGTTGGGGATAAGGTTCGGCTTCAGTTTGAAGGGTGGCCAGTGGTGCAATTTAGTGGTTGGCCCTCTGTCGCTATCGGAACTTTTGGTGGTGAGGTGGTTGCCATCGACCCGTCAGCGCAGTCTAATGGATTGTTCAGAATTTTAGTGAGTGAAGACAAGTCTGACCCGCACCCATGGCCGGATAGTGCGTATGTTCGTTTTGGCTCCAAAGCGCGTGGTTGGGTAACCTTTGAGACTGTACCTGTTGGATACGAGGTATGGCGACAGCTTAACAATTTCCCGCCAGAGTTTAGGAGAAACCTTGAAGGCAGTAGTGTTCTCGCGACGGGTGAAGCAAAATGAATATATCTAAAATTCTGTTTGTATTCATACTGATGCTTTTAACCGTGTCACCGAAAGTAACCTCGGAGGATGATTTAACTGCGCTTTCAATTTCATCAAGAGAAAGCCAGGAAAACCAGGCAAAGACCGTATCGGTGTTATCACTTGATGATGTGTTGGAAAGTTCCGGCCAGTATGCGCCAACTATTCTTGAAGCCATTGCAAATGCGCGCGGTGCAGACGGCGGTCGATTGGCAGCAGAGGGTGCGTTTGATGTTAATATCTCGGCTAGTGGTTTTAGTCGAGTAACAGGATTTTGGGACGGACAAGTTATCGGCGGTGAAGCACGGCAAAACCTCGGTGTTTTCGGTAGTAGTGTTTATGCGGGCTATAGAATTTCCGATGGTGAATTTCCGGTTTATGAAGACATAAATTTCACCAATACCTTAGGTGAAGCCAAAGTTGGTGCTTTGTTTTCGCTTCTCAGGAACCGCGATATAGATGGTAATCGCTTTGCGCTGCGTGATACGCGTTTGGCGCTCGAACAAGCCGAATTAGATGTATTATTATCTAAGGTTTCTGTTCAACGTCAGGCGATGGTCGCTTATTGGTCGTGGGTTACAGCAGGCCAACAGCAAAAGATTTATGCACGCCTTCTCGATATTGCCTTAGAACGGGAAAAAGCCCTTCAGGTACAGGTTAACGAAGGCGCTATTGCTGATATCTTCCTTCTTGAAAATCGTCAGAACATTACTCGTCGCCAAACGTTACTTACCAGTGCGGAGCGCCTGTTTCAGAATGCCAGCATCAGACTTGGGTTCTACCTAAGGGACACAAACGGTCAGATGCGTGTGCCGCAATTTTCGGAATTGCCAGCATGGGAAGCTCAGTTTGAAGTGGATGTAGAAGCTGTGAAGAGCTCTATGGAATTATCCAATATTTTAAGGGACCGGCCTGAACTGCGTCGGCTTCGATTGGGGTTGGAGCGCTTGCGCCAGAAGATTACACTTAGACAAAATGACCTGAAGCCCAAACTGGACTTTAATGTCGAGCTTTCCCATGATTTTGGTAATATCGCTGAGGGGGATATTTCCAGAGATTCTACAGATACAATTGTTGGGTTTCAGTTTTCTATACCGCTTGGGCAGCGTTCAGCCAAAGGAAGGTTAAAAGCGGCGAAGGCAGAACGGACCGCAATGATGTACCGAGAGCGACGTATTCAAGACCAAATATCAACCGAGCTGGAAGGAATACTCGTCGATATTACGGCAGCAAATGAATTGCTTGACCTCGCAAGTGTGGACGTACAGCAATCACGCGCGATGCAGGAAGCCGAAGAAAAGCGATTTGCGAACGGTGCGAGCGATTTTTTCCTGTTAAATATTCGCGAAGAAACTGCAGCAAATGCTGAAATTCGCAAAATGACTGCCAATCTGGAAGTGCACCGCGCGTATGCTAACTATGCAGCCGCAACGATGAACACGAAGGCACTGGGCATAAATCAATGAAGAATTGGATTTAATAGTTACTATGTTAGGGGCCTGACCTTTTTGGGCAGGCATATGTGAACAGTCTGTGCTTGAAACATTTAGTATGTCTGGGTAGTATATTTGTAATATTAGTGAAGTTGGGGTGTGAGAGTAAACATTATAAATGTATATTCTATGATTACAAAACGCTATAAATTGCCAATGTCATGGCTGATCGCTGCGAACGTATCAATGTTTGGCATTTCTGGGTCAGCCTATTCCATACCTTTTGAAGCAAATCATTCTGCCTTATTGTTAAAAGAAACCAATACGATCCGTGTGGCCGGTACATTCATCCCTGGTGTGTTTGATGGTGGCGATAGCGGTCTTTACAATCGATTGTTTCAAACCGTTGCAAATGAATATTCTGAAAAAATATCATTTGATATGTACCCCATCAGGCGCGCTGTCAAAATGATGAAAGATCAGGAAGCAGATTGCCTTTTTGTCGCAAATGATAGCCGTGACTTTCACACCCAATTGGGTTTTCCTACTGACAAGCTAATCTTTTCAGACCCGGTTTATGTTAACCGGATGAAAGTATATTCCCGCGCTTTGGACGGAAACATTTCAGCTATTGCTGACCTGAAGGGTGCAAATGTTGCTGTTAGCAGTGGAACCTATCAAGGTTATTGGTTTCAGGAACATGTTCCAAATTCGGTGAATGTCACCGAAGTTAATGATTTAAAGCAGGCGTTTGATTTATTAAAAATTGGCCGCGTGGACCATGTCATATCATTTTCACTTGATGCACAATTATATCTGGATAGCGTCAGCCAGTCTGAACTGTTTCATAGTAACGCTGACCTTGATATAGTGATTACACGGGAATGTATTGTCTGCTGGGGTTCAGAAAAATCATCTCAATTCATTAATTATGTTAATCAACAAATTAATGAGGCTCAGCTAAAGCAATAATAATGTCTCGGCAACCATATGATTGATGATAGTTAAGGGTTCGCTGCCGCAAGCGCCTCATCGCTGCGCAAATCCGTATACGCATGCCATGTTGCATGCCCCAAAATTGGGAAAATCACAATCAGCCCAAGAAAACCAGTAGCAAAACTTAATAAAAAGAAGCCAAGAACAATTGTACCCCATAGGAAGGCTACAGGCTTATTCATCCATGCGATCACCACACTCAGCGCCATTGCGGTCATGGTATCTTTCTTTTCATTCATTAACATCGGAAGCGAGAAAGCACTCAGTGAAAATGAGAGGGCTGCAAGGGCGCCGCCAGCTATGCTGCCGACAAGAAGCATGATACGTCCCGTATCGGTGAACAAGAGTGCGTTTATGGTTTCTTCGACACCGCTAAAAGGCTCCAGACCAAAAAACAGTGCATATATCATCACAGCCGCTCTAAGCCAGAAGGTCATAACAAATAGGAGCACAATGCTAACCAACATCAGGGCTTTGGGTGATTTTGCTTTGACAGATATCATGTCTGTGATGGTGATATGTTGAGACCCGAGTGCAAGTAAGCGGCTTTTACCATATAGGCCGATAGCAACCATTGGCCCCAAAACCATGAAGCTGGCAATCACAGGAAACAGGATATAACTAAACCCGAACTTCAAAAGTGCTACCACAAATGCGATTGAGACGAGGAAGACTGCGAAACCATATGCCAGGCTACTGATGGGTGACGTGAATGTGTCTTGTACCCCGCGCCTTAACCAATCAAAGGGTGCGGTTATTGGTAGGTCCATGGCAAAGTCCTTTGCCATTGTAGGACGTTTGTTTTCTTGGTTAACGGTTATATCTGACATTGTACCCCTCCATTGATCAGACTGAATATACCATAAAATAGAAAACTATTGCTGTAAGTTTTATCATATCTAAATCATGCTTTTAATTGATTTCTGGCTAGAAAACATGTCCCACAAGGATATTAGTTTCTATGAAAATATTTAAAATCATGCGAGGGTGTTTTGGATGTAATGCCCTTATATAAGTGGTTAATTTGAATGATTTTGAGGCTTTAGATGAAACTAAGCAACTGTCATAATTTCAATGATTTCCGAGAGCTGGCACGAAAGCAATTGCCGTCGCCGATCTTCCATTATATCGACGGCGCTGCTGATGATGAGGTTACCTATCGCCGCAACACGGAAGCATATGAAAGCGTTGATCTGGTGCCTAATGTCCTTTGTGGTGTTGACCATGTGGATATGTCAGTGGAAGTCATGGGTCAAAAACTTGATATGCCATTTTACTGTGCCCCAACGGCCTTACAAAGGCTTTTTCATCATGAAGGCGAACGGGCTGTTGCGAAGGCCGCAACGCAATTTGGAACGATGTTTGGGGTATCTTCGCTAGCGACTGTTACAGTTGAAGAAATTGAGCAACTGGCACCTGGCCCCAAGATGTTTCAGTTTTACTTCCATAAGGATAGGGGGCTGAACGACGCGCTTCTGGAGCGAGCAAGAGCTGCCAATTTCAATGTCATGGCGTTGACAGTTGATACAATTACGGGCGGAAACCGTGAGCGCGATCTTCGTACAGGGTTTACCTCGCCGCCGCGGCTGACATGGTCGTCGCTTCTTAGTTTCGCACGACATCCCGCATGGGCATGGAACTTTTTGACTAAGGATAAGTTCGACATGCCCCATTTGTCGGGGCATGTGGATGAAGGAACGGACTTGGCTGTATCGGTCGGTGAGTATTTCTCCAACATGCTTGACCAATCGATGAACTGGCGAGACGCTGAAAAGCTCTGCGCGAAATGGGGAGGACATTTTGCCTTAAAGGGTATCATGAGCGTTGAAGACGCGAAAAGAGCAGTTGATATTGGTTGCACTGGCATCATGGTTTCAAATCATGGTGGCCGTCAGCTTGATGGGTCCAGAGCACCATTTGATCAACTTGCGGAAATCTGTGACGCAGTTGGCGATAAAGTCGATGTCATTTGTGAGGGCGGCATTCAAAGAGGCACTCATGTTCTCAAAGCCCTTTCGGTTGGGGCTAAGGCCGTTTCAGGTGGACGGTATTATTTGTATGCCCTCGCGGGTGCAGGGCAAGGCGGTGTTGAAAGAGCTTTGGGCAATCTAAGAACTGAAATCGAGCGTGATATGAAACTGATGGGTGTCACAAGTTTGGATCAGTTAAATCGAGATAACCTTCGTTGGCGTTAAATATTATCGAGCGTTCTATGTACTCGAGGTTTCCCCTAAGATTATGGTAATGTTTCAGAATTGTAAGTGTGCTTTATACTGTTCCATTCAATGATAGCAGCAAACGACGAACTGTAGACGTTTGCTGCTATGTGACCTTTATGATTGTAACAGGTCTCTTACTGATATTTGCAGGCTTTGACGGCATGCCATATACCCAACCAGGCAAACAATTGAAACCATCGCGATTACCGTACCCAGTACCCACAATATATCAGGATTATAAGGTAAGCTAAACTGCTCTTCATAGATCAAGATACCAGCGATCCATGTCCCTGAAATGGCACCTACTGCCGCTATGATGGCAGTGATTGCCCAATCATAGAAATTTAATTTTAAGCAGTCTTTTTTCTTTAGTCCCATGCTCAGAAGCAAACCATTTTTTAAGGCGTCATCTGCCCGGTATCCGCTAACGGATGCGGCCAGTACAAAAAGCGCCAACAAGAGTATCATGACTGCATAACCATTCGTGACTTTTGAAACGATGCCTAGTGTGTCGTCAAATCGGTCAGTTAGCTCTTTTAAGGGTACAAGCGAGAGTGTTGGGAATCGTTGCCACAATGCTGAGAGACTGCCCCACGCATCGTCAGGCAACTCCATACTCCCCATATACCGAGTTGGTGCATCAATATGAGTAATCGCAGCAAACGGAACTTGAAACCAGAAGGTAATGGAGCCGCCACCTGATTTATACGCATGGCTTGCAACAAGCGTAAATGTATAACGACGCCCGTTAATCATGTAGGTGAGTTCATCGCCGTAGTTAAACCCCATGTCCGTCATGACCTCAGGTTCTGTTGATATTTGCTGCCAACGGGGTGTGTCTTGTTCCCACCAAGTGCCCCCCATAAGTTGATTGTTACGAGGGGTTTCATCTGTCCAACTCAGTCGAATAGGGTCCTGGAGTACGGCAAGGGTATCACTCGGCTTTTGCATATAGTCGTTTAAGGCACTTCCGTTGACCTCAATCAATTGAGCAGAGACAAAAGGGCGGAGCGCACGTATCTGGCTATCTGTGTTTTTCGCCCAGTTTTTGATTGCCGGTAACTGATTTTCTTGCGCCTCTGAAATAATCAAATTGCCGTCATGTGTGCGGCTATAGTTTTCAAGCATACCGCCCAGGTCACGCATTAACATCAAGGTAAAAAGCACCAGAAGCCCACATAAGCCAAGCCCCATAATTTGTGAAGACTTTGCAAAAAGGCGTCGTCGCATAATAAAAAACACGAACGGCAATAGACCAGAGCGGCTTTGCCCAAACTTGTCGCCCAGGCGGATGATGCACCATGTTAGCATTGTCATAAGAACAAGCGCAGCGAATATAGCAATGAGTGTCATTGCAGTTAGTAACCAATTATCAGAATATGCCGCAGCGAGTGTTGTCACAGAAATTAACCCCCATAAAAGGCGCTGCCAAACGAAGCTATTTTCTGCGCTATTGCGAATAAGTGAAAGAAGGGAAGTATGCCTTAGTTGGATAAAACTTGGTGTTTTTAAGGCGAGTAATAGTAAAAAAACCAGAGCGATTGTTTGCGTTACCCCTCGATTAGACCAAACAGCAGTGATGTTAGGAAAATAAGCCTGTAATTCTGCAATGATCATAAGGTGGGCAAGCCATGCAAATACTGTCCCTGCGATACTGGCGAGCAGAAAGTTGAAAAACCATGAACTCAATATAATAGAAATGCCTGTATGAAGGTGCGTGCCAAAACTATTATAGAGGGCGAGACGGTAACGCATCTTGGCGAGCCAGCGTCGGTTTGTCATATCGAGTGCCACAGCCCCCATAAAAAACAAGATGACCGAAGCGAGGCCAAGAAAGTTTTCAGTTCGTTTCCAGAAGCCGGCTAGTGGATGTACACCACCATATTTTTTAATTAGCTTTGCGCCAGCGATATTATCTGACACCCATGTTTCAATGTATTCTTGTTCGCTTGCATCTGCTGAAATTAGATATCTAAGCCGCAAATTGCTGGTGTCTAGTTCATGTCCACTGTTTGAATGGATCATGGCCCGCATAGCAACACTATGCCCTTCCATCAAGCGGTCTGGCTCATGAAGGAGGATAGCAGAAATGGTCAAGTCGGTCCCGCCAAGAATGAGTGTGTCACCAACCTGCGCAGATAATTTTGCTGCCAATCGCGGGCCAAGCCAGATTTCATCTGCTTTTGGTCCTTGTGTTACGCTTTGAGCGAGTGCAGTAGGTGCCGTCGCTATTTGAAGACTACCCTGGACAGGATAGAAATCGTCAACCTGCTTCAATTGTACGCGGGCCCAATTATTTTCATGAGTTAGGGTGACATCCGAAAGTGCGGTTTTTGAAACGACATCAGCTATATTACCTAAAGCTGTTTCATGGTAGTGCGCTAGCGTGCCGTGATTTTCCAAAACCATATCCGAGCCTAACATTTGGTCCAGATTAGTTTTAAGATATTCCTGTATCGAATGGCTCGACAACGACAGGGTTATCAGGAAAAACAAGAGTGCAGCTTGGGTAGCAAAGCTAATACGACCATCACTATTTTTAAGGTCACGCCAGCTGTTTTCAATCGCAAGACTATATTTACTCATTTTGCTAACTCCAAACGACCCTCTGATAAGTGTAGGGTTTTGTCTGCTTTCTCAGCTAACTGAGCGCTATGGGTTACAATAATTAGCCCGGCACCAGTTTCCCGCGTAAAATCAAACATAAGCTGAGCAACGCTCTCGGATGTGCGGGCATCAAGGTTTCCGGTTGGCTCGTCCGCAAAGATAAACTTGGGATTTCCGACAAAGGCCCGGGCGACTGCAATTCGTTGTTGCTCCCCTCCACTTAGCTGATGTGGGTAATGCTTGGCCCGGTCTTCAAGTCCAACCTTCTTGAGCCATTTTTGCGCGATGTTAAAAGCCTGATTATTGCCTTTTAATCTTAGTGGTAAAGCGAGGTTACTGATCGCGTCAAGCTCTGGCATAAGGTGAAACTGCTGGAATATAAAGCCTGTGGCTGCGCGGATATCATCCAGGTCTACGCGCTTGCCATCAAGAATAAACTCGACCTCCCCTTCAGTGGGAGTTTCTATGCCTGCTGCAATAGAGAGTAAGCTGGATTTCCCAGCACCCGAAGGGCCAACGATTGCTATAGTTTGGCCGAAATTAAAGGTTTCACACAGCCCTTTAAATAACTCAATTCGCTCATTATCTGTTTCAAAATGGTGGCTGATGTTTTTAAGGTTTATTTGATGTTTCATTTTATCCTCCTGTCGTTTGCGTACGCTAACAAGGGGAATGTCAAATGAAGGTGAAATGGGAATATCTATAGTGGTTCGACATCATTTGACGTCTGTTTGACATTAAGCGGGCTATGCTTTCTAATCATTTCGAATAGGGGCTATTATGCGTGTATTAATTATTGAAGATAACCTGGATATGCAGGCGAATATCGCAGACTATCTAGAGAAAGATTTCAGCCTCGATTTTGCCTATAATGGTGATCAGGGATTGGAGCTCGCGCTTGCTAATGAGTATGATGTGATTGTTCTTGATCTTATGCTGCCCGGCCGTGATGGGCTGAGTGTTTGCAACGAGTATAAAAAGAGAGCAACGTCGTTGGCTCCTATCATAATGCTTACGGCACGTGACACCATTGAGGACAAGGAAGCAGGTTTCAATGTTGGCGCAGATGATTATCTGGTTAAGCCCTTTTCCCTAAGGGAACTTAAGATGCGCATCGGCGCGTTAGCGCGTAGACCAAAAGAGCGAATTCAACAAAGTATCTCATATGCAGGGTTGGTACTTGAGCCCGATTCTCTTCTGCTAACACGTGGTTTGCAAAAGGCCACGCTTTTGGAAAAAGAAGCGAAAATCCTTAGGCTTTTGATTGAGGGTGCTCCTGATATTGTTTCAACGGCTAGCATCAATTATGCCCTTTGGGGCGAAGAGCCACCTGAGTCTGGAGCTTTAAGGACGCACATTTATAACCTTAGAAAGTCATTATCTTCCCTTGATGCGTCTGATTTTCTTATTACCCATCGCGGAAAAGGGTATTCGATCAGGGAAGTGAAAGAAATATAAGCATGAAGAAAAGAACACGCCGTGTCCGCGGCATGATTATGCGCACCTTCTTGAGCGCAATCATTGTCAATTTTATTATCTTCTCCCTGATTGCAGTTGTTTTTAGCTTCAGTTTAGAGGATGAGATTTTTGACCTTCAAGTTCGTGAAGCGGTAACCCAGTTGACTGCGAATGAGCAAGCGCTGAATGCTCAGTCTGGATCGTTTCAATCGCTTGCGATGGAGTATTATATTGGGCAGGAAACCCTGCCTGATTGGTTGAAGACTCATATCGATCCACGATATCAAGATCAGTCATTTGAGGTATTCGCAAAGGATCGTGGTCATTTTCATGCGTATGCCCATACTTTATCTGATGGGCAAACCTTGTATGTTATGTTCAACGCGCGCCGTTTTATCCGCTCGACACCTCAGATAAAAACATTTCTGATGGTGATTGCTGCGCTTGCGGGAATAGCGGCTATTATCTCCTTTTTTGTCCTTAATCGAATGAGTAAGAAAGTTTCTACACCGCTCGAGCAGATGGCCAGTGCCTTTGAAACGGATAGTTCAGACAAGATAGGCAAAAAAGCAAAAGATCTGACCAGTGGTATTATAGGGGAAATGCATTTGCCCGAATATGCCCCCAGAGAGCTTCAATCCCTCTACCGGGCAATAGAAGCGCGTAACGCACATATTCAGGCCCTTCTTGAAAGAGAACGGCAATTCAATCGTGATGCAAGCCATGAACTTAGAACGCCTCTTGCTGTAGCAATAGGGGCTGTTGAGCTTATGGAAGAAAATGAAAGCGATAGCCCAACCTTCCGGCGGCTTAAGACATCCATGCTTGATATGCAGCAATTAACAGAGGGAATTCTTTGGTTAGGGCGAGCGCCCGAAGCTTTTACACCGTGTTCGCTAAAAGATATCTGGCACGAGAATGTTGAGAGTTATCAGCATTTGGTTGGCCATCGAGATATTGAAATTTCATTCGAAGGGGTACCCGCTCATTTTCCTGTGCCGGAGCCTGTAGCACACGTCATTGTCGGCAATCTGTTGCGAAATGCTTTGTCTTACACGGATCGTGGGTTGGTTATGTTAAGAATGCACAGTGGCAGTTTTGAAATATTGGATACGGGTGTTGGGTATGGAAATTCTGATCCGGACCGCGAGGGGTTTGGTGTTGGCCTTTCGCTCGTAAGGCGACTGTGTGAACATTTTGATATAGCTTTTGAACTGCTTAGTCGAGATGAGGGTGGTACGATAGCGAAGTTATCTTGGGGTTCTGATATTTGACAATAGATTGACATTCATCCTGTTACTCAGGGTCTCTAAAAGGAGACCTGAGACATGACGCGAAAAATCAAAAATCTTATAAATTCCCTTATCTTCTGTCTAATAGCGGCAAATGCTATCTGGGCAGATACCCATGTTCAGCAATTTGGATATGATGCGCCGGACGGTAATCGAATAACCGGGTTTATATATCAATCTACAGATACGAAAAAAGGCGCCCCAATCGCCGTATTAATGCATGGTTTAATGGGCTCTAGCCTATATTGGCTTGCCGAAGATAATCTTATGCATGGCGACGAGGTTACGGCTAATCTTATTAAGCGTGGATATAGGGTAGTTGCACTTGATGCACGGGCACACGGCGCAAGAATTATCGATAAAAAGCCGATTGAGTATGTGAAAGCAGCTCGTTCTGGTAATAGTGAAGCATACCAAACGATGATTTTGAAAACGATTTCTGATTATCAGTTTCTACTCGATAAACTTACAAAAAACTTTGGAAAGGCCGACCGCATTGTGGCCGTGGGTTATAGTATGGGGGCACAAATGGCGACAATATTAGCTGCGCGGGATATACGTGTGACCCATCTTGTCACGATGGTACCTCCTGCGGTGCGCAACGTTCCGGAAGTATCACCGATTAAGTTTGCGCCAGATGTAAACATTCCCTGGCTATTGATCACTGCAAACAAAGACCAATATTCGAGCAAACAGCAGAATGCCGAATTAATAGAAATTGCAGGGCAAACACCCGATACTAAAGCCTTTGATAGCAAGCACGTTCTTCCCGGTGCCTACGTAGAGGCTGTTGAGGACTGGATTGATCAAATTAGGGAATGAAGCTTTTTACTTTTTCTATATTTCAATAAAAACCCAACAATATCAGGCGCTTATAAAAATAACCCTAGCCATCGTAATGGTGACTAGGGTTAAATCTATCTAAATATTAGTTGGCCTTCCCTGCATTACTGGCAAGCGAGACATTCCTCGTAATCGGTGGAATTACCGGCAGCGGCCGCTAACGGTAGCTGTACCTCCTCGGGTTGAGGGATGCCATTCTTGGATTTGGTGCCAGACCCTGTTGCCACAACTTCTGCCCGTTGAATGGATTTCGAGCGGCAATAGTAAAGGCTCTTGAGGCCTTTTTTCCATGCTTGATAATGAACCTGATGAAGATCACGTTTATGGACATCTGCGGGCAAGAAAATGTTCACAGATTGGGCTTGCGAAATATAGGACGCTCTGTCTGCGGCTAATTCCACGACCCAACGTTGGTCAAGTTCAAACGCGGTTTTGAAAACATCCTTCTCATCCTGCGTAAGGAAATCAAGGTGCTGAACCGAACCTTCGTTCACTGTAATCGATGTCCATACTTCATCAGTGTTTTGACCACGTTCTTCAAGCAAACGTGTTAGCGCGCGGTTATGAACGATGAAGTTTCCAGAAAGGGTTTTCTGATTGTAGCTGTTTGCAGCAATTGGTTCAATTCCTGGGCTTGCACCACCACAAATTGTCGAAATTGAAGCTGTTGGTGCAATCGCTGTTTTGTTTGAAAAGCGTTCCATCATTCCATAATCGGCTGCATCAGGGCATGGGCCGCGTTCACGCGCCAAAATATCTGAAGCCCGGTCAACTTCTGCCTGAACATGAGAAAAGATTTTATGGTTCCAGCTTTTTGCAAGTGCAGATTCAAAAGGAACCATATTGTCCTGAAGAAAACTATGGAAACCCATCACTCCCAAGCCTACAGAGCGCTCACGCATTGCAGAATAGCGTGCCTTTGCCATTGTATCTGGTGCCCGGTCGATAAAGTCCTGAAGGACATTGTCAAGGAAGCGCATAACATCTGGAATAAACTGTTTGTCGTCTTTCCATTCCTTGTAATGCTCTAGATTCAGTGAAGACAAGCAACAAACAGCGGTACGTTCGTTACCCAAATGGTCAAGGCCAGTTGGAAGCGTAATCTCTGCACACAGGTTTGACGTTTTAACTGTAAGGCCAGCAAGTTTGTGGTGCTCTGGCATTTGGCGGTTCACCGTATCAGAATAGATGATATAGGGCTCGCCTGTTTCAACACGAGCCGTTAATATTCTGATCCAAAGGCCGCGTGCTGATACGGTGCGGACCACATGACCATCTTTGGGGCTGGTTAGTGCCCATTCTTCGTCATTTTCAACAGCGCGCATAAAGGCGTCTGTCACCAAAATACCATGATGCAGATTAGGTGTCTTACGGTTTGGGTCGCCACCTGTTGGGCGTCTTAGTTCTGTAAACTCTTCAATTTCAGGGTGTGAAACTGGTAGGTAAATCGCAGCTGAGCCACGGCGGAGTGATCCTTGTGAAATGGCAAGCGTGAGGCTGTCCATAACGCGGACAAAGGGAACGATGCCACTTGTTTTGCCAACGCCGCCAACGGTTTCACCGATCGAGCGAAGATTGCCCCAATAACTTCCAATGCCGCCGCCGCGTGATGCAAGCCAGACATTCTCTGTCCATAAATCAACAATCGAGTCCAATTTATCCTGTGCTTCATTCAGGAAGCAGGAAATTGGCAACCCTCGGCTGGTACCGCCATTGGAGAGAACAGGAGTGGCAGGCATGAACCATAGGTTTGAAATATAATCATAAAGACGCTGTGAATGATGTTTGTCGTCGCCGTAATAGCTTGCTACTCGTGCAAAAAGGTCTTGATAGCTTTCGCCCGGCATCAAATATCGATCGGTTAAAGTTGCTTTACCAAACTCTGTTAATAAATCATCCCTTGTCCGATCAATCTCGACTGCACCACCATGTTCAAAATGAGTAACTTCAAACATTATTTTGGTCTCTCCCTACCCGTGTCTTTATGTCAGAATCCAACTGTGTTTCGAGAAACGTTATTAGCGTAACCGAAATTAGAACAAAAGTCGAACAATCGACTTTCATATGCAAATTTTTAATTAGCTTACAGCGAAATAAAATTAGCCCCACGAGAGATTCTGCGTATTCCGAAGCAAGCAAAAACAGAATAAGCTTAGCTTAAGGCTCTAGTCAAGATAAAGTAGCAAGCCTTTGGGTTTCCTACCATATCTTGTGGGCGAAATAGAATAAGCGAACCATCAGTTTTGTTGAAGCCTTTTGGAAAGCTAACAAAATCAATGATTCGCATTCGGTATCAGATGATTGGCTACTGCGGTTATTTTAGGCCAGGCCAATGTTGCCGATTGCTAAAAATTTATCACGGCGTAATTCACGAAGGCGATTCCCATCAATGCCAGCCATTTCGCGCAAATTCGATTGAACAGCATCCCCAAGAGCATTTAACGCCCGCTCCGGATCTCTGTGAGCTCCGCCAAGGGGTTCGTCAACAATTCCATCGATTACGCCCAGATTTAACAGGTCTTGAGCCGTAATTTTAAGGGCGTTTGCGGCGTCTTCAGCTTTATCATTGGTGCGCCATAAAATAGACGCGCACCCTTCTGGGGAAATGACAGAGTAAAGCGAGTGTTCCATCATCAATACACGGTTTGCAGCCGCAATTGCGACAGCGCCGCCTGAACCGCCTTCACCGACAATACAAGTGACCATTGGCACCTGAATAGACAGGCAAGTATCCGTTGAGCGTGCAATTGCCTCTGCCTGACCGCGTTCTTCTGCCCCAACGCCGGGGTATGCACCGGGTGTATCCACAAATGTAATCACAGGAAGGCCGAACCGATCCGCCATCTCCATCAAACGGATGGCTTTTCTATATCCTTCTGGGCGGGCCATGCCGAAATTATGTTTAATACGGGACTGGGTGTCAGACCCTTTTTCATGGCCAATTACAACGCAGGCATCGCCGCGGAAACGAGCGAGGCCGCCACTGATAGCACTGTCTTCGCCGAACGCCCGGTCGCCTGCGAGTGGTGTAAAGTCCTGGAACAAGTGATTGATGATATCAGGGAAATGTGGTCGCTCCGGGTGCCGCGCAACCTGCATTTTCTGCCAAGGTGACAAGCCTTCGTATGTTTCCTTCAGAAGTTTACCAAGTTTGGTTTCTAATTGCCCTACCTCAAGGGAAATATCTACATCACCGCCGCTTCCAGAAAAACTACGCAGTTCACGTATTTTACCTTCAAGTTCCGCAATGGGTTTCTCAAACTCGAGGAAAGTCATCATCTTAGTGGTATCCTGATTTTTGTTTTTCATCGGATCATGTCTCTTATCCGAGGTCAAAGCTAATTCGCTCGCATAGCATCTATAGATATAGGGTATCAAGCACTGATAGACAAGACAGGAGGTGTTTTCATGAAAAAACTATCGAGAAAAACTTCCGAGTTCCGTAGGGGTTTATTGATCGGCGAGGGGATGGTTCTCAAAAACCAATGATTTCAGCCGTTCTTCAAGAACATGCGTGTAGATTTGCGTGGTAGAAATATCAGCATGACCAAGCATTTGCTGAACCGCCCGTAGATCAGCGCCATGCGCTAATAGGTGTGTTGCAAACGCGTGACGCATTTTATGAGGACTTAAAAGGTCTGTTGGTACGCCTGCATGAACCGCCAGTTCTTTCAAGAGTTGGCCTACCCGTCTTCTCGTTAGGTGCCCTTCCTTGCCTCTTGATGGGAATAGATAGTAGGGGGCAGGCTGCCGTTTTTTGGCTATCTCCGCGTCAACCATCATAATATATGCTTTTAAGGCCTTGCGCGCTTTCTCGCCAATTGGGACCATACGTTCACGCCCGCCCTTACCTTTAATTGTCAGAAGCACAGTATCAGGGCCGATAGATTTTCGGGGTAGTGTCAATAATTCACTGATACGAAGGCCGGTCGCGTATAAAGTTTCTAGAATTGCATGTAGTCGAACGCTGGAAAGTGACCCATTTCTTGCCTCACTCTCCGCATAATCAAGAAGAATTTCAACATGATCTTGCTTTAAAAATCTGGGTAAACGTTTTTCTGTTCGGGGTGTTTCAATTTTTGCAGCGGGATTATCTGATCTAAAGCCATCTCTGAATAAAAATAGATAAAATTGCTTTAGGCTTGATGTCTTGCGGGCGATGGTTGAGCTTTTCAGGCCTTCTTGGTTTAGCAGCTGAATGTAGGCCTGTATGTCATCAGTTGATGCCATTTCCAGTGAAGTGGGTAGAAAGTCTGAAAATCCAGAGAGGTCACGCCGGTAGGCTGCCTGACTGTTTTCAGAGTGCCCTTTCTCTGCCGCGAGCATTTCCAAAAACAAGTCAATTTGTTGCTGATCTGTCATGAAATATAAGGACGCTATTGATGCCTATAGGCCTTGTGCGATTAATATCTCAGTCGCTAATTTCTGCGTTTCCTCATTAAATCCTAGCCCTTTTAAATTGCCGAGCACGGATCCAACCAGTGACGCAGAAAGCTGTCCGCCTTGGGTTGGTGATAATAATCGAAAGCCCAAACTCAGGGCGAGCGGTCGATCTTGGTTGTTGACAGCAATTAAGAACGAACGCCAAAGCGCAGGTGAAGGGACTTCGCCGCTTAGGGCAGCGGGCCCTTTTTCTAAAGTTTCCCATGCGCCTTCAGGCGCAGCGATGCCAAGCGCATCAAATGTTGATAATAAAAGATTGGCGCGTTCAAACCGATCACTGGTTTCAGATTGCGCGGCCCACCAGATGTTAAATTGTTCTGTTGTCGGTTTAATATTCAGTCCTGTAACCATCATAGGCCACATGTTTTTAAGTGCGATATCCGCAGAAGGGTCATTATTCGCGGCACGCGTGCGAAGCGTTCGCAGCCAAGCCAAGGCTCGCTCGCTATCGCCGTCCAGTAGGGCAATGCGCGCAAACAAACTTGCTTTGTCACCAAATACTGCATTGATTTCTACATTTTTGGTTAACATCGCAAACACAGGGCCAGTTGTAGATGTGGTTTGGGATTGAAGCGCTCTAAACCATGCGTTTTCGAGCGCATTCATGCGGATAGTTTCATCCTTTTCCTGCGCAATTAGGTTCGCGAGTGTTGCATCAACATTATCGGAGTTTTCCCCTGCTGTAGCGAAGGATATAGCAGCAGATTTCTCTGCTTCATCTGGTTCCAGGGCTCTGTAAAAGGACTGATAATCTGATGCAGTTAACCACCCTTGACGAAGTGACATCTGAATGAGTTTCGCTTTGGCTTCTGTTGAAACAGAAGGAACGGCTAACATCATACTAACGGCCATAGGATTGACATTTTCAAGTTTGAATTCGTTAATCTGAATACGGGCAAGTCGAGCCATTGCAGCTTCTAATACATTGATCTCCAGCGCACCCTCAAGCGCCTCAATCTGGCTATTGTCACGAAGCGTTCCCGAGGAATTTTCCTCAGCCTCGATAAGAATATGATCGATCAGGCGATAGAAGGTTGGCTCAATCTCTGCAATTTCTTCCAATATACCTAATTGGAAGTCTACAGCGCCGCGATTACCTTCTGCTGCTTCACAGAAAGCGGATAACCTGAGCCAGTATTCAGAATTATCTGATTTTCTTTGTGCTTCTGCGATCTCGCAAGCGTCAGCCAACTTGCTTGCAATTAAATGAGACTGGGCAAACTCTCGAGATAGCGAAGACCAATCTCTGTCTTTAGGAAGGTTATCAATCAGTGCCCGATAATCGCGGGCATATCCTTTTGATGCCAATAGAGACAGTCTGGTTTTGATCGTGAGGTCAATTTCACCGGCATCCTGTGTTTCAGGAATATCGGTCGGTGACAATACAACCTTTCTGGTGATCTCGTTCATCACTGGCGAGGCCGCATTCTCTTTAAATCTGTTCAGGCGATCCAGATATTGTTTTCTGTCATATCCTTGCCAGAAGGCAGCATTAAATTCAGCTTGATTATCCAATACGCCAGCTTTTGATGGGTCAAATGCACTTAAATCACCTTCTTCATAGAAATCGGTTGGTGCTTGTGCCTCTTGCACGTCAGATAGTGATTGCGGTGAATTTAAATCTTCTGAACCTTCAACAGTTTGTTCATCGGTCTGGCTTTCAGTGTCAGCAATGCTCAATTGACCGTTTTCGTTAGGAAGCCCGTCGACGGCCTTTTCTTCAATAGCAGTTGAGGTTGGTGCAGGGATCTTAATGCTGCCAGCAGGAACAAAGGGCTCAGGAATGATTGAGCGGGGGGCAGCAAGTTTTGGCCCAGTCTGTCGGGTGTTTTTTTGCTTTGTTTGTAGAAAAAAACGTTTCTGGCCTTGGGATGGCTTTACAATTTGAACAGGTGCGCCGTCAGATGGTGCTTGGTCATCGTCCTGTTGGTCTTGAGCAACAGAAGTCAACGTGATTCCCAAAATAGCCGCAAGCGACATCACTTTTGAATATCTGTTGATTTTCTGCATGGCCTGTCCTTTTTGGGGTCGTTCTATTTTTAAACCGTCTATTGTGGGAAACGATCATTACTAATTGTTTTAGTGACTTCTTCCGATGGTGCTGGGATATCCCAGAACATGAGAAAAATGCCGCCACCAATGACTAGAATAGCAATTAAGGCGATAATGAATTGTGTCACTTTAGACATAAAAGACCTTTTGTTTTAAATTCTTTCCAATCTTATAAGACGAGCTTTGCATCAAGTCCAGAAACAGCTCACTTTCATACATTGAATTTGTATTTCTCACAGGCATTGGAAATGAATTCGTTATTTTTTACGTTATCAATGCTCTAAATTTACGGCTGAATTATGGTGTAACTGGTTGAAAACAGTTGGCAGACTATATCTTTGGCGTATAAATATTTTTAAATGTGATGAATTGAATCTTTGGTCAGACGAGTTAAATGAGTTTGTTGAAAAAAATCAAAATAGACCGTTCGATTGTACTTGTAGGGTTGATGGGTGCAGGAAAAACAACGGTTGGGCGACGATTGGCAAAAAAATTAGCCCTTGAATTCGTGGACTCTGACCATGAAATTGAAAAAGCTGCTTGCATGTCTGTTGCGGAAATTTTCGAAAATTTTGGCGAGGAAGAATTCAGATCCGGTGAGCGCCGGGTTATCAGCCGCCTCATTGATGGCCCGCCTAAGATAATTGCAACAGGTGGGGGGGCCTTCATTAATGATGAGACACGTAATTTGATTTTACGCGATGCGTTATCGATATGGCTGGACGCTGATATTGATGTTTTGGTGGAGCGTACAGCACGCCGGGATACGCGCCCGCTTCTTAAAAATGGTGATCCGAGGGCGATTTTAACTGAGCTAGCAGAAAAGCGTTCCCCCTTTTATGCAGAAGCAGATTTGAAAGTGTATTCTGGTGATGGTCCACATGAAGATGTGGTCGGTGATATTTTGAAAGCGCTACAATCAAAAAAACGCAGTGCCTCCCCTTTAAAACAGGGAACCCTATGATGGCCGATATTATGGAAACTATTCATTTGCCACTCGGTGAACGATCTTATGATATTGTTATCGGTGCTGGGCTTGTTGGAACGCTGTATGATCTCACCAAGGATGTCTTAAAACGTCCACGTGCTGTTATTATCACAGATGAAAATGTTGCTGCCCTGCATTTAAATACGGCTGTTGAGGCCCTGAAAAATAACGATATTAAGGTTGATACAATCACAGTACCTGCGGGTGAGGGTAGTAAATCATTTGCAAATTTTGAAAAGGTTATCAACAGGCTTTTAGAGCTGGAGGTCGAGCGCAAGGATGTCGTTATCGCCCTTGGCGGCGGCGTTGTTGGTGACTTGACGGGCTTTGCGGCGGCTACGCTAAGGCGTGGGATAGAGTTTATTCAGGTGCCGACCAGTTTGTTGGCGCAGGTGGACAGTTCCGTTGGTGGTAAAACGGGTATCAATACCAAGTTTGGTAAAAACCTCTTGGGGGCGTTTCATCAACCTAAAAAAGTGATTATTGACCTTGAAATGCTCGATACGCTGCCTGCCCGAGAACTAAGGGCAGGGTACGCGGAAGTTATCAAATATGGTCTGATCGATGACCTTGAGTTTTTTGAGTGGCTCGAGAAAAAGGGTCATTTAATGGTCTCAAATGATGCTGACAGAGAAATACAAGCCTACGCAATTGGCCATAGTTGCCGCTCGAAAGCTAGGATTGTCGCTGAAGATGAGCGCGAAGGTGGGAAACGGGCCCTTTTAAACCTTGGGCATACATTTGGTCATGCCCTGGAGGCTGAGTGTGCATATGATGGTACTTTATTGCACGGTGAGGCTGTTGCTATTGGTATGGTGATGGCGCTTGATCTGGCGTGTAAACTGGGCCTTGCGGACACGCGCGAGCAATCAAGATTAATCAACCATCTGCGCTCGGTGGATATGTATGCAACGGGTTCTGAACTGACCAAGACCTTCACTGTGGATGCGTTAATGAAACATATGGCGCAAGATAAAAAGGTTGAAGACGGTAAAATGGTATTTATTACCGGAGCGATGGGTAAAGCTGAGGTACGCCGCGACATTGATGCGAGTATTATCAGGAAAGTGCTGCAGAATTCGCTTGAAGCTGTTGTTTAAGCTACGATAAGTTCTATATAATTACTGTTCTCTCATTCAAAGGGCCGTGAATGGACACGCTTACTGATAGTGCATTTTGGACGTCTAGTGAATTCTGGATAACATCAGCAATTATTTTTATCCTTCTTTTTCTCTCTGGTGTGTTTTCAGGGTCTGAAACGGCGCTTACTGCTGCCTCGAAGGCTCGTATTCACAAGCTTCAAAAAGATGGCAGTAAACGCGCTGCAAAGGTTTCTAAGCTGATAGAAGATAAAGAGCGCTTGATCGGTGCGATTCTGCTTGGGAATAATTTGATCAATATTTTAGCGACGTCGCTGGCAACAGGATTGTTCTTATCACTATTCGGCGATGAAGGTATTGTTTATGCGACCTTGGTGATGACGGCCTTGGTACTGATTTTTGCCGAAGTTCTTCCGAAATCCTATGCAATCGCTAACCCCGACCGGATGGCCTTAAGCGTATCAGGTTTTATTGCGCTTATCGTTGCTGTGTTTGCACCTGTGATTGCGGTGGTGCAGGCGATTGTTAGGTTCACCTTGAAGCTGTTTGGTCGGGATATTTCCAATATCGATAACGCCCTAACACCGCATGAGGAAATTCGTGGTGCTATTGACCTTCAGCGTGCGGAAGGTGGGTTGATCAAGGCAGATAAAGATATGCTTGGGTCCATATTGGACCTTGATGAAGTAACGATCGAAGATGTGATGATTCACCGTAAAAGTATGGAGGCGCTCGATCTTTCGATGACATCGGATCAAATTATCTCTGCGGTTGTTAAAAGCCCTTACACACGCTTGCCGGTTTTTGAAGGTGATATTGAGAATATCGTTGGTATTCTTCATTCCAAGGACGTATTGCGGGCTATGAAGCGTGCAGGCGGGCAGATGCACCGATTTAATGTGCGGCGCATTATGAACAAGCCATGGTTTGTTCCGGAAACGACAACACTGCGGGAACAATTGAACGCATTCCTTGAGCGCAAGGCGCATATTGCGCTTGTGGTTGATGAATATGGCGCAATTCAAGGACTCGTGACCTTAGAGGATATTCTTGAAGAAATCGTCGGCGATATTGCGGATGAGCATGACTTTGATATCCCGGGTGTTCGCAAAGGCGCTGACGGTGTTATCGATGTTGAAGGTACGGTGACAATCCGTGATTTAAATAGAAAGTTTGATTGGCACCTGCCTGATGATGAAGCAACGACAGTTGCGGGGCTTGTCATCCATGAAGCAGAAACTATTCCAATTGCGGGGCAGAAATTTACTTTTCATGGGTACCAGTTCGAAGTGTGTAGCCGTAAACGTAATCAGGTCACCGCATTGAAGATCAAAAAACTGACCTGAGTCTATTTATCTCCACCTAACAAAAAAGGGCCATAAAAGGCCCTTTCTAATGTTCTGTGATAACCCTTTAATTTCTTAGCTTAAGCCTTGTTCCATAACACTGGTTACGCGGCTTGAGAATGCTATTGGATCCTCAAGTGTTTCACCCTCCAGAATACGCGCTTGGTCAAGGATCAGTAGAACAGCATCCTTGAGCGTATCTACCGCGCCAGAATCAGAAGCTTTTTCAGCGAGCTTGCGAACCAGAGAATGTTCGGGGTTAATCTCAAGAACCTTTGCTTGAACGCTATCCAATTGGTTATGCGCTTTAAGAATGCGTTCCAAATGCATATCCATCGCGTCATCCGCTGCAACAAGGCAGGCAACCGTTGATGTTAAACGATCAGATGATCGTACATCCTGAACTTTTTCACCCAACACCTCTTTCATCAAGGTTGTCAGGGTTGTCATTGCCCCTTCGCTTGCGCGTTCTTTAGGTTCTGATGTTTCTTCCTTGTCAGCAATATCAGCAAGCTCGGAAGCGCCGCGAGTAATGGATTTGAAACCCTTACCTTCAAAATCTGTCACTGTTTGCAGCCAAAATTCATCAACCGGGTCAGAAAGAAGAAGAACCTCAATGCCGCGTGATTTAAAACCTTCCAACTGAGGACTGCGTGCGGCCGCATTCTCGTCCGCACCAATAACATAATAGATGGATGATTGCTTGTCTTTCATGCGCTCTACGTAGTCCGTGAGCGTTGTCCAGCCATCTGTGCCAGTTGATTTAAAGCGCGCGAGTTTTAACAGATCATCACGGCGCTCAAAGTCTTCATAGATGCCTTCCTTGATAACGGGACCAAACTCTTTCCAGATCGTTTCGAAAGTTTCTGTTTGTTTGGTTGCAAGTTTGCCGAGCTCGTTCACCACTTTTTTCGTGATGGCTTTTGACATGCGCTCTAGTGTTGGGTTGTTTTGTAGCATTTCCCGGCTAATGTTGAGCGGGAGGTCCTGACTATCAACAACACCGCGCATGAAACGCAACCAGCCTGGCAAGATATCGGCGTTATCATCGCTGATAAATACGCGCTTAACGTATAATTTTACTCGGTTCTTGCGTGCAGGATCAAATAGGTCCATCGGTCGTGACGTTGGAATGAACAGAAGGACTGTATATTCCTGCATGCCTTCTGCACGGTAATGGAGGGTATGGCTCGGTTCATCAAAAACGTGCCCAACGTGGCGATAGAATTCGGTATATTGCTCTTCGGTAATTTCTGATTTCTGCCGTGTCCAGATCGCAGAGCCTTCATTGATAATTTTTGGGTCAGCTGCTTCCTCATCACCGCCCTTGATTGCAAGCATAATCGGAACGGCGATATGATCGCTATATTTATTGATGATAGTTTGCAGGCGGTGCTGTTCCAGATATTCGGCTGCATCATCCTTGATGTGAAGTGTGATGTCAGTACCAACAGAAGCTTTTTCTGTGTCAGTGATCGTATATTTACCCAGCCCGTCACTTGCCCATAAATATCCTGCATCCTCACCAGCCTTTCGGGTCAATACAGTTACAGTGTCGGCAACCATAAATGTTGAGTAAAAACCGACACCAAACTGTCCGATCAACTGTACGTCTTTTTTGTCGTCACCGGTAAGCTGATCCATGAAGCCCGCAGTACCGGACTTGGCGATTGTGCCAAGGTTTGCTTTTAGGTCATCCCGGTTCATGCCAATGCCGTTATCCGAAATAACAAGCGTTTTAGCATCAGGGTCTACGGTGATAGAAATACCAAACTGCTCGTCGCCTGCCATTAGGCTTGCGTCCGTTAGGGTAGCATAGCGGCGTTTGTCACAAGCATCTGAAGCGTTAGATATCAATTCGCGCAGGAAAATCTCACGTTCGGAATAAACGGAATGTACCATCATATGCAGAAGGCGGGAAACTTCTGCTTCAAAACCAAGTTCTTCGCTTATGGTCTCAGACATAATCTCTCATCTTTTTTGGTGATTACAGATTGCGGCACGGAATACCGTGCCAGTATTTTTATGTTACGTCATTTAGGGAATATGAACTTAAGTATCAAGGCTGTGCGCCTAATTTTCTGATGTTTCTGCGCTGTTTTTTATATAGTCGTCAGTGCTGCGTAAAAGCATCTCGGCATCTTTATCGGAAACGGCGAAAAGCCATCCGCTCGTCTTTTTATTAATGTCAGCCGCTTCCTGCTCCCCGTTTTCGGGCGAGCCCTCTAAAATACCTTCTTCGCCAGCGTCTCTGGCATCTGGATTGAACGAGGCGGAAAGGTTTAACCAGAAGGAATTATCAATCTTATATATGGAATAAGCAAGTGATAGGCCGTCGTAGGTTTTTAGATAGCCAGTGCTTAAGGCTTTATTGGTTTCGTTTGAGCGTTTCTGAATATCAGTGAAGGTAACGTCGCTTAAGAAATTAACGACATCAGAGGGTGTTATTGCAGGAATGACGTTTGCTGATGTTTCTGGTTTAGCAATTGTATAGCGATTTGTCTCAGGCTCGCGGATGAATACGGTTCCTCCGGCCTTTAGTTCCAGGGTGCGCTTTGCATCAATAAGAAAAAGATCATCGTCCAACCACCAGGAAGCATCTGCATTTGCTGCGGAAAGTCCGCTGACGAGCCAGCTTCTTGTGTCGCCATCTTTGTAAATATACGTCAAGGATCGACCGCTTGCGCTGTTTTCGCGTCTAGACCCCATTTTGAATTCAGCAAGACTGTTTTGTTCTTGATCATACACGGTGATATTTAATGACTTATCGCCCAGTCCTATTTGGTCGAAGCGATCATTGCTTGCCGTTTTGGGTTCGCGGCGTTCAGAAAGCGCAATACCGCGCAAGAAATCGCGCACTTTATCCCCTTTTGCACGGTAGCTTTGTCTTTCCTGAATAGTCCATAGGCCATTGTCGCGTTTTAAAGTTACTTTTTGGCCGTTTTGCGCGAAATGAATTTCATCTGCTTGATTGATCGTTTTCTCAAGGTCCGGGAATGTTTTTTCTCCGCGCGCACCTTGGTTAAGAGAAGGGTCTTCGCCAAACAAAACCCATATTGCGCCTAAAATAGCAAACAAGGTTAAGTACCCAAGGATATTTGTCATGCGCTGCGACATAAATCGGCTTTCTGGTCGATAGAAACGAAGTTGTTATTCAACAGACTGTTTACGGCGCAAATATGTACGCAACCCGATCAATATAATCAAGGCTATAGGTACACCTGCAATATTTAGAAACGCGAGGATACTTCCAAGTTGCTCAATGTCGCCTTGTAAATTTCGTTTCACAGCCCTGAGTGCTTTGCGGGTTTCCAGTAATTCATTTCTGAAAACGCTGATTTCCTGTTCCTGTTCATTTGAAATAACTGTCGCACCCTCAGGTTTTTGGCTTTCAAGTTCTGCAAGGCGGGCTTCAACCGTCGCCATACGATTTTGAAGCCGCTGCTCTTCGTTCAGGAATTTTGCTTCTGCTTCACGGCGCAATCTATCGACGACATTGAAGGGGCGTCTTGAAATGCCCCTACCTCTCAGTTCAAGCAGAGCTTCAGAGCCTGTAAGATGGTCGGCCAGATTAAGAATAAAGCTGCCATTACCGGCAATGGGAACAACAATGCGTTGGCCGAGTAGGTCCTGCAACTGCACCCAAAATCTATTGTCAAACAAATCAGAGTCGCTGGCGAGCACCAAGTTTATAGAGCCCTCAGCCACATGATCTGAACCGGATTTCGCTGGGAAAGCAGAGGCTGCAGTCCCATGAATTCGGGCTACAAGTGTGTAGGCTTCGCTTGTGGGTTCCAAGTCTCTAAGCAAGCTATCTGTGTCGGGTGTACCAACGGCGCGGCTTGCATCAAAAAGCATCGATACTGTGCTCGATTGAACCAATGGTGTGATTTCAGTGGTGTGACCTTCAAGTGGAAGAATAGCGCCCGCAGAGGCAATATTTAAAGTATCGACAGAGCCCGCTACGATGTCCTCTTTTGACAGGAACCCATCACGCATGCCCAGCCAGAACACAAAATCCTGAATAGAATCAGCGCCAAAGCCGCCAACTTGAACCCGCTGTGCTAGTGATGCGTCCCCAACAACTTTATCGCTTGGTATTTCCACGCCCCAATTTCTAAGAAGCGGGGCTAGGTTCGAACCGTTTGGTGCGAACGCTCCCGGGTCAAGCGATTCCGAATGTGGATCCAGAAAAATAAGGGCTCTGCCACCCTTTAGGACAAATTGGTCAAGTTTATATAGTTGATCATCATTTAACTGTGGTGGATGAACCAACATCAGGATATCCGTTTCTACAGGAATGTCTGTGAAGTCTTGATCAAGGTCCGTAATGTCGAACCGTTCCTGAAGTTGTTCATAAATTACATAAGGTTGGGACTGGCCTTGTAAAGCAGCCTGCGGTCCCCCTGGCCCAAACTGAAGAGGCAGCTGGCTCAGAAGTGCCAGTTTTGGTTTATCCAAAGCGTCCAGATCAATGATCATTTTGATCAGATCATATTCGAGGAATGTCTCTCTTTCCTCCGAAATGAAAGGGATATTTCCAGCACCGTTTGTTGAATTTGTCGCGGACACACCAAAATACAATACGGAGCCGTCACCAAGCGGTGCACCCGTTAATCCTGCCTCTACCGCTTCATCTTCGGCCTCTGAAAAAGGTTCAGGGTCAACGAAAGAAAGCTCAATGACACCTGGTGCAACAGCTTGAAAGGCTTTAAGTGTGTCCTCTATTCGTTTCCCATAGCTTAGCAAGCTGGGGTAAGGCGCTGCCAGGCTTCTTGAAAAATAAAAGGTTACCTGAACAGGTTCCTCGATTGCCTTTAGAGTTTCCTTTGTGCCCGATGACAAGGTGTACAGATTATCTTCTGTCAGATCGAATGATATTCCCCTGAGAAACCGATCAGACAAGACGGATAGAGATAAAAACAAAAGGCAGGCCAATACCATAAGGTAAATCGGCTTAAGGGGGTGAAGAGGCGCTAATCGCTTAAGCATTATCCTTCCTCCCTTTTTAATTCGATCATCGATCTGTTTATAAAAAGCCAAAGTGTTATTACGCTTACGAAATAAAATACATCAGCGAGGCTTATAACGCCCTTTTGAAGGTTATCAAAATGGGTAAGAAATGACAGGTTGGCAATAGCAACCAAGATGGCGTCTGAAACCCATCCCTCAAAGAAGTTCAAAACTATAGGGAGCCCTGACGCCAAAAAGAAAAAACAAACTGTAACGGTTAATACGAATGCTATTACTTGATTTCGGGTCATAGAAGAAATAGCCGCTCCAATGGCCAGATAACTTGCTGCCATCAACAAAGACCCGATATACCCAGTGATAATAGGTCCATTATCAGGCGTGCCCAGCCAATTTACGGTGATCCAGATCGGAAATGTCAGAATGAGTGCAACCCCTGCAAAGGCGAGAGCAGCGAGATATTTCCCAATAACAACCATACCTGTAGAAAGTGGTAATGTTAGCAGGAGTTCTTGGGTTCCGCTTTTGCGTTCCTCAGACCATAGGCGCATCGCGATTGCCGGCATGAAGAATAAATAGAGCCATGGATGATAGGTGAAAAAAGACAGTAAATCTGCTTGTTCGCGCTCAAAGAATTGCCCCATATAGAAGGTGAACAAACCCTGCATGACGAGAAAAAGCACCAGAAATACGTAGGCGAGCGGCGTCTTGAAATAACTGGAAAATTCACGCCTAAAAACTGTCATCATATCGTTCATGATACACTCCCTTGGGTAAGAGAGCGAAAAACATCGTCTAATCGACCGGCTTCGATAGCATATTGTTCAACGGTCCAGCCTTCCTCTTTGATGAGCCCGTCAATGGTGGCTGCAATAGGTTTATGTTTGTAATTGAGAGCTGTAATGCGAACCGATTTGTCTTCTTGGGTGTATTCGGTCTTATCGATATCGGTATTTGCATTCATTGTTGCAATAACATCAGCACTGATTTCCTTTGGAACTGTAATGGTCACCGCATTATGATAGCGTGATTTTGCGCGTAAGCCCGAAGGTGTATCGTCGGCAACAATCTGACCCTTGTTGATCACAACAACACGTGAGCAAAGAGCATCTACTTCCTCCAGGATATGCGTGGATATAATGATTGCTCGTTTTGCAGACATGGTTTCGATCAGGCTGCGAACTTCGTGTTTTTGATTGGGGTCAAGGCCGTCCGTTGGCTCGTCCAAAATCAAAACATCAGGTTCGTGAATTATTGCTGCGGCTAGACCAACGCGTCGTTTGAAGCCTTTTGAAAGCGTATCAATCGTTTGACCTTGCACTGTTTCAAGTTGCACTGCGGTTGAGGCTTTTGAAACAGCTTCGTTGATTTTGTCTTTAGGAATTCTATGTGCTTGAGCAATGAAGGTAAGAAAAGCCTCTACGGTCATTTCCCCGTACAAGGGGGCACCTTCTGCCAAGTATCCAATGGACCGTCTTGCGTCTGGGTTTCCTGTTGTAATCAGTTGATCACATATCCGAGCAGACCCTGAGCTAGGGTTCAGAAACCCTGTTAGCATTTTCATTGTTGTGGTTTTGCCAGCGCCATTTGGGCCTAAAAATCCAAGAACTTCTCCCTTTTTAACGCTGAGAGATATTCCGTCCACTGCCTTGAATGTTCCAAAGTTCTTTCTCAGGTCTTTGGCTTCAATATACACATCCACTGATATATGCCCCATATTTTGTGCCTATACCCGTAGTGATATAATGCTCTCTTGAGAGACGCAAGCCTCTCAAGAGAAATCATCATGATTCTAAATTAAACCGTTTTGGCAGAACGGCCAAGGCCATCAAACAGATCAAGCATACGTTCGCGCCATGCATTGATAGGATCATCATTCGCGATCGGGTCAAATTTACTAACGACCTTCGCCCACATGAAACCACCCATTGCAGCATAATCTGCCCATGCTGGAGCGTCACCGCAAAGGAAATTCTGTGAACCAAGGGTAGCACGTATAGGGTTTAATGACGCCCGGTACGCATCAACCATAGAATCGCGTTTGTCGCGCATTTGTTCAAGTGTTGCACCGCCAAAATTTGGTTCGCGTGTTTTTCGGAAATAGGCACCATTGTCATCGCTAAGCAGGTCAAAAACATCAGCGGCTAGCATTGGAAACAGGCCACCAACGACAACCTGGTTGAAAAAGTTGTTCAGGAATTGCGCCTGCCCAAGGGCAACATCTGAACCGAACAGAGGATTATCTTGATATGTAGCTTCAAGGTATTTGGCGATATCGAGGCTGTCTGTAACCCAGGTTTCGCCGTCTTTCAAAACAGGTAAAGCTGTTGAGCCAGATGCCTCATAAGGGTCTTTTTCAAGGAACATCAGGGGTGTTCTCTCAAACTCCAGGCCTTTATGAGCAAGGCAAAATAATGCCCGCCATGCGAAAGGGCTAAAGCGAATATCTCTGTCATTTCCACATAATTCAAATAGTTGGCGCATTTTCATCTCCGTTGACGGCTTTGGTTGCGGGGTCATTACCCTATATTTAAAGAAGCACACCTTTGAATGCCAATTTGTATTTGACTTGTCGAGATGTGCTCTACTCACAAAGCCGTGTGCACTTGAGTGTTTTGGGAGAGAAAATAACTGGCCCAATCCGGGGACACAGTGAAGATGAGGGGGCTAGGGGTTCAGTGCTTCACTATCGGACTGGGCCAGTCGAGGCCAACAATTGAATAGTCCGGTGTCATTAAGGCTGAGGGTTGACGCAAAAAAGGCAATTATAAGGCAAAACTCAACTTTGGTTCAGAATGGAAAAATGCCAGTCGAATTGACTGGCATTTATAAAACATAGATGTCGATAAATGATGTTTGATTATGCTTTTAATTAGCGACGATTGACATCACCTGATCCGCGAACATTAGAATCGAGAGTATCCGGGTCACCAAATACATCCACATCACCTGATCCTCTTACATTCACCTCAGCAGTTTTTTCAGCAAAAACATTCACATCACCAGAACCTCTCAGGTTAACTTCAACATTTTCGCATTTTATATCCCGTGCAGCTATGTCGCCAGAACCCCTGAGGTCTATTTCCAGATTGTCACACGAGCCATCACCTTCGATATCGCCTGAACCGGCCAGATCAATATCCAGTTTTTTAACGGAAAAATCTCTCAAAACAGCATCACCGGAGCCGCGTAATTCAAAGTCAAATTTATTGGACTTAACGTCTTTGATGTCCATGTCACCAGAGCCATAGAGGCTCGCCCCTTCCAAGGAAGGTGTTGTGACAATGACCTGCATTTTTTTAATATTTCTGTATGAACGCCCATCTTCCAGATCGATAATCAGTCGGTCACCTTTCACTTCCGTTTCCAGATAATCGATAATGTCGCTATCAGCGATAACCTTTACCGACTTTTCTTTGCCAACGGTGACAATAACATCCATTGAGCCTTGTAAGGCGATATTTGTGAAGTCGGCGACATCCCGCATTTCTTCACTAACATCTTTGCTTGAATTTGTTGCGAGCGCAGCGGTTGTTACAAGGCCGGCTGCAGCTATAATATAAGCGCCTTTTTGCATTTTAATTCTCCCATATGCTGTAGCGTGTGGTGTTGGCAGCCTTTTGCAGGCTGCTACTGTTTTCAGTTTCCCTGAATATTATTTAATCTGGATCGTGCCAATGCCGCCAGTGCGTTTGTTAACGTCTTTCGGATCGCCGTATACATTGATACTTCCGACCCCTGCGAGCAAGGCGTCAACAGATTGACTTGCATAAACGCTAGCTGCGCCAGCGCCTTTTAAATCAACGTCAACGCTTTCACACTCAAGTTTGTCTGCATCAATATCGCCAGCGCCACGCATGTCCAAAACAAGTGTTTTACAATTACCTTCAAGTTTCAGGTCTGCTGCGCCCCGGATGTCAATTTCAAAGCGGTCTGAGTTAATGTTGGTCAAGTCGCCGTCTACAGCGCCGAGGATTTCAATCCCGTCAAAGTTCGCAACAGAAATTTTCACATCAACATCAACATTATTCCAAAATCGTTTTCTCTTGCGTTCGCTCAGGTCGATAACGAGCGTATCATTTTCGACGTAAGTTTCTACCAAGTTAATACGGTTGCTGTCTGTTGAAACGGTAACTGATTGTTCCCCGCCTGCCGTTAGGTCTAGTTCAATACCGCCTTTAACTTGAATTTGATTGAAAGCCGCAAGGTCCCGGGTTTCAGTAACACGGTCACCATTGGCGCTTTCATAATCGTCGTCCAGGTCAATTGAAACGGAATAACTATTATCATCATCGCCGTTGTCAGATGAATTGCCCGATATGGCAGCCGCACTTATAAGTGCTACTATTGCAACGCCAAAAACGCCGTGTTTGAAAAAGCTATCTTTATCCATCATTGTTTCCTCACTGTATTGTTGCTGTTCTTTTTTTATATCAGCTTGATATATTCTCTCACTATTTTGTGATTGGGTCAATGAATTTCAAGGCCTGCCAGGACCGCACGATAATTCATGTCTATCAGTGTATGTCTTGCATTTTAAAATGATTGGCCTCACTATCTATTTGAGAAGATAACTACATGGTTTGATTTTAGCGGACAGGTGATAGAACGAGCATGACCAACAACACAGGTTTTCACGACTTAAAACAGTCAAAATCTTCGTTCCAACGTCATGGTCAAAAGCCGATTGTTTATTTACTGCGCACGGAATTATCCCAGATCCTGAATGTATATGGTCGGATGGTTTCTGGTGGTAAATGGTTTGATTATGCGATCGATACTCAACCTAATTATGCGGTCTTCTCGGTTTACCGCAGGGCAAGCGAAATGCCATTATATCAGATCATCAAAGAACCTTCTTTGGCTTCAAGGCAAGGGGCTTGGCGGATACTTTCAATGAATGGGCAAATCGTAAAGCGGGGTAAGGAACTTCCTGCGGTGTTGCGATACTTTGACAATAAGCTTTTGAAACTTATTGATTAAAAAAAGCCGCATGAAAATGCGGCTTCTTATCAATAATTAGATATCGTTATGTTGCTTATGCGAATAGAGCTTTTCTGCGGCGTTGGACGGCAATTCCAACAACAGAAAACCCAATGATCATCATCAACCATGTTGCGGGCTCTGGTATTGCTCCAACGGTCACAAGGAAGTCATTACAGCATGGGCGGTCTTTATCCACGACCCAGCCACGGAAAACACCTGTTGAGCTGTCGTTTGGCAGTCTATGGCCATCAAACGCGAGGAGGCCAAAGTAGCTACCGTTGCTTTTGCCTTCAAAGGTGAAATCTCCTCCGCCATCAAGGACACCAAACAGCGTGCCAGATGATGTGCCGTCTACGGCTTTGAAACCATTGAATGGATCGCCAGGTAAGCCAAGACGGTTTGCTTCAAACGTATAGTTTAAGCGGAATGAGTTATTGTCTGAATTGCGAACAACAGTACCGTCGATTTCTACAACACCAGTAGTGTCTGTGACATCAGTGTAAGTAAGCGTTACAAATGCGCCATCAAGGTTGCTAACGCTAAACAGATTGTGCGCGCCAGAACCGTCAAGATAATCAAGGCGTAATCCGTAATCTGGGCCAAGCGACCCAAAGCCATGATCAAACAATCTGAATGTTTGTGTTCCAAACGCAGCAGAGCTTATCATCAGTGATAATAAGCTAAAAGCAGCGAGTAATTTTTTCATTTTTATACTCCGTAGTATTTCAGTCTGAACCTTCAAAAGGTACATTCAAATCCTATTCATAGGTGCCTGAAGTGTTTGTCGATTCGTTAACGGTAAACGGGCATTTTAGCCTCTATACCTACCACCAAAGTCAAAACATTGTGCCTGATCTGTTTTGTTAATAATTTGTTAACTAACATAGTTTGACACAAATTGCTATTTAAATTCGGTGAGTTAGTTTTTTAATAAAAAAAATGATCTGATTTGACGAATAAAAGCGTATTAGCAAAGCTAAATATAGTATATGGTTCGGTACAAAATTTATCAGCACTACAATATCTTGATTACGGGGCACAATTATAATGATTGAAACGGGTAAGCTACAACCAGAAGAAACACCACAGCCACACGGTTTGCTTGAAGAACGGCATGTTTACAAACCGTTTCGCTATCCGTGGGCCTATGAAGCTTGGTTGATGCAGCAACGTATTCATTGGCTACCTGAAGAAGTGCCGCTTGCTGAAGATGTTCGGGATTGGACGAACAAGTTATCAGACGGTGAGAAAAACCTGCTAACGCAGATTTTTCGCTTCTTCACTCAAAGCGATATCGAAGTCAATAACTGCTATATGAAGCATTATAGTCAGGTGTTCAAACCGACCGAAGTACAGATGATGTTGGCTGCCTTTTCCAATATGGAGACTGTCCATGTTGCAGCCTATAGCCATCTTTTAGATACTATTGGCATGCCCGAAACAGAATATTCTGCCTTCCTTCGTTTCAAAGAAATGAAGGATAAGTATGACTATATGCAGCAGTTCGATACAAAAGATCTGCGGTCCACTGCCATCACACTTGCTGTTTTCGGTGCTTTCACCGAAGGGCTTCAGCTTTTCGCGAGCTTTGCAATGCTTCTCAATTTCCCGCGGTTCAACAAAATGAAGGGAATGGGTCAGATTATCAGTTGGTCAGTGCGGGACGAATCCTTGCACTGCGATTCTATCGTAAAACTATTCAGAACACTGGTGTCTGAAAACCCTGAACTTTGGGATGACAGCCTGCGCGCGGACTTATTGCAGGCCTGCAAAACAATTGTTGAGCACGAAGATGCTTTTATTGACCTTGCTTTTGCAATGGAAGGGATCGAAGGCCTGACCGCAGCTGAGGTTAAAGAATATATTCGCTATATTGCGGATCGCAGGTTGCAACAATTGGGGCTTGATGCCGAGTATCACATTGAAGCCAACCCGCTACCTTGGTTGGACGCTATGCTGAATGCGGTTGAACATACCAATTTCTTTGAAAATCGTGCGACTGAATATTCGAAAGCCGCTACGCAAGGGTCTTGGGACGACGCATTCGCCTAAGCCTATTTTCATATCCCCATAAACAAATAAGGTACCCAGCGCGGGATGCTCAGGACTAAATGCGCTGGATACCTATTTGAATGGTTTACCAAAGTTTGAATGATGGACAGCGAGGATACCCAAAGGGAATCATTCAAACCGTTGGCAATCCACTTAGGCGCTATTGACGCCCATTATGATGACCTTTTCTATTGCCATAGCGACGGCCATCATATCCTTCGTAATTGCCGTATTCCTGTGCTTGACGCGCTAGGTTTTCGGCAAGATCTTCATAGTAATAATTAGCTTTATCTTTGATGATATAAGCGATTTTCAAACCCAGATCGCAAGCCGCTTCACGCCTCAGTTCGCGCCTTACTTCCTTTCGATAGCTTGGGTGTGAACGTTCAAATAAGCGCGCAACTTTGCCTGACGGGAAAACGTTGGTTGGTCTTAAGCCACAATTTGTTTGCGCTTTCAGGTCAGTACCATAGCTATATTTTTCGCGCACACGGCCACTGATGCGGGTACGATCCCGCCCATATCCTTTCATGCGGATACGTACACCGTAGTCATAATAACCGGTTCCGCGCTCTTCTACTTTTTTATAATGGGCTTTATATAATCCACCACATTCGCCGTAACCTGCATTATAGCGGAGGCGTTTTTTATATTTCTTGTCTTTATGATCAACATCTACAACGCGGAAATTTGCGTCATAATTACGTTCGTTCGCGCGGATCACAAGGTCTGCATAGTGGGGATCGCGCACTAACTGAACACCGTATGGCAGGCGCTGTGCAATTGTTTCAAGCGTTAGATATTCCAGCTTGTCTGCACGTCCTTTTTTTCCTGATTGAACATCTACGTAAACCTTAAATACATATTCAGAACGAAATTCGCGGCTATGGGGATCATAAGCATAGGCCTGCGTGTTATGATTTTGTTGATACCCAGAGTTATATGTGACCGGGCCGTTATAACGATCATTTGCAACAGCGATGCCGCCCGCAAGTGTTGTAGTGAGTAGTGTAGTAGCAAAAAGTTTGTAAACTGTACTTAACTGTTTCATGACTTCCTCCATCGTTATAGTTGGAGGTTATCAAAGCCAGACTTAAGTGATGCTGAGGTAGATGTTCAGAGAGGGTTCAGCAACAAGGCGAAAATGTGTCATGTGCCGAGAATAGGAAAAGGCCCATACTACAGTATAGGCCTTTTTGTTTGTTCAGATTTATAATGCCGTTTTACAGTGCGCCGTGGCAATGTTTGTATTTTTTACCCGAACCACAAGGGCATGGATCATTTCGACCTACATCGCCAAAGGGATTTTGCACGGGTCTGTTGCCGGACGCAGACCTTTGCAGGGACGGGGCTTGCGAATTTGCCATATCACCATGACAGTGTTTGAACTTTTTACCTGATCCGCATGGGCATGGTGCGTTTCGTGGAACGTCACCCCATGTACTCGGGTCGTTTGGACTAACGCCGCCGGACATTTCGTTTTCGCCCGTAATAGGATCGAGATGCTGTTCTTCAAAAATTGAAGGGCTTTCCGGCATCAATTGAGCGGGATCTACTTGCGGTGCCAGCTCTGCGTTTGAGAGTAATTGTGTGACGCTTTCACGGGTATGATAAAGCATGCTCTCAAAGAGCGAGAATGCTTCGGTTTTATATTCGTTAAGCGGGTCGCGTTGCCCATATGCACGAAGTCCAACACCTTGGCGAAGGTGGTCCAGATTAGCCAGATGATCTTTCCATTCCTGGTCAACGACCTGAAGAAGCAAACTTTTCTCAACATGATTCCAGAAACCAGCGCCGTATTTCTCTGATTTGCTTTCCATGTGTTCATCAAGCGTTTTTTCGAGGCGCTCAATGATAACTGCGTCATCTACGCCTTCTTCTTTTGCCCAGTCAGTCACCGGAATTTCCAAGCCAGTGATACGGGTAAGGTCGTCATTAAGGCCATCCATGTCCCATTGATCAGCATAGGACTTTGGTGGAATACGTGTTTCAACAAGATTGTGAATCACATCAAGGCGCATATCCTTGATTGTTTCGCCAACCTCGTCAGCATCCATAATATCGCGGCGCTGATCGTAAACAACGCGGCGTTGGTCATTCATTACGTCATCGTATTTTACGACATTCTTACGGATATCGTAGTTACGAGCTTCAACCTTTTGCTGCGCTTTCTCGATCGCCTTGTTGATCCAGGGGTGAATAATGGCTTCCCCTTCTTCGATACCGAGGCGCACAAGCATGCTATCCATGCGTTCAGGGCCAAAGATGCGCATCAGATCATCCTGTAACGACAGGAAGAATTTAGAGCGTCCAGGGTCACCCTGACGGCCAGAACGACCGCGAAGCTGGTTATCGATTCGGCGGCTTTCGTGGCGCTCGGTTGCCATAACATAAAGGCCCCCCGCCGCAAGAACCTTTTCTTTCTCGGCTTCAACTTCTGCGTTGATTTTGGCTGTGATATCCGCAATTTGTTTTTCGTCAGTAATGCCGAGGGTTTTTTCCTCGATCAGCATTTCCGCGTTCCCACCGAGCTTAATGTCTGTACCGCGGCCCGCCATGTTGGTGGCAATTGTAACGGCGCCCGCACGGCCTGCCTGAGCAACAATTGATGCTTCTTGCTCGTGGTATCTGGCGTTTAGAACCTGGTGTTTAACCTTACGTTTCTTAAGGAACGCAGATAAAATTTCTGACTTATCGATTGAAACGGTACCAACAAGTACGGGTTGGCCCTTTGCCTGAGCTTCCTCAATATCTTTCAAAATGGCTTCGTATTTTTCATCAGCAGTTCTGTAGAACTCGTCATGTTCGTCGATTCTGGCTACAGGAATGTTTGTAGGAATTTCAATGACACCGAGGCCATAAATTTCCGCAAATTCCTCAGCTTCTGTGGCTGCTGTTCCTGTCATGCCGGCAAGTTTTGGGTACATGCGGAAGTAATTTTGGAAAGTGATTGACGCAAGCGTTTGGTTTTCAGGTTGAATTTGAACGTTTTCTTTTGCTTCTAACGCTTGATGAAGTCCGCCTGAATAACGGCGTCCATCCATCATACGACCAGTGAATTCGTCAATTATGACAACCTTGCCACCTTGAACAATGTAATCAGTGTCGCGCTCGAACATGGTTCGCGCCCGAAGTGCCTGATCAACATGGTGAACAATCGCTGTGTTCTCGTAATCATAAAGATCGTCAGATTTCAGAAGATCACGATCACGAAGCAATCCTTCGACCTTTTCGGTACCTTCCTCTGTAAGAGAAACCGAGCGACCTTTCTCGTCTTTTTCGTAATCACCTTCTTCAAGACCAGAGATGACTTCGTCAATCGTTACATAAAGCTCGGATTTATCTTCTGTCGGGCCTGATATGATCAATGGTGTCCGTGCTTCGTCAACTAGGATCGAATCCACTTCGTCAACAATCGCGTAAGCGAATGGGCGTTGGACCATCTCTTCGCGGTGGAATTTCATATTATCGCGCAGATAATCGAATCCGAACTCATTGTTGGTGCCATATGTGATATCAGCAGCATAGGATGCACGCCGTTCTTCGTCGCCGACACCCGGAACAACAACACCTGTTGTCATGCCAAGGAAACCATATACGGCAGACATCCATTCAGCATCACGCTGAGCGAGATAATCGTTTACGGTAACAACATGCACACCATTTCCCGGGAGTGCGTTCAGATAAACAGCGAGGGTTGCAACCAATGTTTTACCTTCGCCTGTCTTCATTTCGGCGATAGAGCTGTCATTTAGAACCATACCGCCGACAAGCTGCACATCATAATGTCTCAAGCCAAGGGTACGCTTCGACGCCTCCCGGACAGTTGCAAAGGCTTCTACTAGAAGATTATCGAGTGATTCACCGTTTTCCAGTCGGCTACGGAATTCCTGAGTTTTCCCTTTTAGGTCATCATCAGAGAGTTTTTCATACTCGTTTTCTAGCGCATTGATTGCATCTATTTTAGGCTGCAACTTAGCGAGATAGCGATCATTAGCAGTCCCAAAAATTTTCTTCGCAATTTTACCCAGTCCGAGCATGAACATATCCTTGGCGGTTTTGATAGATATTTAAAACGACACCCAAAGCGCGGCATGACATATATCTATATTACAATTTAAGTTGTGCAGAGATAAGTAGTGCTAGCCCTTGTGTCAACTGGCACATTACCCTGATCCAATTAAAAAAATCTTGATTGGATGGTTATTAAAAGAAAAATATACTAAAACTACCTAAGCCTAGATTACCTCGATATGTAATTTCACGGCTTGTATGACCATATCTGTTTTATACGAAACACACACAAAGAAACCCATATGACACCTTTACCCAGATCACCGCTTGCCCCTAAAAATTCACCTCATATTTTTCCGGTAAAAGGCGCGAAAGTAGCGGCTTTGGAAGCGAACTTGCGGTACAAAGATCGACCTGATTTGTTGCTGGCAACATTCGCTGATTCTACCGTGTGTGTAGGGGTTTTCACCCGATCTAAAACAGCTGCTGCACCTGTTATTTGGTGTCAGGACGCACTCTCCGCCGGGGCTGATGTGCGGGCATTAGTTGTCAATGCTGGTAATGCCAATGCGTTCACTGGCCGTGAAGGCGAGCGAACATGCAGGGAAACAGGGGAACATGTAGCGCACTTATTAAACTGCAAACCAGAGCAAACTCTTTTGGCCTCCACTGGTGTTATTGGCGAACCATTAGACCCTGAGCCCATCAAAACCGGACTTTCTGCATTGGCTTCAAAAGTTACCGAACAAAGTTGGGGAATTGCCGCAGAAGCAATTATGACGACCGATACCTTTCCCAAGGCAGCGTCAAAGCAATTTGACCTGGACGGGCAACCGGTAACGATTACGGGCATTGCCAAGGGCTCAGGTATGATTGCGCCTGATATGGCAACCATGCTTGGTTTTGTCATGGCTGACGCCGCCATAAGCCAAGAATGCCTGCAAGCAATTCTGAGGGATACAACAAACAAAAGTTTCAATGCGATAACGGTTGATGGTGATACCTCCACAAATGATTGTGTGCTGGCATTTGCTACAGGCCAATCGAATGCGAACAAGATCGAAAATATTGATGATCCAAGGTTTGCAATATTTAAATCAGAATTTCAGGCTGTCATGACGGACCTTGCCCATCAAATTGTTCGCGACGGCGAAGGCGCGCAAAAATTTGTTGAAGTGCAAGTGGAAGGTGCAGAAAACGACATAGCAGCACAAAACATTGGTAAGACGATTGCCAATAGCCCTTTGGTGAAAACAGCAATAGCGGGTGAAGATCCGAATTGGGGCCGTATTGTTATGGCGATTGGCAAATCCGGTGAGGCGGCTGACCGCGATAAATTACGTATTTGGATCGGTGATCAATTGATCGCCTGCGAAGGAAAAGTTCACGAAGATTACAGCGAAACAGATGCTGCAAATCATATGAAAGGTCAGGAAATTAGCATAAGGGTTGATGTCGGTATTGCAGGCGGCGTAGCAACAGTTTGGACCTGTGATTTAACACACCAGTATATAGAAATAAATGCCGACTATAGGAGCTGATAGTCTGTTTAAAGTCGGTAAATATGACAGTTTTCGACTTGGTTATATGTAAGTTATTGTAAATAAATAATAAAATTCTGGCACGGAACTTGATTGTTCTACTCGAGCTATTGAGTTTGTGTTGGAGAATTTTATGCCGAGCATAGATTATACTATTCAATTAAAATTTCTAAATGAATTGAACAATGCCTTGACCGATGCCCTAAATCAGCAAGGTAATCAGACGACCGATAAGTTAAAAGAACTTAAATATATGCAGTCTGAGGTTAACCGCGCGCAAAGGGTGGTTAATGCGCGAATTGGCGGTGCTGAAATTGTTAATTCGAAATCGGTAGTGCATGAAACGCAAAATACCGCTAAATATTACGATAGTGAAGTTGAAGCGGTCAGCGCGGCCTATTGAAATAGACCGTTATATACTGGCTACAATTAAATTAAGAATAGCGAATAGCTCATCAGCCATAGTGCTAATACTGGTCACTAAAACTAAAGCAAGTATTGCAGCAAGCAGTGCATATTCAATGGCTGTCGCACCTGTTTCATCGGTCATTACCGAATGTGGCAGTGTAGCTATCTTGTTCAACATTTTATCGTCCTTAAAATAGGTTCGACTTTGTAATTTTATTAATCAGTCTCTTCAAAATCCCCTCAAAAGATAAATAAACAGTTAAAGCTTGAGTTTGTGTAAAATTGCTCCTAAACCAGCCTAATGATTGATGATTGTCCAGAACCAAATGTGCGAATAGATGCTGGCTTGCCAACTGTATTGGTTGCCGCAATTGCCCTGATCGATGTCGATGGTCGTGTATTGATTGCCCAGCGACCAGAAGGTAAATCGATGGCGGGCCTTTGGGAATTTCCAGGCGGCAAGGTTGAAGCTGGTGAAATTCCAGAAGCTGCGCTCATTCGAGAATGCAAAGAAGAATTGGATATTGATATCACGGCGGCATGCCTTGCTCCGTTTGCATTTGCATCTCATTCCTATGAAAAATTTCACCTGTTGATGCCGCTTTATTTATGCCGAAAATGGGAAGGCCTTGTTAACCCTCAGGAGGGGCAGGCGACTAAGTGGGTGCGAATTCGTGATTTGAATGAATATCCAATGCCCGAAGCGGATATTCCGCTTGTCGCGATGTTGCGTGATTTTCTTTAAGTGCAGGATGAACGCCTCTATTTTGATGGTCTGCTGAAGCTTCTTCATGACGATAATTACGCAATTGATATTTTAAAATGTGTTCACAGCCAAATACCTCATGCCTTTGTCGCCGCGGGGTTTATCCGTAATCGTATTTGGGACCATTTGTATGGAAATAATGGCTTATATCCCGACACTGATATTGATGTTATCTACTTCGATAAATCTAATAAAAACCCGGAAATAGATTACGCACTGGAAGCCTCGCTTGAAGCCAAAATTTCGGCCCCCTGGCAAGTTCGAAATCAGGCGCGGATGCATGAATATAGCGGCCTAAAGCCTTTTAGAAGTCTTGAGCACGCCATGGCCCATTGGCCTGAAACAGCGACAGCCATTGGTGTGAGGTTGAGCGCTGAACAAAAGCTCGAATTCATTGCACCGTTTGGATTTGATGATTTATTAAATCATACACTGCGGATTACCCCAAATATGAAAAAGCATAACCTACCCGGCTTTCAAAGGCGATTTGCGGAAAAAGGTTGGCTTGAACGGTGGCCACGTTTGAAGGTGTTGGATCAATAGATTTTGATCACGCGTATTCCCTATTCATTTGGCTTTTTACCGAGCGCATCCCTTAGGTTAATCTTACCGCTGCCTGGTTTTAACGGCTTTTGTTGGCTTTCATGGGGGTGCCAGCCTGTCATGTAAATAATTTGAAAGGTTGCGGGTATGCGTCCATCACTGCCGGCAAAATCGCGTAAATAAATTTCGCTGGCCCGCATTAATACGTCTTTGCGCATGAAATTTTTAGATCGATTGATAAGCGCATTGGTTTCGCCCATACCGCGCAGGTCCTGCATTAGTTTTAAAGGATGCTCATAGGTTACAGTTATTGTATCCATATCGGTAACCGGTAAGGCAAACCCAGCGCGCTGAAGAATGCTGCCAATGTCCCTGACGTCGGCAAATGGCGAAATTCGTGAGTGTGCACCACTTGTTATTTCCGATTCCGCAGTGATGAGGGCATGCCTAAGCTCAAAAAGCGTATCCCCACCAAAAATGGAAGCCATAAAGAGACCGTCGGGCTTTAGCGCTCTGTTCGTTTGAATTAGAAGGCCTGGTAAATCATTTATCCAGTGCATGCGAAGATTAGAAACAATCAGGTCAAAATGATTAGGTTCAATATCCAGAAATTCACATGGGAATTCACGAATATTTGTAACACCTGAGGCTGCGGATAATGCGGCTATGTTGGACAAGCCGCCCAAATCACAAATGGTTTGGAACTTGCGGTTGATATCCAGCAGTCTGTCATTCATACGATCAGCGATTTCACGGTGCAAGAAGTTATGGTCATCGGGAAGCCGCTGACTGCGGATTGCATTTTTCAAGACTTGCTCTTGATCAAAGAGGGTAATGTTATCTGAATTCTGAGTATTCTGTGTCATTCCTTTGCCCTAAAGCAGGATTTATTTGCGCGCAACTTGTTTTCTCATAATACTGTTATTCTAACCTAATAGATTGATATTGTTTTGATGATGCGATCATATGCCCAGAATATAATTGACTTTGTTCTGCCACCAAGGTGCCCGCTTTGTAGTGTACGTGTTCATGTTGATGGAAACTTCTGTGGGCGTTGTTGGTCTGATTTGTCTTTGATCATTGACCCATTGTGTAAATCTTGCGGCATGCCCTTTGATTATGAGATCGAAGATAATTTGATATGCGGTGAATGTATTAAGTCAACACCGTCCTTCGATCATGCCCTGTCGGTTTTCAGATACGAAGGCAAGGGAAGGTCGCTTGTTTTGGCGCTTAAGAATAATCGTTCCTTTGTTGGGTTCCAGGCTTTATCAAAATTGATGATCAATACTCTGTTTGTCCCAGAAGATATTGACCTTGTCATCCCTGTTCCCTTGCACCCTCTCAGGCTTATGAGGCGACGATTTAATCAATCACATTTGCTAGCGGACGCATATGTAAACGGGTGTGGTCATAACCTAAAAGTTAGCTCTACGGTTTTGGTTCGCCAGAAAAATACAGTTACGCAGGGCAGTTTAAACCGCAAAGAGCGTCATAAAAATGTACGAACGGCGTTTACCGTTAAGGAACGGCAACAGGCAAAAATTGAGGGTAAAAGGGTTTTGTTGGTGGATGATGTGTATACAACAGGCGCAACGTTAAATGCTTGTGCAAAGACACTGAAAGCGCATGGTGCCGCTAGGGTTGAGGCTCTAACGCTTGCGAGGGTTGTTGGTTTGAATAGTTACATATAACTGTAAAGATCGGTTGAATTGCTTTCAGTTATCGAAATATTCACACATTTATGATGAGTTTACCCTCTTTTATTCATAGAGATGTTGGCCTAAGTATAAGCGCAAATATCAAAGGAAACAAAAATGGCTAATGTAGTAATTTACAGTTCTAACTTCTGTCCTTTCTGCCATCGTGCAAAAGCGCTTTTGAAGCAAAAGGGCGTGAATTTTAAGGAAATCAGTGTTGATATGAAGCCTTCGGTTCGGAAGGAAATGCGTCAAAAAGCTGGCGGTGTTAATTCTGTTCCACAAATTTGGATCGGCAACGAACATGTTGGCGGGTGTGATGACCTTTATGCACTTGAAGCCAAGGGTGGCCTCGACACGCTGTTAGCGTCATAGGCAATTAGGATGAAGGTTGCTCTTGTTCAATTGACAACGGGGCGTGATCCCGCGCGTTCCGTTGACGTTGCCTTAGAGCAAATTCGCCTCGCAGCGGCCACTGGTGCTCAGCTTATTAGCACACCAGAAACAACTCATATGATGGAAATGGACCGGAAACTGGTTCTATCCAAAGCATATGCAGAAGAAAATGATCCCGGTTTGAAAGCGTTCCAAATGATCGCGAAAGAGCTTCAGGTTTGGCTGCATATTGGATCACTGATCATAAAAGTTGCTGATGATAAGTTGGCTAATCGTTCCTTTTTGATTGGCGATGACGGCTCAATCAAAGCCCGTTATGATAAGCTACATCTTTTTGATGTTGATCTGGGAAGCGGCGAAATTTACCGCGAGTCTGCACTCTACAGAGCTGGCAAGGACGCAATTGTTGCTGAGACCCCTTGGGGTGAAATGGGGCTTTCAATCTGTTATGACCTCCGTTTTCCTGAATTATACAGGCACTATGGGGAAGCAGGTGCTACTCTGATTATGGTCCCGGCAGCATTCACTGTGCCAACGGGTAAGGCGCACTGGCATACGCTTCTTAAGGCGCGTGCTATTGAAACGGGCGCGTATATTTTGGCGGCGGCTCAAACAGGGCTTCATGAAACAGGCAGAGAAACCTTTGGGCATAGTTTAGTCATAGATCCATGGGGGCAGATCATTGCGGATGCAGGTGCAGAGGCTGGTTATATTACCGCTGATCTTTCGCTTGAAAAAGTCGCTGAAACCCGTAAAAAGATGCCCTCATTGCAACATTCAAGGCCTTTTGATATGACCGTGTTGCAGAATTAGTGCACGGAAACTGTTGTAAGTTACATGATTGTCTTTGATTTAAAATGTAATAATGACCATAAGTTTGAGGCATGGTTTCAATCCTCGAACGCTTTTATGGAGCAACAACAGAAGGGTATTGTTGAATGCCCCTTTTGTGGTTCAAGTGATGTTCAAAAGGCGATTATGGCTCCTAATGTTGCCGCTAAATCTAATCAAAAGCCTGAAGCATCGCCCAAGCCCTCTTCTGAAGTTTCGCAGTCAACATATAAAGGCTCTTCCAAATCCGTAGCAGCAACCACCAGCCCTAAAGTTGAAATCCCTAAGGAACTTGCGGAAGCAGCACAGGAATTCGCCAAAACTGTGAAAAAGCACGTTGAAGACAATTGCGATTATGTCGGTAAGGAATTTGCTGAGGAAGCGCGAAAAATTCATTACGGTGAAACCACGGAACGCGGTATATACGGTGAAGCGAGTGCCGATGAAACGGCAGAACTTATCGAGGAAGGTATCGATATCTTGCCGATACCCATTGCCCCGAAAACAGACGCCTGAAAATACTGCTAATTTTGTTTAGATATTAGGGCTTGTCGCAACCATTGCGTAATTCACATCAGTATCACTGCCAGATAATGACCATTTTTGACTAAACGGCGAAAAAATAAAGCCAGTAGGCTCTGATGCTTCGAAACCTGCTTTTCTGCATGCATTTTGAAGTTCAGCGGGTGTGATAAATTTATTCCAGTCGTGAGCCCCTTTGGGGAGCCACCTCAATACATATTCAGCACCAACGATAGCAAAAAGAAAGGCCTTGGCTGTTCGGTTAATTGTAGACAGAAGCATAATGCCACCGGGCTTCAACAGTGACCGACATGCAGAAAGATACGCATCAACGTCTGCAACATGCTCTATCACTTCCATATTAATGATCACATCAAATGTTTCACCTGCCTCGGCGAGCGCTTCTGCCGTTGTATGACGATAGTTAACGCTTGCCCCTGTCTCGCTCGCATGATGACTGGCGATATGAATATTCTTCTCGGAGGCGTCAACACCGTGCATGTCTGCACCCAGGCGCGACATTGGCTCGGAAATTAGCCCGCCCCCGCAGCCAATATCTAAAAACCTCAAACCTTCGAATGGCTTTTTGGCTGAAGCATCTAAATTAAAATGATCGGTAACAGCGTCACGAATAAACTTAAGGCGAGTAGGGTTTAACTGATGCAGGGGTTTGAAGGGGCCCTTAGGGTCCCACCATGTGTCAGAAATAGCTGCGAAAAACTCTACTTCACTCTCGTCAACGGTTGACCCGGAAGCAATTTTACTATTCATTTCTGACACAACAAAGGCTCTCCTTGAAATATTATTACGCAAAATCTTTGTAAATCGGGCTTTTCTGGTCTTGCGAATATGCTAACCAACCTGTAGACAGGTCGCGCTGCATTTATACGCACCATTCTGACGTTTGGGTCAAGCGTAATGCGGCATAATAGCATGATGTTTATTTTCTGTCTGGATCGATAGATGGCAAGAATAGTAAAAAAGTTTGGCGGTACATCCGTAGGTGACCTTGATCGTATCAGGAATGTCGCCACGCGTGTTGCTAAAGCTGTGGAAGAAGGCCATGAGGTTGTGGTTGTGGTTTCCGCGATGTCTGGCGTGACTAATCAATTGGTCGATTATTGCCGCACGGCTGCAATGATGCATGATGCCCGAGAGTATGACACAGTTGTCGCTGCAGGTGAGCAGATCACAAGTGGTTTGCTTGCGATTACATTGCAGGATATGGGAGTACCCGCGCGGTCATTCCTCGGTTGGCAAATACCGATGATAACAAATAATGTGCACGGTGCCGCCCGTATCGAGGAAATCAAGACAGAGAAACTTGAGGAATGCCTGAAAGGTGGCCGCGTCGCTGTTGTCGCGGGTTTTCAGGGTATCGCTGAAGATAATCGGATAACGACGCTTGGACGTGGTGGTAGCGATACAACAGCTGTTGCAATTGCTGCTGCCCTTGAGGCAGACCAGTGTGATATTTATACTGATGTGGATGGTATCTACACAACAGATCCACGCATCGTTCCTAAGGCACGTAAGCTTGATAAAATCACATATGAAGAAATGCTGGAGATGGCATCATTGGGTGCAAAGGTATTGCAAACCCGCTCGGTTGCACTTGCCATGAAATATGGTGTGAGAACACAGGTGTTGTCATCTTTTGAAGATTTACCAGGAACATTGGTTGTAGGTGAGGAAGAAATTGTGGAACAGGAAGTTGTAAGCGGCATTGCATATGCCAAAAGTGAAGCAAAAGTTACAGTTGTGGGCCTTTCCGATAGTCCGGGTAAAGTCTCGAATTTGTTCGCCCCGCTTGCTGATGCAAATGTCAATGTTGATATGATTGTTCAAAGCGCATCAGATAATGGGAAAGCAACAGATGTTACTTTTACAATCCCAGAAGATGATCTGCTGCGGGCTATCAAGGCGCTTGAAGAAAGTCAGGAGACGCTTGGCTATAAAGACCTCATTTCAACAGATAACGTTGTGAAGGTTTCTGTTGTTGGTGTTGGTATGAAGAGCCACGCAGGTGTCGCGCGTAAAATGTTTGACACACTTGCAGAAAAGGGCATCAATATTCAGGTTATTTCTACATCTGAAATTAAAACAAGCGTACTTATAGACGCAGAATATACCGAACTTGCTGTACGAGCGCTTCATACGGCATATGGGTTGGATGCAGCCGAATAAAAGGCGGAAAACGTGACAAATAATAATTCAATGACTGGATCTCAGCGTCTTGACGCCCTTTGGAAAAAGGGTACGGACTTTCTGGGTAGCGAATATGCGATTTTGGGCGGGGCGATGACATGGGTTTCCGAACGAAATCTTGTTTCTGCAATTTCCAATGCCGGAGGGTTTGGAGTGATCGCCTGCGGTGGCATGACACCTGAACTGTTGTCACAGGAGATCGCAGCGACACGCGAAATGACGGATAAACCTTTTGGTGTCAATTTGATTACGCTGCATCCGGACATCGATAATTTAATTGCGGTTTGCCGCGAACACAATGTTAGCCATGTAGTATTGGCAGGCGGGTTGCCCGCTGTTTCATCCATTAAGGCGATCAAGGACTTTGGTGCGAAACTGATGTGTTTTGCGCCTGCTGTTTCGCTGGCAAAAAAACTAATCCGTGTTGGTGCGGATGCATTGGTTATTGAAGGTATGGAAGCAGGGGGGCATATTGGCCCTGTGTCGACCAGCGTTCTCGCTCAGGAAATTTTGCCTGTTGTTGCAGATCAAGTGCCGGTTTTTGTAGCGGGTGGTATCGGCAGAGGCGAAGCCATCGCAGGATACCTTGAAATGGGTGCTGCCGGTGCCCAGCTTGGAACGCGCTTTGTTGTCGCGCATGAGTGCATTGCCCACGAGCGTTTTAAACGCGCATTTATCCGCGGTAACGCGCGTGATGCGATTGCAAGCGTTCAAATCGATTCTAAATTCCCTGTTATTCCCGTTCGTGCGCTTCGAAATGAAGGTACCGAACAGTTCATGCGAACACAGCAGGAAGTTTTAACGAAATATCAAAATGCTGAATTGACGCAAGACGAAGCTCAGATGCAGATCGAACATTTCTGGGGTGGGGCGCTACGCCGTGCTGTTGTTGACGGTGATATCGAGACAGGTTCTGTTATGGCAGGCCAAAGTGTTGGTATGGTCAAAACTGAAATGCCAACAGCGGATATCATTAACGAGCTTGTAGAGCAGGCGATCACATATTTGAGCTAAAAATTTTGATGCAAGCCTCTAGTATTTAGCTATAGTCGCATCAATATTATGCACGACATATTTTGGGATTAACAATATCGAGGTGTAACCTGTGCCTGACAGTGTCAGTCAACCACGCTTGCTTTTAAGGCGCCTTCACAGTGTGATGGCCGCTGGCGGTAGCGCACAGGATCGTTTGGACCGTGTTGCTCAGTTAATCGCACAAAATATGGTTGCCGAGGTTTGTTCTATTTACCTTTCCCGCGCAGGCGGTGTTCTGGAATTGTTTGCGACAGAAGGCTTGAAGGCAAGCGCTGTTCACCAAACACGTTTGAATACCGGTGAAGGATTGGTGGGATTGGTCGCCGAGCGCGGTATCCCTTTGAATATTTCCGAAGCTCCTAATCATCCCAGGTTCGCGTATCGACCTGAAACAGGCGAGGATATTTACCATAGTTTCCTCGGCGTGCCTGTTCTGCGGACAGGTAAGGTTGCCGGTGTTCTGGTTGTACAAAACGTTACGCCGCGCACTTATAAAGTTGAAGAAGTTGAAGCCCTTCAAACCATTGCGATGGTAATTTCAGAATTGCTGGCGTCCGGTGATCTTATCGCCGCTGATGAACTCAGCGAAGATGCTGCATCGCTTGGGACCTCGGTAACATTAAACGGGACTAAGCTTGCTGACGGAGTTGGTTCTGGAATCGCGGTTTTCCATCGACCACAAATTAAAATACTACGCACAGTCGCAGAGGATACAGAGCTTGAGGTTGGCAGGCTTGAGCAAGCAATTACAACACTGCGCGAACATTTGGAAGATATGCTCAAGCACCCAGATCTCTCCCATATGGGTGAACACCGTGAAGTGCTTGAGACATATCGGATGTTTGCCTATGACCAGGGTTGGCAGGCAAAAATGCGGGAAGCTGCGCTTTCAGGCCTTACAGCAGAAGCAGCGGTTGATAGGGTTCAGCAGGATAATCGTATCCGCATGCAACAAATTCGTGATCCGTATCTTCGGGAACGTATCGCTGATTTTGAGGATTTAGCGTCCAGGTTAATTCGTATCCTGCAAGGTGATGAGAGCGTTCAGCGGGAAGCCCTCGGCGAACCGACGGTATTGGTTGCTCGTAATATTGGCCCTGCCGAACTGATGGATTATGACCGGACGTTTCTTCAGGCAATCGTCTTGGAAGAGGGATCAGCGACCGCGCATGTAACGATTATTGCACGCGCTATGGGGCTTCCTGTAGTTGGTCGCGTGGCTGGGCTATTGTCACATGTAGAAGCGGGCGAACATATCATTGTCGATACGGACAGTGAGCATGTGTATGTGCGCCCCTCTGACGATATTATTCAGAGCTACCGCGAAACAGCCCGGTTACTTAAAGACCAGTTAGCCGCATATGAAGCAGAACGATCTCTGCCATCGCGCACACTTGATGGACGCGATGTAAATTTATTGATGAATGCTGGCTTACTTGTTGACCTGCCAAATTTAGAGAATACGGGCGCAGAGGGTATTGGCCTATTCAGAACTGAATTCCAATTCATGATTTCGTCTGCGCTTCCAAAGGTCGATGAACAGTTCAAGATTTATAGTGCGGCGCTTGATAGCGCAGGCGATAAACCCATTGTGTTTCGAACACTTGATATCGGCGGCGATAAACAAGTTCCCTTTCTTCCAAGAGATGAGGAAGAAGAAAACCCCGCAATGGGCTGGAGAGCAATTCGGATTGCGTTGGAGCGACCAGCGCTGCTGCGGTTCCAGTTGCGAGCCATGCTTTATGCCGCAGCCGGGCGTGAACTGAATGTTATGTTCCCAATGATTGCAGAAGTCGCTGAATTGAGGCGGTGTAAATCGATTTTCCAAAAGGAAATAGACCGACTGAAACTGCATGGGCGAACACCACCGTCATCAATTAAGATTGGTTGTATGCTCGAGGTGCCATCACTTGTCTGGCAGATGGACCTTTTGCTTAAAGAAGTCGATTTTCTCTCGGTTGGGACGAATGATCTGATGCAGTTCTTCTTTGCCTGCGATAGGTCTAATCCGCGATTAACTGATAGATACGATTTGCTAGCCCCTCCTGTACTTTCGTTCCTTCATAGTGTCATTTCGGCCTGTAATGATAAAGATGTTCCTATTACTGTCTGCGGGGAGATGGGGAGTAAACCGATTGAAGCCATGGCATTGATTGGCCTTGGGCTTAGACGGTTGTCAGTATCCCCGAGTGCAATCGGCCCCGTTAAGCGTATGATTCGCTCTATGCATGTTGATAGACTTGAAGAATTTATGCTTTCCAAGCTTGCAGCGGGTGATCACTCGATTCGCGATTCGTTATTGTATTTTGCCCGTGATCATGATGTTAAATTGGGTTAAATTCCAATCAGTTACCAGATTATCCCACTCATAATAGATATTGGTCAATAATATGCACTCATAAGGTGTATACAATTGACTCTATGCGTTAAATGTTTTTTGACTCTTGCGTGGCTATATTCAAAATAAAATATAATCCTATAGCCATCGCTACAACATGCTTTGGGGACTAGGACAGCATGATAGTGAAAATTGGCTTTAGTGTCGCCACAAGGGACATTAGCTGGAATTTGAACTAACAGCTAATTGGCTGCCGAAATAATCGGCAGGGGACGGTTAAAATGAAGAAGTCAGATCGTTCGGTTGCCGAACGTTTGAAGGCTGTACGCCAGGAAAAAGACCTTAGTTTATCTGAGGTTGCGAAGGAAACATGCATAAGTATCTGCTATCTGAAAGCGATAGAAGCAGAGAATTATGATGAACTTCCTGCGCAAACGTTCACAATTGGGTTTATTAAATCGTATGCGCAGATTTTGGGTCTGGATTGCGATGAAATGGTTCGCAGTTATAAAGAGGAAGCAAATCTTCTTGATCCTCCTAAGCCCGTTGAAATAGAGCGGCAAAACTCTAAACCATCCTTTTCAATCAAACCTGAAAAGAAAAAAAGCTGGTTCGCTCCTGCTATCGCGGCGCTTGGTATTGCCGGGGTATGGAGTTTCACAAGCGCAAATGTGACCATGCAGACGATGGTTGCTGATGTTCCGGCACAGGGCGCTGATATTCAGCTTGCTCGATTGGATACATCATCAAGCATTGAAGCAACGAATTATAGTTCTACGAATATTGACGTAGAACAACCTCAAGCACCATCTATCGAAGATAGTGCGACAGGCGGTGAAACTAATAACCCCACATTGGAAACCGCAGCACAAATCGAACAATTTGAAGCCTCAAATGATGCAAGAGTTCAGCGCGGCGATAGTTCATTATTCACGTCTCCTGTTTATGCGGATACAATTGCTACGGATGCTGTCTCACATGATGTGACTATTGTAGCTAGTGAAGAAAGTTGGGTTCGATTTGCCAGAGTAGACGGCAGTGAGGTTTGGTCAGGTATTTTGCATGCGGGTGAACAGTTCAAACCAAAATTAGAGCAAAATATCTTGTTCAGTACGAGCAACGCAGGCGCTGTCCAATTAATGATTGGTGGCCGACAATCCTCACCTCTTGGAAGTGCTGGAGAAGTCATTTCTGCAATGCCTTTAGACTCGTTAGAGCAAACAAATCATTCTGAATAAGTATAATTTAGTCAATTTCGCTATTTTTACTTGCGTTAACGGGCAGTCTTGCTCATGTATAGCCGATATTCATCGGCTATTTTGCTATTCAGTGACTGGCATAAGGTAAAAGACATGAGCATTCGTCCATGGAGAGATGTAATTCGGCGTAAATCCCGTCAGATAATGGTGGGAAATGTTCCGGTTGGCGGCGATGCACCAATCACTGTTCAGACCATGACAAACACACTCACATCGGATGCAGCGGCTACAATTAACCAAATTAGGCAGGCTGAAGAAGCGGGCGTTGATATTGTTCGCGTTTCATGCCCTGATGAGGCGTCAACAGCTGCAATGCCAGAGATTTGCCGTGAGGCCAATGTCCCTGTGGTCGCAGATATTCATTTTCACTATAAACGCGCGCTTGAGGCTGCGGATGCAGGTGCTGCGTGCCTGCGCATCAATCCTGGCAATATTGGCTCCAGCGAACGCGTGAAAGAGGTTGTGCGCGCCGCGAAAGCGAATGGTTGCGCAATGCGGATTGGCGTAAATGCAGGGTCACTTGAAAAGCATTTACTTGAAAAATACGCAGAGCCATGCCCTGAGGCGCTTGTCGAAAGTGCGCTGGAACACGCGCGTATTTTAGAAGACAATGATTTCTTTGATTTTAAAATCAGTGTGAAAGCGTCTGACGTATTTTTAGCTGTTGCTGCCTATCAGGGGCTTGCGGATGCATGTGATTACCCGCTCCACCTTGGTATTACAGAAGCTGGTGCGCTCCGGGGGGGGACCGTAAAGTCTTCCATCGGGCTTGGCTCGCTTCTTTGGGCAGGTATTGGCGATACGATCCGCGTTTCACTGTCTGCTGACCCGGCTGAAGAAGTGAAGGTTGGTTTTGAAATTCTGAAATCACTTGGCCTTCGCCATCGCGGGGTTCAGATCATTTCCTGCCCATCGTGTGCCAGACAGGCGTTTCCTGTTATCAAGACAGTGGAAATTCTTGAAGAGCGCCTTAGTCATATTCATACACCGCTTAGCCTGTCGATTATCGGTTGTGTGGTCAACGGCCCTGGCGAAGCACGCGAGACCGATATTGGCCTAACTGGTGGTGGTCAGGGTAACCATATGGTCTATCTTTCTGGCGTGACCGATCATAAAATTACTGACGATAAACTCGTTGATCATATTGTTGAGCTTGTAGAAGAAAAAGCTGCTCAGATAGATGAAGCAGCCAAAGCCAACGCTTAGCTATTATTGAAGGAATATACTGTGTCCAAGCTGCAACCAGCGCGGGGGACCCGTGACATCTATGGAAATGACGCCAGAAACATGACTGCGGTGGTGGATACATTCCGCCGTGTTGCCGGCACCTATGGATTTGAAGAGTTAGCGACACCAATTTTTGAATTCACCGAAGTGTATAAGCGCCCACTTGGCGAGGCTTCTGATATTGTATCAAAGGAAATGTATACGTTTGAGGACCGCGGCGGCGACGAACTAACACTGCGCCCTGAATTTACAGCAGGTGTTTGCCGTGCCTTCATTTCAAATGGTATGCAGCAAAATCTTCCTTGCCGATTGATGAGTTATGGCCCTGCATTCCGTTACGAGCGGCCGCAGAAGGGAAGGTATCGTCAGTTCCATCAGGTTAATGCCGAGCTTTTGGGGCAAGATAGCCCAGAAGCTGATATCGACATGATTGCAATGGCTTGGCGCCTATTGAAAGAACTCGGGCTTGGTGACAAAGTTGTTCTTCATCTGAACACGCTCGGCGATAAGGAGAGCCGTACAGCATACCGGGAAGCACTTGTCGCTTATTTGAGCAAGTTTAAGGATCAGTTATCTGAAGATAGCCAGCGCCGCCTTGAGAGCAACCCGCTTAGAATTCTGGACAGTAAGAACGAGGGCGATAAAGCAATTGTCGCGGATGCGCCCAAATTATCTGATCATCTTAATGAAGTGTCACAGACTTTCTTTGAAACAGTGAAAAAGGGTCTGGATGTTGTTGGCGTGCCCTATATTCATGATGAGCGCCTGGTGCGCGGTATGGACTATTATTGCCACACGGCGTTTGAGTTTGTAACGACGGAACTTGGTGCACAGGGGACGGTCCTTGGTGGTGGTCGGTATGACGGCCTTATCGAACAGCTTGGTGGTCCTGCAACTTCGGGTGTAGGTTGGGCTGGTGGTATCGAACGCCTTGCAATGTTATCAGAAGCGGGGGAGGGCCCTGCACGCCCTGTTGTGATTATGCCAATGGGTGAGGCGGCAACTTTAAAGGCTTTTGAGGTCGCAGAAACGCTTAGGACTGAAGGTTTTACTGTAACCGCTGATCGGTCGGGTAACTTGAAGAAACGTATGAACAGGGCTGATAAAGCAAGCGCTGCATTTGCAGTAATAATTGGCGATAATGAATTGGAACGAGGCGTTGCAACACTTAAACGTCTTGAGAATGGTGAACAATCTGAAATCGCGTTTGCCGATATTGTTTCAGCCATAAATGAGAAATAAAGGAGCGTTCTTGCCGTGATTACTGATGAACGTATTGAACAGCTTTTGGATCGGTATAGCTACCTGGAACATTCGCTTGGTACGCCCGACGAGTTTTCTAACGAAGAGTTCGTAAAACTTAGTAAGGAATATTCTGACCTCGGGCCAATCGTTGAAGCCGCTAATGCGCTTCGTGATGGCCGCCAGGAAATGATTGATCTTGCAGAAATGATCGAATCTGGCGACGACCCTGAAATGAAAGAGCTCGCGCAGGAAGAGTTTCACGAGCTTAAGGAACGCTTGCCGGAAATGGACCGCGAGCTTTCAATAGCCCTTTTGCCTAAGGACGCAGCGGACGAGCGTTCTGCAATCGTGGAAATTCGGGCAGGAACAGGTGGTGATGAGGCCGCGCTTTTCGCCGGTGATTTATTCCGCATGTATGAAGGTTTCGCTGCAAGCAACGGCTGGAAAGTTGAGGTGATTTCTGCGTCTTCGTCAGACGTTGGCGGGTTTAAGGAAATTGTTGCCAACGTAAGCGGCCAAGGGGTTTTTGCGAAACTTAAATTTGAGTCAGGCGTTCACCGGGTACAACGGGTGCCAACAACCGAATCTGGAGGCCGTATCCACACAAGTGCAGCGACAGTAGCAGTTCTTCCGGAAGCGGAAGAGGTGGACCTGAATATCAAACAAGAGGATTTCAGAATTGATACCATGCGGGCCTCTGGTTCTGGCGGTCAGCACGTAAATACAACTGATTCTGCTGTTCGGATCACCCATATTCCAACAGGGATTATGGTGGTGCAAAGTGACAAGTCACAGCATAAAAACCGTGATCAGGCGATGAAGATTATGATGGCCCGCCTTTATGAGGTAGAGCGTGAGAAACTTCATGCGGAGCGTTCGGAAGACCGGAAAGCACAAGTTGGTTCTGGTGACCGTTCTGAGCGGATTCGTACCTATAATTTCCCGCAAGGCCGTGTGACCGATCACCGTATTGGATTGACGCTTCATAAACTTGATCAAGTGCTTGCGGGGGACGGTTTGAGTGAAGTCGTTAGTGCCTTGATCGCTGAAGATCAGGCAGCGAAGCTGTCCGCTATGGAAAATGGTTTTTAATGACCGGGCAATCTGTACCCTTGGGCATATGTCTTGAGAATGCGGTGACCAAAGTTGCAAATGCAGGATCTTCAAGTCCACAGTTTGATGTAGAATTGTTGTGTGAACATGTGTTCGGTCTGGATCGGACACAGCAGATTATGAAGCGGCACGAGACGGTATCAAAGCATCAAGAAACTATTTTCCAGGCCTTGGTTGATCGCCGCTGTAATGCGGAGCCGGTTGCTTATATTATCGGCGAACAAGAGTTCTGGAGCCTTCCCTTCCGGGTGAATGAACATACTCTTATCCCGCGACCTGACACGGAAACCTTGGTTGAGGTGGCGCTTAAGCGAATCCCAGTTAGTGCCTGGAAGCCACGCTTGCTCGATATTGGTGTTGGAAGTGGGTGTGTTCTCCTATCAATTCTGACGGAATTAACAGAAGCAATTGGTATTGGCTGTGATATTTCAACAGGTGCGCTAGAGGTTGCGCGGGGTAACGCTGATCGATTAGGATTGTCAAAGCGTGTTGAGTTTTTCGAACTTGATATTTTAAATGAACAGATGATTGATGACCTTAAGGCACTGGGGCCGTTCGATGTGATTGTTTCCAATCCACCTTATATTCCTGATGCTGATATCAAGGACCTGATGCCAGACGTAAAGGACTATGAGCCATTATCTGCTTTAGAAGGCGGGGATGATGGGTTGCTTTTCTACCGTAAAATAACACAGTTAGCCCCTCTGTTATTGAATGACGGTGGTTTGTTGGCATTTGAAGTTGGTATCAAACAATCAGAGGATGTTGCGAGCCTGATGCGAGAACAGGGCCTGACGTCCATAGAGGTAAAAAATGATTTGGGCGGTGTACCACGTGTCGTCAGTGGATATTTTACCGAGTAACGAAAATTTTCCTTGGAATAATCAGAAGATGCCGCTAGGGTGATTTTACTTAATAGAGAGTGAAAACAGTGTAGAGCTCTTATTAAGACTTTCCGAATATAATGAATTTGCGATCGGAAAAACGGCAAAATGATTTTGCCAAGAAAACCTATTTCTGAACATTGTTGGTAATAAGTTCGTATGAAACAAGCTCAAAACGCTCGTAATTCGCGTAATCGAAATACACAAAGAAAATCTAACGGCAAAAGTAATGCTGGTAACAACCGGAATGACAATAAAGTTCGCGGTAATCCAAAGCAGCTTTTAGAAAAATATAAAACCCAAGCGCGTGAAGCAACTCAGGCAGGGGATAGAATAGCTGCCGAGAATTTTTTGCAGTTTGCAGATCATTATCAGCGTGTTTTAAACGACATGCGTGGGTCACAGCAAAACAACCAAAAGCGCAGTGACAATAACGATAATACTGACCGTGATGAAAACGCCAGTAATGACCCACGTGCGGAGCGCGGTGACAAGGAAGGTCGTGACCAAAGGCGCGGACGGCGCGGGCGCAATAATCGTTCAGACTCAGATCAAAACAAACAGGTAACTACAGAGGTTGCGGACGCTGCAGCAGTATCCGAAGAGGATACTTCTTCTCAAGAGCCTGTTGTTGAACAGGCGACACTTGACCTGGAAACGGCAGCACCTGGTGATGAAGTTGTCGCAGAGAACAAGGCTGAAGTTGCAGAAGAAGAGCCAGCTAAAAAACGCAAAGCGCCAGTACGCAGAAAAAGAACCCCAAAAGCAAAAGACGGCGAAGAGATAAGTGAAGATAAACCTAAGCCGCGGCGCAGGAAAAAAGCCGAGCCTTCTGATGATGAAGAAGCTGCTTAATATTTGAAAATACTTATACTAATTAAAGAATGGCCCGTTTGGGCCATTTTTGATTTTAGGCGAATACCCGACTTGTCATCAGCAATTTGATGCTTACATATGAATGGAAAGGCACGCCCATTTGGGGTGCTTAGTGATGAATAGGCTGCTCATTGAGGGCCAGAAATCCATGGGGTTATAAACACATGAATATTGATACATATACCGAAAGGTCAAAGGGTTTTATCCAGTCAGCGCAGTCCCTTGCGCTTCGTGAAAATCATCAGCGGTTTACACCAGAGCATATTTTAAAAGTTTTGCTTGATGATAAGGAAGGTCTTGCGTCCAACCTTATTAATGCAGCTGGCGGTCAGGCAAAGCAAGCTCAGACAAGCATTAATGATCATATTGCTAAAATGCCTAAGGTAGAAGGCAGCGGTGCTGGTCAGCTTCATCTTGACCCGAGCACAGCACGTGTTTTCGCCAAAGCGGAAGAGATTGCTGACAAGGCTGGTGATAAATTTGTTACGGTTGAGCGTTTGTTGCTTGCGCTTGTCCTCTCGTCAGATAGTGAAGCAGGTAAAATTCTAAAGAGTGCCAATGTTGATGCCGCAAAATTGAATAAAGCTATCAACGACCTCCGTAAAGGTCGGGCTGCAAATTCCAGTTCTGCGGAAGATGCGTATGATGCCCTTAACAGATATGCGCAGGATTTAACTGAGCGCGCAAAAGCCGGGAAGTTGGACCCTGTAATTGGACGTGATGAAGAAATAAGGCGGACAGTCCAGGTTTTGTCACGGCGCACGAAAAATAATCCGGTTCTGATAGGCGAACCCGGCGTGGGTAAAACTGCAATTGCGGAAGGCCTTGCGCTGCGTATCGCGAACAGGGACGTTCCTGATAGCCTTCAGGACAAGCGTATCATGTCGCTTGATATGGGGGCGTTAATTGCTGGTGCTAAATACCGCGGCGAATTTGAGGAACGCCTAAAGGCTGTGCTGCAAGAAGTAGCGCACGGTGACGGCGATATAATCTTGTTTATCGATGAAATGCACACGCTTGTCGGTGCAGGCAAAACTGACGGCGCTATGGATGCCTCGAACTTGTTGAAACCAGCGTTGGCACGCGGTGAACTTCACTGTATTGGTGCGACAACACTGAATGAATATAAGAAATATGTTGAGAAAGATGCTGCACTGGAGCGTCGTTTCCAACCTGTTGTTGTCGATGAACCAGGCGTAGAGGACACGATCTCCATCCTGCGGGGTTTGAAGGAAAAATACGAAGTGCATCATGGTATTCGTATTACGGACAATGCGATTGTTGCAAGTGCCACCCTTTCCAATCGATATATAACCGACCGATTTTTGCCCGATAAGGCGATCGATTTGATGGATGAAGCCGCAAGTCGACTGCGGATGGAAACCGAATCAAAGCCCGAGGAAATAGACGAGCTTGATCGTAAAATTGTCCAATTAAAGATTGAGCGCGAAGCGTTAAAGAAAGAAAAAGATGATGGTTCCAAGGCGCGTTTGAGCGACCTTGAAAAAGAGCTTAAAGACCTGGAAGAGCGCTCTAATGAATTAACAGCGCGCTGGAAAAATGAGAAAGACCGCCTTGCAGGTGGTCAACAAATTACCGAGCAGTTGGATGCGGCGCGTCAAAAACTTGCTGAGGCGCAGAGACGCGGTGATTTCGCGAAAGCAGGTGAGCTTCAACATAGCATTATCCCTGACCTGGAAAACAGGATTGCGCTGCAATCTAATGCGGCGCAGGACGAAGGTGCTGAGGATGGTGTATCGAACCTGTTACGTGAAGAAGTAACCGATAGCGATATCGCGGCCGTTGTATCCCGATGGACAGGAATACCTGTTGATCGAATGTTGGAAGGCGAGCGTGAGAAACTTCTTAAAATGGAGGCAGAATTAGGGAAAAGAGTTATTGGCCAAACCGAAGCCTTGTCTGCTGTTTCCAATTCCGTAAGGCGTGCACGCGCTGGGTTGCAGGACCCACGAAGGCCGCTTGGTAGCTTTCTATTCCTTGGACCAACAGGGGTTGGTAAAACCGAGCTTACTAAAGCGCTTGCTGTTTTTTTGTTTGACGATGAACATGCGATGGTTCGTATCGATATGTCCGAATTTATGGAAAAGCATTCGGTTGCAAGGTTGATCGGGGCTCCTCCTGGATATGTTGGATACGAGGAAGGCGGTGTTTTAACAGAAACCGTGCGAAGGCGCCCTTATCAGGTTGTTTTGTTTGATGAGGTAGAGAAGGCTCATCCTGATGTGTTTAATGTTTTGTTGCAGGTGCTGGATGATGGCCGTTTAACCGATGGTCAAGGCCGTACGGTCGACTTTTCAAATACGATCATCATCTTAACCTCCAATTTAGGGTCGCCATTGATTGCTGATCTTAAAGATGGTGAAGATGTTGAAAGCGTGCGTGATCAGGTCATGGATGTGGTGAAAGGCGCATTCCGCCCAGAATTTATCAACCGCCTCGATGAAATTATTCTTTTCCACAGACTGGGTAGAGAGCATATGGCAGGCATTGTCGATATTCAGATCGATTATCTAAAGCATTTGCTTGAAGACCGGAATATAGACCTTGAATTAGAGGACGGTGCGATCAAATGGCTTGGTGATGCCGGATATGATCCGGTTTATGGTGCGCGTCCTTTAAAACGTGTCATTCAGAAAAATGTTCAGGACCCGCTTGCGGAAATGATTTTGAAGGGTGATGTGAAATCAGGTGGCAAGGTTAGTGTAGGATCATCTGAAATTGGCCTAAGCCTGAAAGTTACATAGAAATTCAAGTTTCCACCCTTGAAAAGAAAAAGCCGGGGAAAACCCCGGCTTTCGTTGTTTAGTAGAGTACGTTGACCCCAAGGAAGAATACTCTTCCACGTGGACTAACCGGGAACGCATTCTCAGTAATGAATGGCGACTTGTTGGTTAAGTTATTCACACCACCATATACGCGCACATTATCAGTTAACTGATAGCTTGCGTTGATATCATGAATGAATACCTCGTTAGTAATCGCATTACCTTCGCCGAACAATTCGGTGGCGGTTTCAATTTCTACACCGCGCAGGGCTTGGCTATCCATATATTGTGTCTGCCAACCAACGGTTATGCGATCATATGACCAATTCAAGAAACCGTTCCCTGCCCATTCAGGCCTTTGCAATTCGCCCAATTCTGGGTCAACTGCTGTTAGGTCTGTTGGGTCAAAGAAGTTATCCAGTTTATCAAAATATGTTCCGTTGAAACCGATAGAGAATGCATGCTCATCAATATCAAAATCATATTTCGCCTGGAAATCTACACCAGCAGCTTCCAAAGCAGCAAAGTTCACCTGTTGTTGTCTCAGGAATGTAAAACCACCAAACTGAGGCGATGTTGTATCAGTGTTTCTTGTAAATAGATCACAGAACTGATTCGGGAATTGGCTAGAGTCGAAACATGCATCAACAATGTCCTGTGCACTTGGCGCCTGAATTGCGTCGCTGATCTCAATATTCCAATAGTCGACAGAAATTGTCAGGCCGTCAAGGAAACTTGGTTGTAGGACTACACCAACAGTGAAAGTATCAGCTGTTTCTTCCTGAAGGTCCGGGTTACCAACAGTTTCACCAACAAATCGTGCCGAAAGCGGATCTTGGAAACCAGCAGGCAAGCCTGCTGCAGCACAGTTTGCAACGCGGTTATTTCCGCGAGGGTCGCCTGTTGCAAGGAGGGCATCAATTTGACCCTGATCACATGGATCATTTGGACGGAAGAATGCTGCTTGTGCTGGGCTAAAGAGCTCGTCAATATTTGGTGCACGCACCGAACGTGAGTAACTCGCACGAATGCCAATGTCTTTATGCGGTGAATAATTTACGCCCGCATTCCAAGTGAATGTACTTCCAATTGTTGAATACTCAGAGTATCTCGCAGCAAGATCTAGTCTTAGTTCTTCTGCAAGGAATTCACCTTCTAGAATTGGTAGGGAAAGCTCACCAAACAATTCGAATACATCAAAACCACCGCCTGAATTTTGAACGAGAGCACCAGAATCGAATGTTAGAGCATTCTGGTCTAAACCTAATTCGGAAACGGCCTGACCAGCGTTAATATCCGGTGTAGTTACTGGTGCAATACCACGAACCAGTGGATCGAAAACGGACTGGCTTCTTTCATCACGGTACTCAGCACCAAGAACGAAGGCAATTGGACCGCCTGGCAACTCAAGGAATTCTTCTGTTGTGCCAGAAACGTAGCCATTCAGCACAAACTGCTCTAATTGGAAATCATTACGGACAGTTGTTGTAATAAAGTCGATTGCATCCTGACTAATATTGCCGGAACCGAAAATATTTGCTGGACGACAAGACCCATCACCAGGATTAAAGGTAAAGAAGCCTGGATTGAAGGCTGGAATACCAAAAATAGTTGTAGCAGGCGCCGTTGGGTCGATATCAGAGCGACAAATAGCATTGCCACTTGCATCGGTGGTTGCATCGATAGCAGCAAAGAAACGATCAACGATTACGCGGTTACGGTCAATCACCTCTCGGTCAAAGCGGCCGTAGTTTGCGCTTAATTCATAGTTCCAACCATTGTCAAACTCGCCTTCAATACCACCAACAATACGATAGGTTTCACTGATAAAGGTATCAATATTTGGCCCAAGGTCTGATGGGTCACGAGTTACGAATAATCCGCCTGCTCGGTCAGCAACGGGCTGCAATGCGTCTGGGATGAACGGGTTATCAGGTCGTATTGTCAAAAGATCGTAGAAAGTATTGTTTGGTCCACCGGACTCGACTTCTTGACGGACAAATTTTGCTTCAATGAAAGCCGTAATATTGTCATTAAGCTCATAGTTTGCGGTTACATTGACGCTAAAACGTTCGTCATCAGGTGTTAGGAAACCAGCGTCGTTTCCGTCCAGGACACCAGAACCGCCAAATGCGTTAAAGTTACCAACAATGAGACCGTCAGTTACAGGGCTGATGCTACCATCAGGGTTAGCAACGTGACACCCACCAGCGAGACCAAAAGCATTTGAGAAATCAAACAAGCCATTGAAGCCCACAAAGCTGTCGAGACAGTCTTCAACACCGTTTCCATCAACATCAAGACCAGATACCGAGAAGTCAGCAGGAATGATCGTACCGCCAGATGAGGTAATCGAGAATGTGGGTTGTGGCAGGATGACACGAGCAGGCGCGTTTGCGGCCCTGTCTATAAGGGCTTGCTCAGCAGCTGTTAGATTTGGTGCAGTGCCAAAGGTGTCAGTAAAGTCCTGGATGAAATTTGCGGCTGTGGGAATGTTAAATCCACGAGAAAAGCGGCCGTTTGCAGGACTAAAGAACTGTGCGAAGTTTGGTGTGTTTGTTGGATCAATATCGCCTAGCTGGAACCTAAGCGCTGGATTTGGGAAATCATCAGACTGTTGACCATTTCTGGTGAACTCGCGGTCGCCAAAGAGGATATTATCGCGGCGCGAATAATCGAAGGCTACGGTGAAATTACCGCGATCATCATCAAAGTTCTTACCGTATAAGATATTTGCCCGAAGGGTTTCACCGTCACCTTCATCAGAAATACTCCCTTGAACGTCAGCAGTGACACCCTCAAAGTCATCTTTCAAAATAAAGTTGATTACACCGGTTACAGCATCAGCACCATAAATCGAAGATGCGCCACCAGTTAGGGTTTCTACACGTTCAATCAATGCAGGAGGAATAGTGTTAATATCTACAGCCTGTGTGCCCGCTACGCCAGATACGTGGCGGCGACCATCTACAAGAACCAAGGTTCTTTCGTTACCGAGGCCGCGTAATTGTAAAACGGCTTGACCTGTTCCAGCAGCAAAAATTCCATCAATAGACCCTTCAGAACTGGAAGACGTCAACAAAGCAGGTTGGTCATTCAACACATCTGTTATATCTATCTCACCAGACAGGCGAAATTGTTCAGAGTCAAGAGTGGTTACAGGTGCAGGCGACGTTAAATTAGAGTCGCGCTTGATACGCGAGCCTGTAACAACAACTTCTTCAAATTCTTCATCATCATTTGCTGAGCTGTCTTGCGCAGATGCGCCAGTTAATCCTGCGCCGGTTGCGAATAGGGCAATCGCAGCAGTGCTAAGAAGATATTTTGAGCGCTTTCGTTTGTTTCGCTCAAGGCTGGTCAAAGTCATGAATATTCCTTCCCCATACTTTGTAATATTGTTACGCAATTATAAGTTTCTGCGCATTAAAGATGTGTCAGAATAGACATAAACTATCGATCGTGTGTATTAATTTATTAATAGACGGCAGTTATAGCACCATAAATCATAGGTATATGTTACCAGAAAAGCACAGGGTTAGCGCTTGATTGGATAAGGATAGCGGCGTCTGTTGGGATTACGTCTGTGATTGACCATCAAGACATCAATATTATTTACACCCATATGGTCGATATCGAGCACTAATTTGACATGAATAAGCTAAGAAAAAAGCCGGGAAAATTCCCCGGCTTTCATGATTTTAATTCAACAAATCTTAGAAGTTTGCACGTAGTGTGAAGAAGAACTCACGACCACGGATTTCAGCATTGCCGAAATCATTTGAAACTTGTTGTAGTAGATTTGGTCTACGATCAGTCAAGTTGTTGATTGTAACTTGCGCAGTCAACTCGTCGAAGAACTGATAGCTAAGTGTTAAACTATGGATAGCACGTTGACCAGTTCTGGTTGGTGTGCTGCCATCAGGCAATTCAATTGTGTTATCGCCTACAACACTAAATAGTGCTGAGTTCTGCCATGCAATTCTGTGGAATAGACGGAACTTCTCGTATGTGTAAGTTGTATCGAATGTAGCAGACCACTCAGGCTGGCCGAAGCTACCGATCACTGGATCAGCTGGCGCTGCAGCGTTAACCTGTGTGCGGTTTTCGATACGACGTACACCATTCAAGCGCCAAGAAAGGTTACCGTAGTCACCGTCTTGGAATGAACTGTCGAACAATGCGAGGATTGAATCAACTGGTGTGCTGTAGCGTGCATCAAACGTTACCAAACGAGTATCAGAGTTCGCAGCATTAAACTGACCTGTTGCGAAGTCGATAATCTGACCGTCCGCGTCACGAGTGAACGCGTTACAAACCGGGTTAGGATTGGTTTGGAAATCAGGGTCATCGAAACACTGCTGCAAGATTGTAGTCAGTGTAAGTGACTGAATACGATCACGAAGCTGAATGCTTAGGTAATCAGCGCGTAGACGTAGACCTGGGATCCAACGAGGTGAATATGCAAGGCCAATTGTCCAAGAATCCGCTACTTCAGGAAGAAGATTTGGATTACCAGATGTGGTACCAAGAACAGAAGCATTCACGATGTTAGATGTGAAGTCGCCGTTTACACCACCAAGTCCAATACTTTCACAGTTCGCTAGGCGAGTTGCTGGAACCTGACCGTTGTTGATGTTACGAGAATCACATGGGTCAGCAGCAAATGAGAAAGTGTTTGATACAGGTGTGAAAAGTTCAGCAAGTGCAGGTGTACGGATTGAACGTGTGTAGTTACCGTTGAATTGGAAGTCATTCAATACCTGTACACGACCTAGTAGAGTGTAGGTTGTGTTAGTATCAGATGTACCACCGATGTCAGTTGTAACAAGACGTACAGCCGGTTCGAATGATGCACTGTTAATTAGTGTTTCACCAAACAGGCTCTCACCGATTTCCCAATCAGGGTCTACAATTGGAACGACTAGCTCGCCGTAGAATTCACTTGTAGTGAATGTTCCGCCTGAATCAACAGCTGGTGAGTTACGAGTAATACCAGAATTTTGTAGAGGTGATGAACCGAAGCTACCAGTTTCTCTACGTGATTCCCAACCAACACCGAACTGGATCATACCAGTACCGAAATCAATCAAGTCACCGTTGAAGTTAGCTGCAACAACGCGCTGCTCGATATCAGTTTGTGTATTGATAAGAGCTTGAACAAACGCAAGTGCCTCTGGTGTTGCATTGCCAACACCGAACAAGTTCAACGGCACACAACCGTCTACAAATGGTTGTTCAGCATCGGTAATACCATTACCTGAAGCGTTTTGTGGATCACCAGCACCTGGTGTACCAAGAGCTTGCTGAAGAACTACGTTACAAACGATGTCGCCAGCCTGTGCAGCTAAACCTGCAGCAGAACTGATGAATACTGTTTCACCGTTACGTACAACAGCTGTACCATCAGCGATTACACCAGCAGTATCATCTGTTAGTGCAACAGCATCAATTGCATTGATGAAGCGCGGATCGTTTACAGTTGTTGTGAAGTTATCAATATCAGTTGAACCGAAGTTTGTGTGTACTTCCCAGCTGAAGTCACGCTCACCGATAGAGAAGTCGCCCTGTAAGCCGGAAACGACACGGTAAGTTGTGCTATCAATATCGATTTCGCCGTTGTTAACAAGGTCATTGTTAAAGCGGTTAACGAAGAAGCTATCAATGCCATTATCAGATAGGAAATTAGCAGCTTGCTGAGTTAGGAACGGGTTGTCTGCTCCGAATTGAAGAGCACCAGACTCGTTCGGGAACGCAAACGTTTGGAAACCACCTTGGTTCGCAAACTCAGTACCGCGAGAGTTGTTAAGTGTAAACTCGAAGAATGCTGTGATGTTATCTGTAATGTCATAGTGACCGATACCACCAAGAGTTACACGCTCTAAAGGTGTTTGGATTGTTCCAACATCATCGAATAAATCGAAGCCGTCACCACCAGCAGCGAAGAATGCTGAACCTGGAGGAGCTGTACCTGCTTGGAACGGAACAATGTCACCGTTATCAGCAAATTGAACAAATCCACCTACGTTAGGGAATTGACCAACGCCGAGTGATGGAATGATAGCACTACCAGGAGACAGAAGTCCGCCAGGTGTTACAATTTGTACATTCTGATCAAAGAAAACGTTAAATACGTCATTTGTTTCGCCGATAAATGGCTCAGCATCAGAAATGAATGCACGTGCATTATTTGAAAGCAATGGTTGGCTGTTGAATTCCATAGAGAATGCAACGTTACCACGTCCGTCAGCGAAGTTACCGCCAATTACAGACTGAATCTGGTACGTAGAACCGTCACCACGCTGAGTCACACCATAACGACCAGAGACTGATAGGCCCTCAAAGTCATCACGTAGAGTTACGTTAATTGTACCGGCAATGGCGTCAGAACCATAAACAGGTGCACCACCGATCGCGATAGTTTCAACGCGCTCAATAAGTGCGAAAGGAATAGTGTTAAGGTCAACCTGAGAACCAGAGTTTGCACCAGAACCAAAAGTCGGAGGGTTCGATGATACGAAACGGCGACCGTTTACAACAGTAAGAGTCCGTTGTGAACCTAGTCCCAAGAAGTTAACGATGTTCTGACCGATGTTCAGACCAGCTTGGTTACCGTTTGGTGAAGCAGCTGGTGCACCGAATGCAGGTGTTTCGTTAAGTAGATCAGCGATGTTTACAAACGCACGATCATCAAAGTCTTGACGATCAAGTGTAATATTTGGCTGAGCGTTATCGATACCAGAACGTTTAATACGTGAACCGGTAATAACAACTTCTTCCACTTCGGAATCGTCATCAACAGATGCGTCATCCTGTGCAACCGCGCCAGTGGTACCTAGGTAGCCCATCGCCGCGATAAGAGCTGAAGCTGTACCGTAGCTAAGACGATTCTTCAGCAAATCAAAATTACTCATATTTCTCTCCTCCCAAGAAAGAAAAAATTAAAACAAAGCACTGGTCAGCCCCTACCAGTAACTTGAGACCCCACCAGGTCACAAAGTTAAACTGTATCTCTTAAGTTTATGAGTAAAGCTAAAGATTATAGTTAAGGTTATAAATCTAGATATTGTTGCAAAAATGTTACGTTTGTATGTGTGGAGCGAGATGCTATTTGCGGTTGAACGATCGTTGCGAATGACTTGTTGCAACGATCGAAAATTATTAATCTAGAATTGAATAGGAAACTGTGTTTCTCAGGAAATGTGGAATTCAGGTAAGTTTACCTAGTCTACACGTTTTACCTTGCCACTGCGACCCGAATATTTGGTATTTTTGATCTTTATACTATAGCTGCCGAATAAGCCCTTTTTAATAATCACATTCGTTGGCTTATTTGGAATTGATAGGCTGGACCCACTTGTTTCTTGCCATATTTGACCATTGTCGAGATAAAATGTGTAACGGCCACGAGCGTTTTTCCAATATCGTTTGAGGCCTGAAGTGATTCTATCAGGTGTTGCTTCCTGATAATATTTTGATGATCGCCCAAAAGCATCGTCGCCGCTGTATCTACGTTTGAAATCAGGCTTTTTTCCTTCGCTTTCACGGCGTTGTTCGTGAAACGAGTCTGGATCTTCTTTAAGCTTCTCTACGATTGTGTTGAAGCACGCAAGGCGATCTTCTGAATCCTTAATCTGGTCACACTGCAATAAATCTTGAACCTGACCATCCTGAGCATGTGCAGAGGAAAGTGGACTAATAAACATAAATGTCAATGAAGTCGCAGCGATTCGGATTAATGATTTTGTCATGGATACACCTTGGATTAAAAACGATAGAACTATATTGATAGATTAAACGAAAAAAGCAAGCACTCACCATATCTAATACAGTTATAAAAATATATTATGTGCCCGCGGATTTCTCTATTGATACCCGAGTTTATAACTATAATTCCAAATATGCCAATTTCATGAACAGGTAACGTATTTTGACAAAATTAATATGGAACATACTCGGTGGTGTTTGTGTTTTTCTGGGAATTTTAGGGGTGATATTACCTCTTCTACCGACAACGCCCTTTGTTCTTTTGGCTGCATTTTGTTTTGCCAGAGGGTCTGATGTCTTTCATGATTGGTTATTAAACCACAAGGTATTCGGGCCGATTATAAGCGATTGGAATAATCACGGCGTTGTCTCCAGAAAAGCCAAAACAAGTGCAATTATATTTATGGCCTTTGCCGTTGGTTTGGCGGTTTATTTCAATGTTCCTGCCTTTGTTCTGATTATCCAGATTGCTATTTTATCAGGTGTTGCCATTTTCCTGTTAACACGACCTTCAAGCGCAGAAGATTTGGCCGAAGATTCGAATGAATGATTCGGCTATGGTGATTAGCTTACATGATTACGGTCAAATTGACTGATTATTTAACCAGACATTAACGGTAAAAATATAATCTGACCCGACGTTAGAAAAGTATGAGGGATCGTCGTGCAGCCTGAGGTGCAGCCAGAGTTTAGATTATTATTAGTCAAAAAGAATCTGATCGATAAAACGGATGAACGTTTCAAGGCTTTAATGCGTTGGAAGGATGTTGATCTGTTTCGGCAGCCGCTCAATTTCTTGTTTCCGCCAGATGCGCATGAACGATTGAATAAGTTATTAGAAATTGACAGCGACATATTTAAGCGTGTCACCTTTCCAAAGGTTCCTCTTCGCTTGAAAACAGGTGGCTATATCAATTTTGACATGAAGATTGAGGCGCTGGAAGGCGAAACGCGTCGCTTAGACTTCTATAAACCGGGGCGCGCTGATACCGAAGATACAGGCGATGATGTTGCCACAACCGATATGTATAGCTTTTTCAATTTCGTTGAAAAATTACTGGATAGCCCGTTTGACGAAGATCTTGATCTTACGATGATTGATAGCGCAGCCCTTCGTGATGGGGCTGAGCCAAATTTGAATGAAGATGAGAAAAAGCAGGTTCGCGACGAAATCGAACATGCCCTTAAAAAGCAAGCGGTTGGCGGGCAGTTGGGTCAGTTGGATGAGGCGAGTTATGGTCTTTTGACTCAAAGCGGTTTCGATGAAGAGGCCTTTGGCCGCGAAATGCAGGCCGTAGCAGAAAAAACAGGCATATCAGTTGATCAACTTAATATACGAACAGACGCTGTAAAACTTGATGACAGGGACTTATCTTCTGAAAAACTACATCAGGCCCTAAACCATTCTCGTGGTGTTTTCCTTGGCGAAGTTGAAGATAAGAATGGGCTCTCTACAATTTCAGCTGTGGTGGACGGTATTGAGCATAATAGAAATTTAATCGCTGAGGCCATTAAGAAATATAAATATCGGACAAGCCCGCGAACCATCAATAACAATGTTGAAGCGGTTTCGATTGCAATGTTGCAGCAAGGGAAGGTGAATTTGGAGGGGCAAATCAGACGCCCGGATGAAATCATTATCTTGCCTGACCATCCTGATATCGCCCTTGCGCATGATATTGCCCAACTCGAAGACTTGGTCCGAATGCGGACCAAACGCAGTCAGCATGAGCGCGAGAAACCGGATTTTTATGAATTATGTCGGTCAACGCTTGTGCAGCCCACTTTTGTTCAAAAACTGGATGCCATGATGCAGCGGCATGGTGAAAACGCTAGTTTAGTCGGTTTCAGGGTTAAGGGTCTTCCTCCTGTAAAAATGGGTGGGCCGCATTGGGCCGCCATTGATAAGCTTGCTGAGCGTGGCCACCCATTATGGCTTGATCGCTTCGGTGATGCGGTAGTGGCGCCAGAAGCGCTCAAGTGTCTTCATAAAGGGTTTGTTGAAATGCCACCCAGTTTGATGAAAATGTTAGCCGGGCATTTTGACGGCAAGGACATGATGGGCAAATTGGTTGCGACCTGGCAAGCCATGAATGTTGGTGTGATTTCTGCTGATTTACCCGATTATGAACTGAAAACGATGGCGCAGGAATTGGGCATTTCAATATCCGTCGAGGATGCTCCTGAGGCGACTGTTCATTAAACGAATCCTTTTGGGATAGACATCATGCGCCTCTCTGATTTTTGCATGATGTCTGGTTTTACGGCGAGTTACAAATACTCTACTGATTATTCCCAAGTTCGCGGTACCATGCTTGGTATGCGATTGTTGGGTATTGGGGATTAAATCTGATCCAGTTTTTTGTTGCTTCGGGGGATATGAATATAGCGCCGCCTTCTTCAGCGGTTAGGCCCAACGCATGGGCTTCCTTAGCGCCCTTGTCGATCGCCTCAAGAAGCTCCAGATAAATATCCAGATCTTTTGCTTTGGCAATGCCGCCGTGGCCACTAACCATGAGGTTATCACCGTTTTTAAAAAGATGTTTAACGGACGGCACTAATTTGGACGGAACGGCGTTCACATAATTGGGGAAATACCCTTCCCAAACCAGGTCACTTGCAAAAATAATGTCTGCGTCACTGATATGAACAGCAAGGTCGCTTGGTGTATGCCCTGCTAAGGGATCAATTGATATGGACCTGCCACCCAAGTCTAAGGATACTGGTTTACTTTCATCATGCAGAATTTGTGTCGGCCCTAGTAGGCGAATGGGTGGGCGGCCAAAAATTTCGTTCTCTCTGGGCTCACCTTTGCCGTAGGTTTCAAAAATCAAATCCCGTGTCACTTCGGTCATGATGATTTCCGGGCCTTCGCTTCCTCGCTGAAAGCCAGCAAGCCCGCCGCAGTGATCCGCGTGAAGGTGCGATACGATCACATGTGTTGGATATCGCCCCGTTAGTTTTTTGGCATGTTCGGATAACCACGCGGCACCTTCAGGCCTGAAAAAGGCATCATACACAACAACCTTATCATCACCCATGATCAATCCGGCGTTTGATAATGTTGTGGTTTCAAATCCACCATTTGCATTTACAGGGGTCGAGAGTACGGCCCAGACGCCGTCACCAATTTCCTCAAGTCGTGCGAACGATTGTTCATCGATGAGTTTGCCTGATGACTGCTTGCGTGTTGCAGCACCAAAAACACCTGTTGTCATAAGTGTTGCTGCACCCGTCCCTGCGATAAACGCACGACGAGATGGTTTTGAAAAAACTGAGCCCATTGAATATCCCCTAAAAACCAAAGTTGCTGCACCATACAAACAGTGGATTATGAAGGGAAGGTGTTCACTAAAAAGTGGTTACAAGAAAATGGCCAAAAGAAAAGCCGGAGAAAACCCCGGCTTTTTTATGGTTAGGCGTATCAGACGATTATTGGTCGCGTGGGCCTGCTGGCAGGTTGTTAAGGAAATAATTGGTCTGTGCTGTCATCATATGACGAACGGTCCCTTTTCCTTCGCGAATACCATGCGTACGGTTGGGGTACGAGATAAAATCAAACTGAATATCGTTTTCAACCAGTTTGTTAATCAGGCGTTCGCTACCCTGATAATGGACGTTATCATCACCAGTGCCGTGAATCAGAAGCAGTTTGCCTTTCAGATTCTCGGCGTAGTTAATCGCCACTGCCTTTTCATAATAGGCTTGGTCATCAGGTAAAATGCCGGAGTAACGCTCTTGATAGATACTGTCATAAAGACGGATATCCGGAACGGGGGCCCGTGAGACACCAACTTTATATACGTCACCGTGGCGGAAAAGTGCATGAAGTGTTGATGTACCACCACCTGAATGGCCCCAAATGCCCACACGGTCTGCATCCAGGTATGGACGTTCCGCGAGTAGTTTTTTCGCGGCCGCCGCCTGATCATTCACGTTGGTGAGGCCAAGGGTTCTATATATCGATTTGCGCCACGTGCGCCCCTTGGGTGCTGGCTGCCCGCGGTTATCAACGGTTGCTACAATATACCCTTTTTGGGTCATCATAATGTGCCAAAGGTCATTACGGTTCCAGCTGTCAGCGGCTGTCATACCAGCAGGTTCACCGTACACGTAAAAGATTACAGGGTATTTTTTATTTGGATCGAAATCCGCCGGGAACCTAAGGATACCTTCCATTGTGGTATCGTCGGTTGTCACGCTAAAGAATTCGGTCTTGCCGCGGTTAAGTTTGCCGTATGTATCTGCAAGCTTGGCATTGTCCACAAAGCTTTGTGCTTGGCTATGGTCGGGCAAGCGCACGAGGTCAATAGCCAGCGGCTTATCTCTGTTGGACCAGCGGTGGAATGCGTATTTTCCGTCATAACTTACAGTATAGCTGTGAGACCCTTTTTGACTTTCAGGTGTCAAACGCTCGGCGGGTGAACTTCCGTCGATTGCAATCCGGTATAGATACATGCGCTGTGGGTCATCGGGTGAGGCGTTAAAGTAAATATAGCCGCCTTCCGTATCGATGCGATTGATCCTTACAACATCATAGTCACCTTTGGTGATTTTGGTTCGAGTTTTACCATCTCGGCTGATGCGATAAATTTGACGCCAGCCCTCTTGCTCACTAACCCAAAGGAATTCCTTACCGCCGTTAAGCCAACGAAAGTCTGTAACAACATCAAGCCACGCATCATCGTTGTCGGTCATGACAACAGCGCTTTTGCCATTTTTGGCGTTCGCTAGAATCATATTATTTGTGTTCTGGCGGCGATTAAGCTGTTGTATGATCACTTCATCGGAATTATCAGCCCACTCAAGGTAGGCGATGTAATTCATGCGTGGATCACCATCAACCTTCATCCATTTTGTTTTACCGCCGTTTACGGAAACAACCCCCACTTTGGCCGCAGAATTTGTTTCGCCAACCTTTGGATAGCTATAGGTGGTAAGTTGGGGATAATTTTCATCAGTGTTGTTGATGAGGGTGAAATCTTTCACGCCTGACGCATCAAGCTGCCAATAGGCGATTTTACTACCGTCCGGTGACCAGCGGAAGCCGTCACGCAGCCCAAATTCTTCTTCATAAGCCCAGTCGAAGGTACCATTGATGATCGTTTCCGAACCATCTTTGGTAAGGCGTGTTTGCTTGCCTGATTTCACATCCTCGACATAGATGTCATGGATTTTACGGCCTGTTTTCTGAACATAGGCAATCTTGCTTCCGTCCGGAGAGAATTTGGCAAACATCAAGGAAGATTCCGGGAAATTAGCCCCAATTTGACGAAGCTTGCCATCATTAAGAGATAGTACCCAGTAATCACCTTGTGTGTTTCGGCGCCAGACGCGTTTGGTATTGGTGTAAATCAGGGCAATCTGACCATCATCCGACCATGTGAAATCGCTAACATCAATCGGCTTGTCTGCGCCTTCAGGAATTAACTGACTTGCAGAGATTAAGACCTCTTTTGCACCGGTTTCCGGATTATAGCGAACAACATCCCGGCCACCCTCGACACTTTCAGATTTCTCAATGATTGTGTATCCGCTGTCATCCTTAAGCCAACGTGTGCCACCGAACCAATCACTATCAAAGTCTTTGGATGCAAATAAGCGTTCTAGTGAAAGAAGGCTCATATCTGTATTTTCTTGTGTTGCTGTTTCCATCTCTGAAGACACTGAATGTGTTTCACTATCAATATAGTTAAAAGGGATCAATGCTGCGCTTGCCAATGCAGTAAGACCAAGCAGTCTTGCTTTGAATGTCATGATAATTCCTCAAATTTACCCACCCATCGGAACCGCACTTTGCAATGCGTCACCTAAAAATGCAAGAGAGGTAAGTCGAGATGAAGGTTATTATCGGTCAAATTACGAAATAATAGATGCAGATAAAATGGCATCCAGCACCAGCCATTACAAATAAGTGCCAGATCGTGTGGGTATACGGAAACTTTTTCAGAGCATAGAAAATTGCGCCGACTGTATAACACAGGCCGCCAGCGATTACCCAGGTAATGCCCCCTTCTTTTAAGTGGTCGATGAGTTCGCCAATCATGAAAACACTGGCCCAGCCCATGGCTAGATATACCCCTAGGGAAAGTGGGCTAAATTTTTTTCCGGTTTTCCGAATAAAGGCAGTGACTTTAAAGAAGGTGCCGAAAAATGCAGCCCCCCAAATCCCAATCATTACCCACATTCCTGTTATTGTGGGTAATGTAATAAGGGCAAATGGCGTGTAGGTTCCGGCAATTTTGAAATAAATCGCTGAATGATCGAGCATTTTCAGCATAGGCTGAAGGGGGCTTCCTGGCATACTGTGGTAAAGTGTGGAAAAGCCAAACATCAAAAGCATGCTGACGGCGTAAATAACAACAGCGGTTACCGCAAGCATTCCCGCACTTTCTGCTTTCAAGGCTAGAATGATCAGCGCAAAAATTGAAAAAGCCGCACCAATTCCATGGGTTGCAGCATGCAAGAACTCCTCACGTGGGGAATAATCGCCGGGAATGGAAGGGCTTGTGATCAATTGAAATCCTTATTAACAATTTTCTTAATAATACGGTACGGTAACGGATTGGATCAAGCGTGATTGTATCACAAGCCCGGCATTATGTGTGTGGTTTCTTGACAAACCAATTGCCTGAACGCAAAAGCACCTGAGGGATTTTGGGAAAAGGGGTGTCAGAATGCGTTTATCAATTACTTTATCATTGGCTATATTGGGTGCTGCTGTTACGGGTGCTTTATCTTATCCATCCTGGGCAGATGATGGCCCCGGTGTCCATGTGCGGCAAGAGCATAAAATTGGATCGGCCCCGCATGGTAGCTATCTTGATAATGATACGCTTTATGTAGCCCTGTCTGGTGATGATGCTATCATTGGATTGGACAGTGAAACCCTTAAGCAAAAATCAAAGTGGCAGGTTGCGGGTACACCGCTTGATATAATCAAGATGGGTGATGATTGGCTTGTAACGGCTTTTGGCAGTGATGAATTAATCGAAATCAAAGGCAGCAGCGGCCAGGGTGGTGCGCGCTGGAAGGTTGGAAAAGGGCCTTCGCTATTTGCACCCAGAGTGGTTGACGACAAAGCCTATGTGGTTAGTGAATTTGCTGATCAATTGACGGTTTTCAATTTGAAGGATCGCCGGATTGAGAAAACCTACAAAACAGGCAAGAGGCCGTATCCTGCTGATGTGACCAAAGATGGTGTTCTCGCCTTCATCCCGAACCGAACCGATAGCACGGTAACGGTGATTGATCTGTTATCTGAACAAACGGTATCCACTGTTAATGTATGTAAAAACCCTGAGGGTGGGGCGTTAACGAATGACGACACAACATATTATGTCGCTTGCGGCGGCGACAATAAGGTTGCGTTGATCAACACAGCGTCTTTTGACGTTATTAAAACCATAGAAACGGGAATTGGAGCGCGACCATTTTCAGTGGCTATGAGCGATGATGGCAACCTTGCTTTTGTCAATAATGCGGGGGGCAAAACCTTATCGGTTATTGATACAACAAGCCGAAAAGTTGTTGATACTGTTAAGGTCGGTGAGCAGCCTATTGTTATGCGCAGGTCTGCTGGGACGCTTTATGTTACAAATGAGGTTAGCGGAACGGTGTCCAAAATTTCAGTTCCACAAGCGCAGTTGCGTACTAAAAACGGTGTTAAAAATGAAGTTATTATGCTTGGCATGATCCATAGCGGACATAATACAAGTGATAAATACTCACTCCCTTTCCTGACAAAGTTGATCAAAGACATCAAACCTGACTATGTGTTTACGGAAATCCCACCAAATCGTCTTGAAGCTGCTTTGGATGGTTTCAAGGCAACTGGCGAATTAAGCGAGCCACGAGTACGTCGCTTTGCTGAATATATTGGGGCCTTGTTTCCTTTAACAAATGAAATGGACTTTGAAATTATCCCAACAGCCGGCTGGAATAGCTATATGGCAGGATACCGCAGGGATGCGTTGAAACGGATTGAAAATGATCCAAAGCGCAAAGCAGAATGGACCGAATATGAAGCCGCAAACAAATGGATGGATGAAGCCATTGGGGAGCGGGGTGATAATCCTTATTTTATTCACACCGATGAATATGACGCGATAACAAAAAAGGGGTTAGAGCCCTATGATCGTTTGTTTAATGATGAATTGGGAACTGGTGGTTGGACAACGATTAACAAAGCGCATTATGCCCTGATTGAAGAGGCGCTCAATAAATACTCAATGGAAGGTAAGCGAATTTTAATCACGTTTGGCGCTGGTCATAAATACTGGTTTTTAGAACAGTTACGAAAGCGAAACGATATTGATCTTTTGCCTGTTTCACCATTTCTGGACGCTGCTGGTGGTACTGCGTTCAAAGGTGAGGATGATTAAGATGACCTGGATTCAAACAATTTCATTCGCTTCGGCTACGGGTAAATTAAAGGATATTTATAAACGTGTAACCGGCCCGGATAATAATGTTGATAATATCCTTATGGCGCACTCGCTAAGGCCTCATACGCTTGAAGGGCATATGGCGATTTATAAAGCCGTTCTCCACCATTATGGCAATTCTATTCCAAAATGGATGCTTGAGGTTCTCGGTGTCTATGTCAGCCTCATGAATAACTGTACATATTGTGTGGAACATCACTTTTCAGGGTTATCAAGGCTTTTGAAAGACCAAGGAAAGGCGGACCAAATTAGAAGTGCTCTTGAAGAACATGCACCTGATTTGGCGTTAGAGGCAAAATATGTTGCTGCTTGTCAGTATGCGAGGAAACTTACAGAAAATCCGAAAGATATGAGCGAATATGATGTACGTTCGCTCAAAGATGCAGGTTTTGACGATGGTGAAGTGTTGGAAATTAATCAGGTCGTTGCTTATTTTGCTTACGCAAATCGCACTGTACTTGGACTTGGCATCAATACCGACGGTGATGTTATCGGGCTTTCACCCAACTCTTCGGAGAACCCTGATGACTGGTCACATTCCTGAAGATCAAGGGCTATAGGGACGGTTATTAAATCGGTTGAGTTGCAAATATTCACTTTGTCGCATGAACTAAACCGCTCACCCCATTTTAGTCGGGTTGTTGACGTTGCTTCGCTACAAGCAACTGGGAAGTTACATAATAGCGTTTTTATGTTTTTAGTTTACACGATGGGGATAGATTTTGGGGTGGTGGAGTTCAACGAGTATGCTCGGTAATAATAAGAAAAAGAGCCTATTGTTGTGTATTTTATTGGGTAGTACGAATGTTACAGCACTGAACGCATATACTATCGAAGATGATACAACCGAAGCAACGTCGCAAGAGACAAGTAAAGACGGTGGTGAAGACGGAATTGTCGTCTATAAACCTGAATTTTTTGATCAATATTTTCCGGTAACTGCTCTTGATATGGTGAACAGGGTTCCCGGGTTTGCGATTGACCGTGGCGGTGACGTGCGTGGTTTTGGCGGTGCTGCGGGTAATGTTCTGATTGATGGTAAACGCCCCAGTACAAAATCAGATAATATTGAAGACTTGCTTAGCCGTATTAGCAAGGGAAGCGTTGAACGTGTCGAGCTTATTCGCGGTGCTACGGGCGGTCTCGATCTTGGTGGGCAACAAACCGTTGCTGTGAATGTGGTGCGTAAGGATGATGCTGGTGGGGCTATTCCCTGGGAACTTAGTTTTCTGGGTAGCCGCGCAGGTTTTGTGCCGCGACTAAATGTGGCTTACAGCAATGAAATAAACCGAACCAGCTATACCATCGGCCTTGAAGGGCGACAGTTTATTTTTCAGGAAAGAGGCGATGAAAACCTGATTAACTTTGCTGGCCCTAACGAGCTTCGTGAAGAGGTGGAAGATGGCCGATTCAGACGCTTAAGCCTGGATATCAAAACCGAGACTGGTTTTGATAATGGTGATATTTTCCGGCTTAATTTTCGAACCAATCGCCGCGGATTTGACGGTGAAGAAAATTCCGATAGGACGCCTGAAAATCAGGGCTCAAGCGATTTGTTTCTACAAATTCGCGATAATTCCAACAATGACTTTGAGGTCAGCAGTGATTACGAGCATGATTTCTCAGAAAATTTTGCGATCAAGGTTATCGGTCTTATCAACCGACAGTTCCGGGAAAACCTCTCTACGCTTGATATTGACCGCGCTATTGGTGAAGACACGATTAACCAGTCTATTTCCGACACAACGGAAGGTGAGACTATAGGGCGTCTCGAATTTGATTGGAATGGTTGGAAAAATCATACAATCCAGTTCGGCGGTGAAATCGCCCAAAACTTTGTTGATAGTGACTTCCAGCTTTTCAATAATGGTGAAGAAATTCCATTACCTGGTTCAAATACGAGAGTGAGTGAACTGCGGGGTGAACCTTTTATTTCTGACTCGTGGTCGCTGAATTCAAAGCTAACGGCTGATCTGTCGCTTGCTGTTGAAATATCAAGAATTCAGCAAACGGGTGACGTAGAAAACAGCAGAACCTTTGTTTTTCCAAAACCACGTTTATCCTTTACTTATGTACCAACATCGCAGAGCCAGTGGCGACTGCGTTTAGAACAGGAAGTTGGGCAGCTAAACTTCTTTGATTTCGTAAGCTCTGCTAACTTTGATGATGCGGACCTTGATTTTGGCAACCCTGATCTGCAACCGGATAGAACGCTTGTCGCTGAAGCAGCTTATGAGCGCCGCTTTGGTGAAATTGGTGTTGTCTCGTTGACAGTGTTTTATAATTACGTTCAGGACTTGATTGATTTAATCCCGACAAGTGCAACAACGGAAGCCACAGGTAATATCGGAAATGGCACGCGGTACGGCGTCGAAGTTGGCTTTACAACTCCGTTTGATTTTATCGGCCTCTCTGATGCGCGTGTGGATGTGAATTACCGAATACAGGGCTCAAGTGTCACCGATCTCGTAACGGGTGAAAGCAGACGGTTTTCGAACGAAAGGCCGCAATCGATTGAAATTGACTTCAGGAAAGAACTGCCTGGACTGCGTTCTGCAACAGGATTCCGGTACTTTGACCGAAATGACTCGCAGTTTTTTGGTGTTGATGAATTTGTAGTTCAGGAAAACAATGATACTCGGTTTAGCATGTTTTGGGAAACAACCTTGCCTGCTGGTATTAAGGTGCGCGGTGAAGTGAATAACCTATTTAATACCAATGAATCGCGTGTACGAACCGTCTTTAACGGTTCCCGTTCGCTTAGCGATGTCTTGTTCATAGAAGATCAATTGAGAACTCAGGGCACTGAATTTTTCCTAACCGTGAGCGGTGTTTTTTAGGCCTAGGGTTTCTGGCTTTATCACAAGTCTGTTATTTTTGGCCTGTTTCCTTTTGATCAGCACAAGTTTCGCATAGGCTGCGCACAACTCTTGAAAGTGGGTAAGGGGTTTAAAATGGGTAATCATAAATTCATGACGCGATTGACCGCAATCATATGTGCGCTCGCTACATTGTCATTCACAGCAAAAGCGCAGGTTGTTTTCGATGATGTTAACGTTTTAAACATTGAGCACGGCACCGTTGATGAACATCAACGCGTTGTTGTTGACGGTGACCGCATTATTGCAGTTGGATCAAAGAGCGTTATCAGTATCCCGTCTGGTGCACGCGTGGTTGATGCTAGTGGCAAATATTTGATGCCGGGTCTCGGTGAAATGCATGGTCACATTCCACCCATTACATCTGGCAAACAGGCGATTGCGGATACTCTTTTCCTCTATGTATCAAACGGCGTTACGACCGTGCGTGGTATGCTTGGTTCCGAGGGCCAGCTTGAATTACGCAAGCAGGCAAATAGTGGTGAAATCACTGCACCCACACTTTACCTGGCTGGGCCAAGTTTTAATGGAAACTCTGTCACATCCCCAGAGCAGGCAAGCGCTAAAGTTCTAAAACAGGTTGACGAAAGTTGGGACCTTTTAAAGGTTCACCCTGGCCTTACACTGCCGGAATATCAGGCGATGGCAAAGACTGCGAATGAGGCGGGTATTGAATTCGGCGGCCATATCCCTGACCAGGTTGGCCTTTTGAATGCGCTGAGTGTAAGCCAGCGCACAATTGATCATTTGGATGGATATATCCCCTTTGTTGAAGGCGCTCATAAGCTTGCAGACGATGCAAAGCTCGTAGAGGCGGCAAAATTAACCCGTGAAGCTCGGGTAGGGGTGGTACCAACAATAGCTCTTTGGAAGGTGTTGTTGCGGGCAGATAATCTGGACCGGCTAAAGGCCTTACCAGAGCTGAAATATATGCCCAAAGCAACGCGTGAGGGCTGGATTAATTATTATAAGCAACCACAGAATATTGCATTTCTGCGTGGAAGTGCTCCTGAAATTCGCCACCAAAATCGCCTTAAATTATTGAAGGTATTATCTGATGAAGGCGTTGAAATCCTTTTTGGAACAGACGCGCCTCAGGTGTTTAGTGTACCGGGCTTTTCTATCCATAATGAAATGGCAACAATGCAAGAAGCCGGAATGACACCACAGGAAATCCTAAAAAGTGCTACACTTGCGGTTGGCAACTATTTCAAGACTAAGGATCGTTTCGGGCAAGTCAGGGCCGGTTATCGGGCAGACCTGATATTATTGAATGGTAACCCGCTGACTGATCTTGAATATATGAAAAACCCTGCTGGCGTTGTTCAACGGGGACATTGGCTTGACCGTAAAACCATAGACACAGAACTTGCAGCAATTGAAGCAAGATATAAATAATTCTAAGACTTAAATTTATTGGGCAACATATAAACTAAGGACCAGACCTTATGATGAAGATGATAATGAAAGCGACGCTTGCAGCAGGAACACTGATGTCGGCAACAATGCTTGCAAATGCGGATTTCGACGCAGAGACAGAGAAAAAGTTTGATGCAGTTCTCGCAGGAAAACACAGAAGCGAAGGCAATGTAGCGCGTGACAAGTATCGCCACCCTAAAGAAACGCTGGAGTTCTTTGGCGTGAAGCCGGATATGACTGTCGTGGAAATTTGGCCTGGTAGTTATTACACAGAAATTCTTGCGCCGTTTTTGCGTGAAGAAGGCAAGTATGTTGCAGCAGTAAGCAGCGCCGTTAACGGCAGCGCCCGTGCTCGCCGCGGGATGGCTGGTTATTTGAATACACTTGTTGAAAAAGATGATGTTTTGGGTGCAACCCATGTGTCAGAATTTACATACCCGGATAGCCTGACAACGGTTCCAGCTGGTACAGCTGATATGGTTTTGACTTTCCGTAATGTTCATAACTGGATGGGTGCAAAGGCAGAATATGGAATTTTGTCAGCAGCCTTTAAAGCATTGAAACCAGGTGGCATTTTAGGTGTTGTTGAGCACCGTCTTGATGGCGGCGAAGGCGTTGAAGAAGGCCAGAATGCTCGCCGTGGTTATGTGCGTGAAGGATATGTCATCGAAGTTGCGCGTTCGTTAGGCTTTGAGGTCGTGGATGCAAGCGATGCAAACGCGAACCCAAAAGATAATAAAAACCACCCACGCGGTGTTTGGACGTTGCCTCCGCGTTTCGCGCTTGGTGATCAGGACCGTGAAAAGTACGCGGCTATTGGCGAATCTGATCGTTTCACATTGAAATTCAAAAAACCGGAACAGACTCGGTAATTTGAATTTTAAATCGCATGATTTAAGAAAAGCGCTTGAAAGTTTTCAGGCGCTTTTTTGTATTTTATTTTCCAAAAATTGCGTGCACGCTGGATAAAAACCATTTGTATCGTCGCGATGTATTTTTTTGCTTGAAAAATCCACAGAATTTCATCATAGAGTTCCGCTTAGACGTAAAGCGCACGTGCCACGACGCTATCTGCTTAAGGCAGTGCTAATGGGACAGTACGGGAGGCGGCGCAAACGTTCTTTTGTTGGTTGGACTTGAAGCCTGATGGCTTACTGATTGATGGAAGGAGTTTGCTCGTGGCAACCCTGATCGAAAATAAAACAAAGCGCTTTGACCCTGCATTCAATTTGCAATCATTCATATCGCCTGATCTTTTTAAATACTTCTCGTTTGTTTTGAAGCTAAGCCATACGGGCGCACGCTAATCGCGTGCTCGTGTGTTCCCTGCAAGGGGTAGCCCACACCGCTAAAGTATCCGTATTTTCTTCTGATATCCGAGACTCGTTATGAGCGATAGTTTTTACACAGGCGCTTCCTGGCAAGCCCCAACAGCTGACAATCAAAACACGCATGCGGTGGTATATTTGCCCCATTATGCGTCCATGCAGTTAGCGTTGGAGCATCTGGACCCAAACGATTCGGTCAATGTATTGTTTCCCGAGGTTCTGGAACATTATGCGAGTGAGTTCGTCAATCGCTTTCCGGGCGATGTTTTATATGCAGTAAAAGCCAACCCGCATCCTTATGTTTTGAAAACGCTCTGGAACGCAGGCGTGCGATATTATGATGTTGCGTCCCTTCGTGAAGTCGAGCAGGTGGCACAACTGCTGCCACAGGCAAAACTCTTTATGATGCATCCGGTTAAATCTCGTAAAACGATCCTGCGATCATATGAGTTGGGTGTTCGGGAGTTTGCCTTCGATGATATGAGCGAGCTCGAGAAGATCAAACAGGAGCTACCTGACGCGCTTGATCTCTCATTGCACCTTCGCCTGTCATTACCGTCTGAAGATGCAGCATATTCACTAGAAGGCAAGTTCGGTGCTAGTTTTGAAATGGCTGGTCCATTGATAAAAGCAGCAAAGGCATTTGCAAAGTCAGTTGGCGTCACATTTCATGTTGGTAGCCAGTGCATGGACCCAGATGCCTATCGGCGTGCGCTTGCGCTCTTGCGGGATCTTCTCGATAACGAAGGTTTAGAACTTGATAGCGTTGATGTGGGCGGTGGGTATCCTGTAAATTATCCTGGAATGGAAGCACCAGACCTTGGTCAATATTTTGAAGTGATCAAAAATGCACTCCATGATTTTGGTTTTGCTGGCCACAAGGTTCTCGGTGAACCCGGGAGGGCTTTGGTCGCGGAAGGGGGCTCAACTCTTGTGCGTGTAGAAATGCGTCGGGGTAATGAGCTTTATTTAAATGATGGAACTTACGGGGCGCTCTTTGATGCAGGATCACCCAAATGGCGTTTTCCTGTCTCAATACTTACAGGGGACGGCCGTGAAACACAGGGCGCATTAGAGGCCTTCAGTTTCTGGGGGCCAACATGCGATGCTATTGACCATATGGAAGGGCCGTTTTTGTTACCAGCGGACATTCAGGAAGGCGATTGGATTGAAGTTGGAAACCTGGGGGCATACGGCCAGACCATGGCAACAAAATTTAATGGCTTTTACGCAGAACACACAATCACCGTCGATGAAGAGCCCATTGTATGGCGTGGTCCAATTGGCTCGGTAATATCTGGATAAATGTAATCAATATTGCAAACAATTGACAGCGGATACATTTCATACTGTATTTATACTCTAATAAATTGAGTATAATTATTATGCGAACATTCCATTCTGTTTTTAGCGCCATTTTGCTGTTTTGCTTATTCGGCTGTGCTGAACACACAAGACTCAGCAAAGGGACAGCCAGAAACAATCCTGTTCGTAGTGCAGATGATTTGACCCCAGTATTTGAAGACTATCAGGCGGTAAAGTATAGGGACCTTATCGCGAACCCTGAAAAATATCTCAATAAACATGTTACAATGCTGGCTGACCCCTTGTTAACTGTTGATTATTCGGGAATTCTTAATCCTGAGGAAACAGCAGAACGAGAGGCGTTTCTCAATAAACAAATGAATGCAAAAGAGAATTATGGCTCGCTCGAGCCGCCTAAACATTGGTTGCCTGAAATGTGTTTCAGTTTCACACATAACCCAGACAAAATCGGTAGATTTCATAAAAATAGAGCTGAACTTATTCGCGTTTGGGGGCGACTAACATCATATACTGAAGTTTACCCTGGCTCTGTTGAATACCAGCGGGCAGGTAAAGGTAATCCTGATGAAGATGTTATTGTGACAACCGGATGTAAAAGCCGCTTTGTATTCGCGGCCGATACAATGGTGCGTATTCGCTGATCCGGTCACATAAACATGATCAGCTTGACTAAGGGGTGAAATAGCGTGCACTCTCTCCCCATTATACTTGGGAGGGTATATTATGAAGTTCAAATATTTAGTATCGGCTGCGCTTGCGGTCACCTTATCATTCACAACAATAGCACAGGATAAAAAAGCACTCGTTGGTGGGCGATTGATCGATGGCTTTGGGCATCGACCGATCGATAATAGTGTGATTTTAATCAACGGGGATACGATCGAAAAGGTTGGTCAGGTTGACACGCTCGAAGTGCCCGCCGGATATGAAGTGATCTCTACAGAAGGTATGGATGTGTTGCCGGGCTTGTGGGAAGCCCATGCGCATCTAATGTTAAATGGTCACTCAGATTATAGCCATTGGCATCCGACCTATAAGGACCGACTAGCGGACGAAATTATGCCTGCAAGTGCGGTGCAATTATTGCTCGCCGGCATTACATCTGCGCGCGATCTTGGCGCACCGTTAGACGCTTCTGTTTCGGTAAAAAAGCGTGTTGAAAGCGGTGAAATACCGGGCCCGCGCTTGTTTATGTCCGGGCCGTTTATCCAGCACAGAGCTTATCCAAACACTGAATTTTACCGGTGGGGTATTGATGGTGTTAAGGATGCACGAGCGAAAGTGAATAAGCTTGCAGACGCAGGCATGGATATTATCAAATTGATCGATCATGATAATATGTCCCTTGAGGAGGCGCAGGCTGTTGTGGATGAGGCGCACAAGCGCGGCCTTAAGGTGGTTGCGCATTCGCACCGCCCAAATGAAATCCGCAGAGGTCTGGAAATTGGCGTTGATAATTTTGAGCATACAGGGCTAACAACCGCACCCGCCTACCCGGATGATGTGATTAAAATGTTGAAGGAACGCACCGCAACAGGCCGGATAGCAGGTGGCCCCTTGTTCTGGACGCCAACAGTTGAAGGGCTTTGGAACTATAAGCTGACTGTAGATAATCCTGAAAAGCTTGACGGCACATGCTGGCACCGTGGTTTGAAGCCGGACACAATTGCGGATATCAAGCAATCGATCAGGAAGCCTGGCCAGTTTGCTTACTCGCAGCTTGTTCCACTGCGCCGTCCAACGCTTAAGAACAAGATTGCCCAGCTCCGTGAAGCGGGTGTTGTCTTTATGGTAGGAACCGACAGCGGTATCCCAATGAAATTCCACTGCCAAAGCACATGGAACGAAATGGCAGCATGGGTTGATGTGTTTGGGATTTCCGCGATGGAAACAATTCGCGGTGCGACTTACTGGCCGTCTGTTATGATGGGCGTGTCCGATAAGCAGGGGACAGTATCAGCCGGTAAATATGCGGATATCATTGCGGTAAAGGGTGATGTGCTTCGTTATATCAACCTTTTGCAAAATGTGGATATGGTGATGAAAGGTGGTACAGTTTATAAAATAAACGGTCAGCCGGTTGAGGAAAATCTTTAACCAGATTCGCAATTTGAAAGAATGAGGGAGCCATAGCCACTTGTAGGCTATGGCTTTTTTCTTTTATTCAAAGGCGGTTACAACGGGCATTCGGGCCGCCCGGAACGCAGGAAAAAATCCGCCGATCATGCCGATTGATAATGCGAGCCAAAAGCCCTGCTGTAACAGCTCGCTCGATAAGGTGAAGCTGAAAACAACCTGTGTGAAGCTGGAGCCGATAGTGGCCGTACTCGTGCCGTCAACCATCAGGTAAATTATGGCTATTCCTGCCGCGCCGCCGATCAGCGCGAGGATTATTGCCTCAGCCACCGTTCCAAAAAATGCTGAAATGTTTGAAAATCCAATCGCGCGCAGGGTTGCAATTTCGCCTGCCCGTGCCGCAACAGAGGTATACATGGTGTTTAATGCGCCTGCGAGCGCGCCCATGCCCATTATGATGCTGATACCCCAACCAAAATAAACAATATTATTCAACGCATCACCTTGCGCAGAGAAATAGTCTGCTTCGGTTTCGATTTTGATATTCAGCCTCGGATCGGCCTCAGCATAATCCACAAGGGATTGCACATCGCCAGGTGTTTCCAACTGAATCCGCATGGTCTGGAAACTGTTACCGCGTCGGAATTGATCCTGTACTGTTCGCGTGTCCGCCCATAGTTCGCTATCAAAAGCAGACCCACCTGTTGAGAAGACGCCAACAACCTCCCATGTGGTTTTTCCGAATGTTATTTTCTTGCCCAGTTCAAAACCGGAAAACTGCTTGAGTACGCTTTCCCCAACAATTAATTCGTTACGCCCGGGCGTGAAAACGCGCCCTTCGGTAATAGCCACATTGTCACGCAGGGAAAATCCATCGGTTGAAAGGCCGCGCATGGGAATGTTTACTTTTGAGCCATTGGTTTTCTTATACCCATCGACAATCACATAGAGTTCGCCAGAATATATGGGGGTTCCCTCATTGTTTCTTGCGACACCGGGGGCATTAGACATTAAATTTATCTGCTCGCGGGATAAAACGCTATTGATCTCTGATTGCGATCCAACGCGCGTTACAACAGCTATATTTTCTGATCCAGCACCCTCTAAAGTATCCTTAAAACCATTCCCCATTGCTAGGAAAAACAACAGAACGCCGACAACAGCAGCAACCGCGAAAATGGTGGCGAGCGACATTCCCATTCGCTGAGGGATGCTGCGTAAATTCATGATAATGACGACCCAGATTTGTTCTAATAGTTTCATTGTTGGCCTCCTTATCTTGAGAGCGCTGTTACGATGTTTAATCGAAGCGCAGATACAGCGGGAATGATCCCGGTTACGAGCCCAAGGCCCAGCATAATGGCGATGGCCTCCAGAATGATTGGACCGTCAATTATCAGTGTTGGGAATTGAGGTAATGCTTCCGAAACTGCGGTGATTAAGACCGTTGCCATGAAGAGACCCAGGCCACCACCAATAAGAGCTGTTATCAGCGATTCACCGAGCACCATCCTGAAAATGCGACCTGACTGAAAACCAAGTGTTTTCATAACAGCAATTTCGTTTGTACGCTCTCGTATCGCCAAGGCCATAGAATTGCCAACGATAACCAAAATGATGAAGAATGCAGCCAAAACCACAAAGGTGATGATCAGGCCAATATTACCGATTTGTTCGATAAAAGCTTTGGTGAATGCCTTTTCCGGCACTGTTTCTGTTTCAAATGGTGAATTTGCAAACTGGTCATCGATTGCTGCTATAACCTGTTCATTTAGGCTCGGGTCAGCGGTACGAACACCAATTAAGCCAATTGTATTCTGACCAAATGTTCTTGCTTCATCAAAGTATTTGAAATGGAAATATACGCCACTTGTATCTATCTGTGGATCGACGGCGCTGTAGATCGCTACAACGTCAAAATCCCAAGTGCTACCACCGGATTTTTTCGAGAAAATGTTTGATGAGATTGGAATACGATCACCAACCTTCCAGCCAAAATTCTGGGCAGCCTTTTCCCCAACCAGCAAGCCTTGGCGGTTCTTGAGCCATGCCTCTTTTTGCTCTTCTGGCATGACAAGTTCATCATATACATCGAAGAAAGTTTCTTGCTGAACTGCAAATATTGGCATCGCATTTTGTGGTTCCTGATAATATCCACCGAACCAGTTCTGATGTGAAATACCAACGATGCCGTCGATATTTTGAATGCGGTTTACATAGGAAATTGGAAGCGATTGCGTGAAGTTGATTTTATTCACCACCACAAGCCTATCATCAGCCGATAGTTCGACCCCAGCGTCCAAAGCACTTTGAAACGAGGTCATGACACCGTAGATCATAAAGGCAATGAAAGTGGCAAACAGGGTTAAGATCAGCCGTAGTTTTTTACGGGTGATGTTTTTAAATATTAAATATACATCGCCCATTATGCTGCATCCTTTTCGACGAACTCGCCTTTATCGAGATGAACAGTTTTGGTTGCGTATTTTGCCGCTTCGGGGTCGTGGGTTACCATAACAATGGTTTTGCCGTATTCACGGTTCAGTTCCTGCAACATGGTTAGGATTTCGTCGGCGGTTGTCCGGTCAAGGTCACCTGTTGGTTCATCGCATAAGAGCATTTTAGGGTCAGAAACGATTGCGCGCGCAACAGCGACACGTTGTTGCTGACCGCCCGACATTTCTTTTGGTTTATGGCCAGCACGGTCCTTAAGGCCAACAAGCTCTAGTGCTGCATCAATGCTTTGTTTTCGACGTTTTTTATTAAGGTTGGTGAGCAGCAAGGGCAGCTCCACGTTTCGTGCGGCCGATAGCATCGGCATTAGATTATAAAACTGGAAAATAAAGCCGATATTGGCGGCCCGCCATTTTGCTAAACCGTTTTCAGAGAGCTTATCGATACGTGACCCATCGAACCAGACCTCGCCGTCTGTTGGTTGGTCAACACCGCCGAGCATGTTAAGGAGGGTTGTTTTACCAGAGCCTGAAGGCCCCATGATCGCAAGGAATTCCCCCTTTTTGATGGTCATGTTTAACCCGTCAAAAATTGTGATGCTTTCGCGGCCTTTGGTGAATCGTTTGCTGATCCCATTTAACTGAAACAAGTCTTCGGTGTTTGTTGTGTGTGTTTCGATGTCAGTCATATCAGCTCCCTCATCTTATTTAACTTTTGACTGTTTTCAGGTTCTATAAAAAGCGACCTTAACGCCCATATCAGGTAGTATTCTTGGATCATCGGTTTCAATCCGGATGCGCACGCGAACGGTTGCTTTATCCCTGTTAGCGGTTGGGATGATTGCGATTACGCTTGCCGGGATATCCCAGTCAGGGTAGGCGTCCAAATTCGCAACGACCTTTTGGCCGTCTGAAACTCTGCCAATGAAGGCTTCATTGACATCAACCTCTATTTCAAGCGAGGCCATATCCACAATGGTGCAAATTCCGGTGCGGGTGAAGCCCCCACCTGCGGAACCGGGGGCAACGATTTCACCGGGCTGCGCGTTTTTTATGGTTACGACCCCGCCAAAGGGCGCTCTGATTGTGTGGTCATTAAGGCGTTCCTGCTGTCGGGATACCTCAAGATTGGCAACCTCATAATCTGCTTTGGCGCGCGCGAGTTCCGCCCTTGATGTTTCAACATTCAACATACTGTTCGTCAGCCGGGCTTCGCTTGAAAAATCGTTTGATTGTAATTTTGAAACGCGGGCCAGAACACGCTCTGCTTCGCGGAAATTGGCTTCGGCGCTTAAGATACGTGCTTGTGCGGCGCTTGCCTGCGCCTTGGCAAGCTTGAGGTTCACAACAGCGAGCGCATCATCAAGACGCGCCAAAACCTGCCCTTCCTCAACGCGCATGCCTTCTTCCACAAGAACGTCTGTTATCCTGCCGGTTAATTCCGCTGAAACGGTGGCCATACGCCTTGCGGTAATATACCCGGAGCCATCTAATACTGTGTCGGAACTATTGGTTTGAATAACGGCAGCTTTTGGTGTGGGTTCAGGCGCTGTTATATCATTTTTGGCTTTTGTGGATGTTTGTGGTTTCAACGTTGCTGACTGTTTGGCTATGGTTTGGTCAGGTTGCTCGGCTGCGTTATCCGGAAAATAAAACAATGCTCCACCAACAGCAATCGTACCCGCCAACAGACACGTTAAAAGCAGGGGCGTTTTGTTGCTTTTTGTCTCTTCGCTATCCCGATCGATAGAAAGCTGCGATAATAAATCTTTTTTGTCTGACATTGTATTGAGTACCCCTTTATGACCAACAGTGTGAACTGTGTGGATATTGGTTTAGTACTCGATACGAAAATAACCTTACAATCAGACTAGCCGATTTTGTTTTTTTCTTAAACGCTCAAATTTGTAGCCCCCTGAAGTTAGGGCCTTCAGAGGGCTATGGTGTTGGGTGAATTATGTATCAATCAACCGATTTTATGGGCACCATTTTTCACTATGAGGGTCGGGCCATCAATCACGTCATAGGTGGTTTCAAGAACGGTTGACACATAATACCAATTGGATGTCACTTCCTCTTGCGTCAGTGCGATTTCCATCCAGCCACGATCTTTGCCGTTGAGGTACTTCAGTTCCGGGTTCTTATCGAGCATTGCTTTGGTCAGAATTGATGTCTCAACTGGTAAATAGGCTTCCATGCCGGGTGATGAAACCCCAGGCGTTGCAAGCTCAACCGCGATCGCTTCACCCGCATCGTTCGAAAGATCAAAAGCCCATGCGTTGTGGGTGTCCCCCGCGATTGAGATACAATTGCTTCCGTGTTTCTTAATCATTCCAAACACGCGCTCGCGGCAAGCATGGTAACCATCCCATGCATCAAGGTTAAGCGGCAGGTTCAACTGTTCAAGAATGCGGAAAAATCCGATTTGTTGCTCAGTCAAATATTTCGACTTCTCGACATCGATGTCTTTCGGGTCCAGTTTAGGAACATTGATTTTACCCATTAATAACTGTTGCCCGAGGATTTGCCACGGACGTGACTTTGTGGCGGCTAATTCCTGCGCTAGCCATTTTTCTTGTTTCTCGCCCAAGATACTGCGTTTTTCATTCCCCAATATGTCACGCTTGAAGGTTTCTGCGTCTGGAATGTAGCTTAGGCCTTTGGGTAGGTTTTGCGGGTCGAAAGATTTGATCTTTGACCAATCGGTTACAGGGACCGGTTGGCCTTTTGTGAGGTCAAAAGGAACTTGAATTTCTTTGATTGTTGCCTTGTTAGCAGCCTTAAAGGCATCAGCGCTTAGTAAAGCCTTTGGATTTTCCGGATCACTAAAATCAAAGGGAATTTTCCGGAAAGGAAGGTCTTTTTGATATGATAATTGTTCGTCACGCCCAATCAGACGTGTATCCATCATGATGAGCGAAGCAAGATCGCCAAAATTGAAGGTGCGGTAGATTTCGCCAGTGAGTTCCGGGTCGTTTTCACGGATTGGAATCCATTCATAGAAAGCCTGAATGGCAGCACGCCTGCGGGCATCAAATGGTCCTTCACCTTCGTTATGGTTTTCCGCACCATCTTTCCATGTGTCATTTGATATTTCATGATCATCCCACACATTAATGAACGGATGGGCCTGATGAATTGCCTGAAGGTCTTTGTCGGTTCTGTAGAGGCCGTACCGCATGCGGTAATCTTCAAGCTTGGTTATTTCGTGGGTTGGCTGAACTTTGCGGCCTTTTTTAACAGCCTCTGGGTTTGAATAAACACCGTCTGCATACTCATAAATATAGTCGCCTAAGTGAATGACCGCATCAACATCACGTTTCGCGATCTCACCGTACACATTGAAATAGCCTTGGGGATAATTGGAGCATGAAACAACAGCAAAATTAACCTTGTCAGTTTGTCCGACAGGTAATGTTTTTGTGCGCCCAATCGGACTTTTGATAGCTTGTGACACGAAGCGATAATAATACTTTGTATTAGGCGCAAGGCCCGTTGCATCGATTTTAACTGTATAATCACGGTCTGCACCAGTGGTGAACCCACCTTTTGAGACAACGGATTTGAAAGCTTTATCCTTCGCCACTTCCCATGTGCCATCGATGTTTGTGTTTTCGCCGCTGCCTGGGATGACGCGGGTCCATATAATCACGCGGTCCGATAACGGGTCACCACTGGCGATACCGTGCGTGAAATGTGCAGCTGCGTCAGCCATAATTTCATGCCCCCTCAGTGCAATCGCACCGAATGTTGCACCGATACCAGCGAGTACGGCCCGTCTGTTAGGAGAAAAGTGTTTGGTTGTCATGATCATCCTGCCCTTGAAATCGAAATCTTTCCTGTCGCACCCTGCCGTTCAGATATGGATGTGTCAATCAATTGCCCCAAGAGTAACAGAAACTTCATGAAGTCCTCAAAACGGCTTGAAGATGTTGTTATGTAAAGAATGTATTAAGAAGTGTGTGCCATACCTTCTTTGAACCTTTTCGATTGATGACTTAGAAAATGCTGACACCAATATGACGCAAATACCTTTCAGATTTATGGGCTACGCTTATTGTATGGGCGACCTTTTGATTGAATTGGATACAGCGTACAAGATTATCAATATTGATGGGGCTGTTAACTCAATGCTTGGTTCTGATCAGGTGTTGAAAATGGGTGACGACTTTACCCAGTCACTTTCTGACACTTCTAAGCACAAAGTTCTGGCGGCTACAAAAGTTCTTACAGGGCATAATCGTGTCGGACCACTTGATATAGAAATTTGCTTTGAAATGTCAGATGGTATCGGCGGGAAAGCCATGGCGGTACGCAAGTTTATCGGTTTTTTCTCACACATTCCGCTAAAGAGTGACCGATATTATCTCGCGTTAACGCGGCCATCTAAGTACGGTACAAATGTACCCTCAAAGAAAATCGGTGATGTGGCTGATAGTGATCAGCGATCAGATTTTTTTGAGCAGTTAGAAAATGTTTTCGACGGCGAAGCCGCGGCGGACAATGTTCTTGTTACCGTTTTTGACGATGATAATCAGGAACACAGCGCGCGTGAGCAGCGTGAAATTCAGAATTGTTTATCCAGTTTCTCATTGGGCGGGAATCATGCAGCAATTCTTGCTGACGGTAAATATGCGGTTGTTCGGGAAAAAGGGCAGCCTGCTCTTTCCAAAGATGTCATCACGAAGGAAATTGAGAAAACAACAGGAATACAGTTAAATTCGGCAACGCTTGATGCATCTGAGATGGTGATCAATAGTGAAGATGGTATGCGGGCTATGATTTTTGGCCTTCAGCAATTCGCGGATAATGTTGAAGAATTTAACGCACAAGCGTTTGAGACAAACGGCACTCAGCTTCTTGAGGAAGCCTCTAAAAAAGTACAAGAATTTCGCAGTATTATCGAAGGTGACAAATTCAGCCTTGTGTTTCAGCCCATTGTTGATCTGAAAACAGGTGATACACATCATTTTGAGGCTCTGGCTCGTTTCCAGCATTTGGGCTTATCCAAATCTCCATTCGAAACGATTGTTTTTGCAGAACAAACAGGCTTGATCGACGAGTTTGATCTGGCAATTTTGGATAAGGCGCTTGAAAAACTTATTGAACTCGAGAAAAGAAAAAGCCTGAAAAAAATAGCCATCAATGTTTCGGGTAAATCAATTTCGAGAATAAGTTTTGTTAATCGTTTGATGTCCCGGCTTGAAAAAATGCGGCGTTTTAGTGAGGTTCTCGCTATAGAATTAACAGAGTCCACAGTGATCAGTGATATTAAGGCAACTGCTGACGCTGTTAAGAGAATTCGTAAATATGGCTATAAAGTCTATTTGGACGATTTTGGCGCGGGGGCATCTGGGTTTCAGTATCTGAAAAAGTTGAAAGTTGATGCGCTTAAAATTGATGGTGATTATATCAAAGATGCTCTGAGTTCACGGGAAGATCGCGCGTTTTTAAATGCAATGGTGACCCTCTGCAAAGAATTAGGCATCAAAACAGTAGCAGAGTGGGTAGAAACTGATCAGCATGCCAAACTCATGACCGAAATGGGTGTTGATTACGGACAAGGCTACTATTTTGGTATGCCCCAAGCGTCGATGATTGGGGCAGGACGTATCCATAAAGCATCCTGATGTGCTTATACGGCTATTATGCTAAGAAAAGCTCTTTCGATGTAACATTCAACAAATGCAGTATTTCATTGATTGTTTTCTTCGGCTTATCCTGAAGGCACCAGTGTTTAATGGTAATCACTGACAGGTCGAACAAAATCGTTCGCCTTACTTTTATCTCTGCAGGTGTCAGATCTGTTAGCATATCATCAAGCATGCTATAGGCTTTCTTGAGGCCCGTTATGCCAATCTCTTCGATGGCTCGATCAAGACTAAAATCAGGCCTTGTGATTGCCTGCGATAAAAAGATCACATAATCAACACCAGCGTCTTCATGCTCTGCAAGTTCCGCAAGCGGCCTGATAAAGACATCAAGCAAATCTGTAAGGCTAGGATTTTCTCCAAGCGCGTCCAGCATTTCAATGCGTTTTTCGTCGATTAGCAGGGTTCGTTCATTAATTGCCGCCCGGATAAGGCCGTTTTTTGAACCGAAATGATATTGTAAAGCCGATTGATTTCTTTGCCCCGCAGTTCGTAAAATTTCCCTTGTTGAAACGTCAGCAAGCCCCTTAGTTGCAATGAGTTTCTCCGCGGCACGAATTAAAGCAGCGCGTGTTACGTCTGCACGTTTTGGTTTCTCTTCCATGATAGTTTTTTGCGTACCCAAACGGTTAATATGCAATAAATCATATTAGATGTCTGGCTTTTTACGCTGTTCTCCTCCATAACAACATAGTCCCAAAATTGATGTTAATGATTGTCATTAATCAATGCAATAAGGAATTTAATCGGGGGTTCGAATGAACGATACGATGCGCAATGGGTTGCTTTGGATAAGTATTGCAACTGGTATCATACTTATACTGGTTGGAAGTATGGCGGAATTACCGCCCTTAAGCAAGAGTTTAACATCAAAGGATGAAACGACCCTTGGGTATGTGCATGGGGTTCCTGTCTCCAAGAGCCTGTATCGAACGATAAAAGGTGAAGAAGCAGACGCAACTGACCCCCAGAAAGTAGAGCGTTTTTTAAGCGAGCAAATTTTGATAGAAAACGCTTTAGAACAAGGAGTTATATCGCGTGATCCTGTTTTGCGTGAAGCTGTTCTTGAGGTCATGCGCGAGTTTGTTGTCTCTGAGCAGAAGATCGTAAAACCCACAGATCAACAACTTCGCGAATTGTATGCTTTAACTGTTGCTGATTATACGCCGCCAGTACGATATCAGGTAAGGACGCTACAAATTTCAAATGATGACCTTGCGCCGGACCCTGTTTTCGAAGGTGAAAATACAAGTCGTTTCCTACCACTTGGTATATTGAGGCGTAGTTTGGGTAATGATGTCGTTGAACAAATACTAACGATGGAAAGCGGTGATGTGGTCTCTCTGGAACGCGAAAATGGTGCAGTATTTGTGAAGCTAGATGGTATTCGCCGGAACGACGCGCCGGCATTTGAAACCATCAGGAACCGTGTGGAAGAGGCCTGGTACATACAGGAAGAAGAGAAGGCTTTTGATGCGTATCTGAAGTCATTGTTTAGTCAGTCACAAGCTCAGAATATTCAAGAGTAATATCATGAAAAAAATCACGCTCTTATTCCTTCTTTTTGTTGCTCAATATTTTGTTTTCCAAAATTGTGCATATGCCCACTCGATTGGTAGGTCTTCGTCTTATTGGACGGTTGGTGCCGACATGGCTGACGTACGGTGGGCCTTATCTGAACGCGAATATCAATCTTTGCTGGCTGGCTCTGGCCTATCTCAGTTGGATACAGATCAAACCATAAATTTTTTGCAGAAGATTTTTAAAATAGAGGCAGTAAGTGGTACTTGTGATTTGATAAATCCACAAGTGACTACTTTGCCGGTCGGTGATGTTGATCTTGGTTTTCAGCTTACTTGTCGGCCCGATAATGTCTCTCTTGAAGGTTTGTTCGCTGAAAGTTTGCGTCATGTGCATCTGGCGCACATCAAACTTCAAACTGGGCAAACTGTTGACACGCTGATTACAAGCGACCGGGACACATTTGCCATAAGCACTGAGGTTGGTGAAACAAGCTTTGTCTCAAATGCAGTTGATTACATTAAGCTCGGTTTCCTTCATATCCTTGAAGGCTTTGACCATCTTGCATTCCTGGTTGCGCTTTTGCTGATTGTTCGTGATGTCAGGTCGCTGTTCTGGGTTATCTCGGGTTTTACTGTCGGACACAGTATAACTTTGATTTTTGGGTCTTTGAACATACTGGCAGCGACACCAGAAATTATAGAACCACTGATTGCCTTCTCGATTGCCTTTACAGCCTGGGACGCTGTGATTTCCAAATCTGATCAGCCTTACAAGCCGCTTTTTCTTGGTCTTTTATCGGTTATAGTTTTGTTTGTAATTGATCAAAACATCAATGCGCAAATTCCACTGATTGCTTGGGTTGGTGTTCTTTTGCTCAGTGGTGGTGTTTGGATGTTCGCGCTTCAGGGCGAAGAAAAATCAAAGAAGATATTGCCTGCTGTTACGATAGGGTTCGGCCTTATCCACGGGTTTGGCTTTGCGGGTGTATTGGGTGATATTGGTTTACCAACGGATGGCAAGTTTACTGCGCTGCTGGGCTTTAATGTCGGCGTGGAATTAGGCCAGTTGGCCTTTGTTGCTGCTATGCTGACCATTGCATCACTGGGTACTTTGTTATCGCGAAATTTTGCAAATCTTATGCGTTTGATAATTTCGTTTGCTGTGGTTGGGCTTGGATTATATTGGTTTGCAGAACGGGTGTTCCTAAGTTGAGGCAGGGTGATGTGAGGCCGGGTTTACTGCCTGTTTTTACCTGACCTCACTCTTATACCTGACCAAAATCACGGGCTTGTTATCAGGCCCATACTTCCTTGAAGTTAACGCGCTCAATACGGCGTTTTGTTCTGAGTGATAAGATATCCTTCAATCCAACCTTTTCAAATAATGCTTCAACATCCATTTTGTCTTCAGTGCTGAAATCTGTCACTGTATCAGTAAGGCGTTGCAGCATCCAGACAGAGTAATGACGCGCCATCAAGTCAAAATCCTGGTCGCGTACTTTTACCCTGAAACCACCAAGTGTTCGGGCATTGCTATCCCTAATCACAGGCTGTTTTGCTTCTATATCAGTGTTCTGTTCAAGGTGTGTATCAATGAAGTCGCACAAAGCCTTTAATTCCGGTAGATGGTCCTTGGCGATAATCTCCATCACAGGGAATAGTGTTTCGGGTATTTCATCATTTGCCAGCAGTTCGTTGTCCATGTCTGGGAATTCTGGCATATCATCGCCAACAGCATTCATCCGCTCAACCCAGCGCCAAACCCGATTGGCTTTCGTCTTCATGATATGGGCGGGGGCAGGGTCACGTGCCAAATGGGCGTAAAGCGGCCCGATTAAGCCGTAATCAGCGATTGTTGACCTGCCACCAAGAATATAAGGATATTTCAGGAAATGATCGTTGAGAGCGCTTAGAAGCTCCATGTATGCTGCTTCTATTGTTGAAATTGTTGTCTCAGTAATACCAAGGGCGGGAAGATAACCACTCATTTTTGCTTTTGATGGCGCGGCCAATTCCTTAGCAAGCGTGTCGTCAGCAACTGGATTCATAAACCTGCCAAATTCCAAAGAAATAAAATCATCATTTTCCTCAGGAAAGTTCCACCGATAATGCATGGCAGGACGCAGTAATCCCTCGTCACCAAACAATTCAAACAAATGCGCCACGGCTTTCTGCTTTGGGCTGGCCGGGATCGCAGGCCGATCAGGGTGGCGTTCTTCAAGGGCATCAATAATTTCTGTTGTATCCTGATAAATAGCGCCGTCATGAGCGTCTAGAATAGGCATGACCATTCTACCCACAGCAGGTACCATGCGCGTGAAAAACTCAGGATGACTGGGTAAGCGCTCTTGAAAAGGAAGCGCTTTTTTTCTGAGGTAACATCTTAGCTTACCACTATAGAGTGAAGGGGGGCATCCATACATGATGTAGGGCGCTGTGCTGGTTGTCATCTCATTCATCCCTCAATTTATCAGTAATCAAACACTGACTGATATTGACTATATAATGAATGTCATTAAGGTGTCAGGTGGGTTGATTGTCAAGCTGCGATGCTGGGTTTTCCGGACTGAATAGATCACATTGAATTTACTCAGTGATTATAATTATCGCGGCTTAAGGAGGGATATATGTCCATAAGAGCATGGCTGGTACGCCGTACAATTCGTAAAGTTTTTAGAGACCCTTTGGGGCCAAATGCAACGGAAACGCAGGTTGCAGAGCATTTCCCAAAGGCGCTGAAAGCCGGCGAAAGCAGAATGCCAAAAGCACCGCAGGATACTGTTGTTGAAAGTGTCGAAGGTGATGGATTTAAGGGTGATTGGGTCTATGCACCCAATACACCGAAAGGCCGTGTGATTTTTTACTGTCACGGCGGTGGCTATGTTTGGGGTGGGCCCAAGCAGTACCGTGAATTTGGCTGGCGTCTCTCGGTTGCGAATAAAGCACGTGTGTTTTTGATAGATTATACACTAGCGCCTGAGAAGGTCTGCCCTACGCAAACGGAAGAAGCCTTAAAGGCATATGATTATTTGTGCGCTCATGATTATGCGACTGAGGGTCTTGTGATTGCGGGCGATTCAGCGGGTGGACACCTTGCGCTTGCGACCGCTCATCAGATCAGGGATATGGGTAAGCCTGCACTTCAGGCAATTAGCCTTATATCCCCGTGGCTAGACCTTACCGGAAGCGGAGATAGCGTAAAAACCAACAATAGCTCGGAAGTCATGTTAGACCCGAGAGGCATAGCGATTGCCGGTGAAATGTTTCGTGGTGATATGGCGGTGGACGACCCAAGGGTTTCCCCATTGTTTGCAGATCAATCGAACCTTCCTCCAATTTTGATACAAGTTGGTTCTGGTGAAATTCTTTTAAGCGATTCAACACGCTTGCAAGAGAAATTGAAATCACTTGGCGCTAAAAGCGACCTTAGGGTCTGGAAGAATATGCACCATGTTTGGCCAATGAGTGCCTCAGTCGTTCCCGAAGGGCGCAAAGCAATAACTGAAATGGCGGAGCACTTTGCCAAATACTGGAAATCTTAGGAGAGTAAGATGGCTGAAATAAAAACGGCTTTTATCACTGGGGCTGCATCCGGTATTGGAAGGGCACTCGCTGAGCAATTGGCAAACGAAGGTGTTGCACTTTATTTAACCGATATTAATGAAGATGCACTCAAAAATGTTGCGGACGACCTTAAAGCCAAGCAAGTCAACGTCCATTATAGAAAACTTGATGTCGCTAGCAAAGATGATGTCTTTGATACCATCAATTACGCTGAACAGAAAATTGGCGACCTTGATGCAATTTTCAATAATGCAGGTGTTTCCCTTACCGACAATATCGACACGATGACCTATGATGATTTTGAGTGGTTAATGGACATCAATTTCTGGGGTGTGGTTCATGGTACCAAGGCGGTTTTGCCTAAAATGCTGGAACGTGGAACAGGTCACATTATTAATGTCTCGAGTATATTCGGTCATATAGGTGTTCCTGGGCAATCGGCTTACTGTGCTGCCAAACACGCAGTGAAGGGATTTAACGAGTCTATTCATTATGACCTTAAAGATACGGGCGTTCAAATTCATTCGGTGCATCCGGGTGGTGTCGATACAGGTATCGTTAAAAATGGTCGCCAGCTAAACAATAAAAACGGATCAATCGACCCTGCCGATATGCAAAAAAGATTTGAGACAATGGCGATTACAACACCAAAGAGGGCGGCAGAAATTATTCTTGAAGGTGTGCGGTCTTCAAAGTACCGAATTTTAGTCGGTAAGGATGCAAAATTTGTTGATCGCTTCCAGCGATTTTTCCCTAATCTGTGGCGAAAACGTATGTTAAAGAATACAGGAACTGAAACTGCATTTTAGCGTGCTAAATCATAAGGGATAAGAGTATGCGTATTTTGGACAAGCATTATATTGGTGGTGCGTGGGTTAATCCTTTAGGCAATGACAAACGGGATATCATCAATCCTGCGAATGCAAAAAAGTCAGGGGAAATGATCCTTGGAACAGACGCAGATGTAGATGCTGCTGTGGTCGCTGCCAGAAGGGCTTTTGAAACCTTCGGGTTTTCAAGTGTTTCAGATCGTCTGGAGCTTTTACAAAATATTGTTGCTGAATATCAGGCACGTATGACTGAAATGGCTGAGGTTATTACGCTCGAAATGGGGGCGCCGAAAGCTTGGGCAGAGGGTGCCCATGCGCCGTCCGGCCTTGGCCATCTAATGACAGCGATCGAGGTTTTGAAAACCTATAGTTTTGAAGAAAAACTTGGGCAGGCAACTGTGAGGAAAGAGCCGATCGGTGTCGTTGGTATGATTACACCGTGGAATTGGCCGATTAATCAGATCACCTGCAAGGTCGCGCCCGCGATTGCAACAGGCTGCACGATGGTTTTAAAACCAAGTGAGGTCACACCATATAGTGCGCAATTGTTCACTGAAATTATGCACAAGGCAGGTGTGCCTGCGGGTGTCTATAATGTTGTGTACGGCGAAGGGCCAACGGTCGGCGAAACCATGTCCTTGCATCCTGATATAGATATGATTTCTATCACAGGTTCGGGTCGTGCAGGTGCCGCCGTTCAGGCCAATGCTGCGAAAACGATTAAGCGTGTCACGCAGGAACTTGGTGGTAAATCAGCGAACATCGTTTTGGATGATGCTGATTTTGAAAAGGTCGTAGCGCGCAGCGCAATTGGCGTGATGACGAATACTGGGCAAACCTGCACCGCGCTAAGCCGTATGCTGGTACCCAATGATAAGGTTGAGTTGGCTTCTGAGATCGCGGCAAAAGCGGTTTGCACAGTCGTTTCTGGTGACCCGCAAGACCCGGCAACAACGATGGGGCCGATCGCCCATGAAATTCAGTATAAAAAAGTTGGCCATATGATCCAGGAAGCTGTCGATGAAGGGGCGACCCTTGTCGCTGGCGGGGCGGATAGACCGGATACAGCACCTGCTGAAGGGTTTTATGTCAAACCAACTGTTTTTTCTGGTGTTACACCCGAGATGACTATTGCAAAGGAAGAGGTGTTTGGTCCGGTTCTCGCGATTATGGGTTATGAGGACGAAGAAGACGCTATTCGTATTGCAAACGATAGTCCTTATGGATTGTCTGGAGCCGTGCAGTCAGGTGACCCTGAGCGTGCGCGACGTGTTGCAGCAAAACTGCGGACGGGAATGGTGTTGATTAACGGTGCGCGCAATGAATTGATGGCACCGTTTGGTGGCTATAAGCAATCGGGTAATGGCCGCGAATGGGGCCCCCATGCGTTCGCTGATTTCCTGGAATTAAAATCCGTAATGGAATAAGCTGGAATAGACAAAGTCTTTTAAAGTGGCCTCATCGGTTATGAACTGGTGGGGCCATATAATTTTTCCATGAAATGCTGCCGACAGAGTGCGATATAGCGATCATTACCGCCAATTTCAATGGAGTCTCCTTCTTTAACTGCGTTGCCGTTTGCATCTATCCGCAGGTTCATGCTTGCTTTCTTGCCGCATGTACAAATGGTTTTTAATTCATTCATTTCGTCCGCTAGTGCCAATAGCCATTTACTGCCTTCAAAAAGATTTGCCTGAAAGTCGGTGCGAAGGCCGTAACAGAGAACTGGAATTTTTAAAGAGTCGGCAATGGCGGCTAATTGAAAAACCTGATCTTTGTTTAAAAACTGGGCTTCATCGACGAGAATACAGTGTAAGGGGCGATTTTTTATCGACTCAGCAACTATGGCAAACAGGTCTGTTCCTTCGTCAAAAATATTGGCCTCTGCGGTAATGCCAATTCTGGATGTGATAACGGGGTCGCCGTACCGATCGTCAATTTTAGCTGTGAACAACATAGTGTTCATGCCGCGCTCGCGGTAGTTAAAGCTGGACTGCAATAGTGTGGTTGTTTTGCCCGCATTCATTGCGGAATAGTAAAAATATAGCTTTGCCATTCTGATTTTATTTCCTGAACCTGTTCTCTATAAAATGAACTAATCGTCTTTCAGGATATAGTCCAGTGTTGTTTGAAAGCTGCTGGCGATGTATGGATATTTTCTAATTCAATGCACAGCAAAGGGGCAAGAAAATGCCGTCAATCACCAAAGCATTCATTCTCTGTGTAATCTTATGCTGCTCGACTTTCAGCCATGTTTGGGCTGATGAGCAATCTGCAGCGACCTATATGCAATCGATTAAGTCGGAACGCGCGAAATTACGGCAGTTTATGCAGTCTTTCCCAAAAGGTGGTGATCTCCATAATCATTTGTCTGGTGCAGTTTATGCAGAAACGATGCTTGATTGGGCAGCGGAGGATGGCCTTTGTGTGTTTTTGGAAACGCCGTCTATCGGTCTTGATGCAGCAGGCGATTGTTCAACCAATGGATGGTCTTCTGCTGGGGGTGTCCTATTAAACGCAAATGAACGCCGGCGAATTATAAATGCCTTAAGCGTCAGAAGCTATCACCCCGAGCTTGGTTGGTCAGGCCATGACCAGTTTTTTGTTACCTTTGAGCGCATGATGGTTAAGCCGTCACGCCTTGCGGATATGCTGGTTGCTGTAAGCGACAGAGCGGCGGCACAGAATATTCAATATCTGGAGTTGATGCAAACCCCTGTCCTGGGTGAATTGATCGGTATGTTATCCGCTGTGGAACTTACTGGTGACCCAGAAAAAGATTATGAAATACTGATGCACGGTCCATTTGGCGAAGCCATGCCTTCGCTTCTTGAAAATGCCCGTAAGGCGCGGCGTGATGCTTTTGAACAACGGGCAAAATTGCAAAACTGCGGAGAAAAACAAGCTTCTGTAGGGTGTGATGTAGAAATTAAATTCATTCATCAGGTCGTGCGCGAATTTTCGCCCGCTGTTGTATTTGCCCAAATTATTCTTGGCTGGGAATTGATGGCTGATGAGGACGGATCTGTGGGGCTTAATCTTGTTGCACCCGAAGACGGATATTTGGCGCTGCGCGATTATACCTATCACATGCAAATGATCGACTACCTGTACAGTGCTAAGGGGGAGCGAAATATTACCCTTCATGCGGGGGAGTTGATGCTTGGTCTTGTACGGCCCAAGCAATTAAAGTTTCATATTCGCGAAGCTATTGAAATTGGACATGCAAAGCGGATTGGGCATGGCATAGCAATCGCTTATGAGGACGATAGTGCAGGCCTTTTACAGCATATGCATGAAAAAAGTGTCATGGTGGAAATTAACTTAACGAGTAATGATGTCATCCTGGGTGTTAAAGGCAAAGACCATCCCTGGTCTTTGTACCGTGATGCTGGGGTCCCAACCGCGCTTTCCACCGATGATGAAGGTGTTTCCAGAATTGACCTAACCTATGAATATATGCGCGCCGTCACAGAACATGGCATAGCGTATGAAGAACTTAAGGCCTTATCACGCAATAGTATTGTTTATTCATTTCTGCCGAAGCCGAGAAAAAAAGAACTGCTGGATAAGTTAGAACATGAATTCAAGATGTTCGAAAAGCAATTTGATTGAGCGCAATAAAGTTTAGACCATGAAAAAATTATTGATTGATAATCAAGGGCTTTCGTCATTTTGCTTTCCCACTGATGGTGCGCTTAAAAGGGACAGAACGCGGCCGGTAGAATCGCGTGGCCCTAATTATGATCAAGAGTATGATTTTTTTACAGTATTCTATGATGTTTTTTGGAACGTTGATCATAGTCAAATCGTTATTACGGCGCCTCCTTTTGAGAATTTTAGCGAGTTTGTGAGTGAACAAGCGTTTACTCAGAACGATAGCGGTCTGAAATTTGACGGGTTTTCCAAAAAAAACTGGTGGAACTATTCTGAGATCAAACTGATGTCATCGAAGTTATCATCGGTAAAAAACGATGCGAGTGTTCTTTTTGATACGCCTGCCGGCAATAAAACCATCATACCGATCAGGGAAAACCACAGTGAATTGTTTGATAACAAGCGTGTGGTGATGACCATGTTTAAATTCGATCATCCTTTATGGATCAAGGATTGGATGGAATTTTATGTTTGGTATCATTCTGCGGATGCTTTCCTGATCTATAACAATGCTTCCCCTTTTGTAACGAATGAGGAAATCATTCAAATTGCTTCCGAAATTGTTGGTGTAAAATCCATTGCGGTTGTTGATTGGCCCTTCCTCTATGGCCCTCAGGCTGAAGGAACTGGGCTTTGGGATTCGGTTTTCACTAAGGCTGGCTTTTTTGAGCACAGCAAACAACGATTTTTGGCTACGGCAAAAAGTGTTTTGAATGTCGATATCGATGAACTTGTTGTCACTAAGGATCATCAATCTGTTTTTGAAAAAGTCGAGGAACAGAAAGATGCGTATCTACTGTTTCACGGAATTTGGGCGAGCGCCGAAGTAAATATCGAGGAACATCCCTCTGATCGAAGGCATGTCCATTATAAATGTCATGGGCGCATAAATGATGATACAAGGCAATGCCCATCTAAATGGGCGGTTGTTCCATCAATGTGTCCCGATGATGCTCAATGGACAACACATGATATTCAGCGAATGCCGTATTTTAGTTATGAAAACATAGCTGTTCGATACCGTCATTTCAGAAACCTGAATATTGGTTGGAAGGGGGATCGCTCGAATCCACTACTGGAATATAATGAAGATCAGCTTTTGATTGAGGCCTATCAGAAAGTCGGTTGGCTGTAACGTTCATCGTCCGATTAATGTGCGCCGTTCACTCGCAATTAAATTTGAAAGAAATGAACTCGCTTTATCGATTACAGGCTGGTTGCTTTGGTCTGCATGTATTGATAGCCACAAATCCCGCATGATCGATAATTCCCCTGGTAAAACTGTTGTCAGTCCTGGTATTTGATCACCAACAAAGCATGGCAGAAGCGCTATGCCCAACCCCTTTTCAGCAGCGTTTGCTTGTGCCGTAAGGTTTGTGGAACTGAAAACGATGTTTGGGCTTTGGATGGCTTTATCTAGAATATGCAGTTCCGGTATGGGTAATAGATCATCAACATACCAAATAAAATTATGTTGGCTCAGGTCCGTTAGGCGAACAATAGGGGGATGGCCCTGCAAGTAACTGGGTGCTGCATATAGGCGCAATCGATAGCTACCAATCTTGGTTGTTTTTAAGCGACCACGTTCTGGTTTCGCGAGTGTAATAGCAATATCAGCGTCGCGTCTGCTCATGGTCATATTGGTTGTTTCAGCAACGAGTTCGAACAATATACCTGGATAGTATTTTTGAAAAGCATGGCAGTGTTTGGCTATAAATTGACTACCAAAGGCTTCTGGTGTTGCCACGCGAATTTTACCTTCAATATTTGTTTCTTTTTGCTCTAGTTCGTTCAAGAGCGAGAGTGAATTTTTCTCCATGGCTTCGGCGTGAGTCAAAAGCCGGCGTCCGTCATCAGTAAGTTGATAGCTACGATTGATACGTTCAAACAGTTTCAAATTCAGTTTTTCTTCGAGTGCAGTTATGCGCCGCGCAACGGTCGTATGTTCAACCCCTAGCCTGAGTGCTGCCTTTGAGAGCTTGTTCCGGCGTGCAAGTTCCAAAAAAAACCGCATATCATCCCAATTAAACATCAATTTATCCTGTGTATTTTTGCACAATTAAATATGCATAACTTCGAAGTGACGTGCAAGTATGCATGATATATAGTCGCTGCAATTTCAAACATGGGGTATTGAAAGCACTAGCCCAGCCAGGGTTCGGTGCTTAAAATTTGGAGAATATTTATGTATAGTCGTCATCATTATGTTGGTGGAAAATCGGTTGAGGGAACGTCTGGCCGTTTTGGCCCTATCTATAATCCATCAACGGGTGAACAGCAGGGGCAGGTAGCGCTTGCGAGCAAAGAAGAAGTTGAAGCAGCAATCGCCAACGCCGAAGCAGCGTTCCCCGATTGGGCAGCAACATCTGTTGTCAAGCGTGCGCGGGTTCTCCAGAACCTTGTTCATATTCTTTACCGCGAAAAAGACAAGCTGGCTGAAGCGCTAGCGAGCGAGCATGGTAAAGTGTTTTCTGATGCGCAAGGCGACGTGCAGCGCGGCCTTGAGGTTGCTGAATTTGCGGCTGGTATCCCGCATCTGATCAAGGGTGAATTTAGCGACAATGTCTCTTCTGGCATTGACATGTATTCAATGCGTAAACCGCTTGGTGTGGTTGCAGGCATTACGCCGTTTAACTTCCCAGCGATGATCCCGCTTTGGATGAGCTGTATGGCGATCGCATGCGGTAATACTTTCATCCTAAAACCATCAGAGAAAGACCCAAGCGTTCCTTTGATGTTTGCAGACCTATGGAAAGAAGCTGGCTTGCCAGACGGCGTATTTAACGTTGTGAATGGTGACAAGGAAGCAGTTGATACGGTTTGTACCGACCCACGTGTGAAAGCAGTATCCTTTGTGGGTTCAACGCCGATTGCTCAGTATGTGTATGCAACATCAACAGCCCACGGCAAACGCTGTCAGGCAATGGGTGGTGCGAAGAACCATATGATCGTAATGCCTGACGCGGATCTTGATCAGGTTACTGACGCCCTTGTGGGTGCAGCCTATGGTTCTGCTGGCGAGCGCTGCATGGCGATCTCTGTTGCGGTACCTGTTGGAAAAACAGTTGCGGACAAGATGGTTGAAATGTTGAAGCCACGTGTTGAAGCACTAAAGATTGGTCATTCAATGGACCCGCAGGCAGAGATGGGCCCGCTTGTAACGGCTGATCATTTGGCAAAAGTGCGTGGCTATCTTGATCTCGCAGAGCAAGAAGGCACAAGCGTTGTCGTCGATGGGCGCAAGTTTGAATATAATATGCAGGGATTTGAAAACGGCTATTACCTCGGTGGGTCGCTTTTCGATAATGTGAAGCCTGAGATGCGCACCTATAAGGAAGAAATCTTTGGTCCAACACTTCAGATCATGCGCGCTGAAAGCTTTGACGAAGCGGTTGCACTTCCAACCAACCATGAATTTGGTAATGGCACTACAATCTATACCCGTGACGGCGACACAGCGCGTGAATATGTGAATCGTGTTGAAGTTGGCATGGTTGGTGTCAATGTTCCAATCCCTGTTCCGCTCGCGTTCCACACATTTGGTGGCTGGAAAAGCTCTGCTTTCGGTGACATTAACCAGCACGGCATGGAAGGGGTTCGTTTTTACACCAAGACGAAAACAGTTACCTCGCGCTGGCCAACAGGCATCCGGTCTGGTGCAGAATTTGTTATTCCAACATTGAATAGCTAAGATATAAACCAATATATCAAAGTCGGGATTGATCCCGGCTTTGATTATTTAAGTTCCGAGTAGAAAAACAAAAATAATACCTACTTTTGTCAACAACCTTGTGGAGGATAGATAAGATGCAAATCAGAAAAACACTTGTATCCCTTATGACAGCTACGGCGCTAACAGCGGGCGCAATCACATTACCTTTAAGCGCAGAAAAAAACACATCTCCTGGTATTGAAGCCAAAATACCTTATGAAAAATTTACGCTTGATAATGGCTTGCGTGTCATTGTGCATGAAGACCATAAGGCCCCTATTGTGGCCGTTGGAGTATGGTATCATGTTGGCTCTAAGGATGAGCCAGAGGGGCGCACTGGATTTGCACATCTTTTTGAACATTTGATGTTCAACGGATCAGAAAATTATAATGATGAATATTTCAAACCGTTTGAGGCTGTTGGTGCAACGGGCATGAACGGAACAACATGGTTCGATCGCACAAATTATTTTGAAAATGTTCCAACGCCTGCGCTTGAAATGGCGCTCTGGATGGAATCAGATCGTATGGGGCATTTGCTCGGCGCTGTAACACAGGAACGTCTCGATGAGCAGCGCGGCGTGGTACAAAACGAAAAGCGCCAGGGTGACAACCAGCCCTATGGTACCGTTCAATATCGTCAGTTAGAAGGCTTGTTCCCCCCTGGGCACCCGTACCGTCATTCAACAATTGGTTCATTGGAAGATTTGGATGCTGCTTCCCTTGATGACGTAAAAAGCTGGTTCAAGGAATATTACGGTTCTGCAAACACAGTTCTTGTTCTCGCAGGTGACGTAACGGTTGAGAAAGCCAAAGAACTAGCACAGAAATATTTTGGTGATATTGCGGCAGGGCCTGCTCTACGGCACCATAAATCTTGGGTCCCGACACGTACGGAAAATACTGTTGAAGAAATGGTGGACCAGTCAGCGCCACAGGTGCGGATATACCGTGACTGGGCGGTAGCACCAAGAACGTCAAAAGATGCGCAGCAACTTCGGTTGACTGCGGATATTCTTGGTGGCGGCAAGAATTCACGCCTCTACCAAGCCCTCGTTTATAAAAATCAATTGGCGTCGAATGTGAATGTTTCCATTCAACAGTTTGAACTTGCCAGCATGTTTGAAATTGATGTGACACTTAAGGACGGTAGTGATCCTGCCGAGGTTGAACGCCTTATTAATCAGGAAATGGATAAGTTCTTAGCTGAAGGTCCTTCGATTGAAGAAATCAAACGCTCAAAAACCAAAATTTCAGCCCGGACAGTCCGTGGTTTGGAACAAATTGGCGGCTTTGGCGGGAAGGCAACTGCGCTTGCTCAAGGTGAGCTATATGCTGGGGACCCGGGATTTGCTGAAAAATCCCTGAATTGGATGAACGCGGCCACAACCGATGACGTTCAAGCTGTGTCAAATGAATGGCTCGGTAAAGGGTATTACCAGTTGACGGTTAAGCCTTACGGCAAATATCAGGTTGCTGAAAGCACGGTTGATCGCTCTAAACTTCCTGAAATTGGAGAACTGCCGGGTTTAACATTCCCCGAAATTCAGGAAGCCACGCTTAAAAACGGTATGAAGGTTGTGCTTGCAAACCGGACAACGGTTCCGATTGTAAATATGGCGCTACAATTTGATGCGGGTTACGCAGCAGACTTTGGCCGTGCGCCCGGTACTGCGAGCCTAACGCTAGATATGCTTGATGAAGGTACCAAGAAACGCAGCGCTCTCGAAATTGCGGCGGAAGCTGAAGGCTTGGGCGCAACAATCAACACGACATCAAATTTGGATATGAGTCAGATTCGAATGTCTGCTCTCAAAACCAATTTGAAGGATTCGCTCGACCTGTTTGCAGATGTGGTGCGAAATCCGGCCTTTGATGAAGGTGAGTTTGCTCGTCAGAAACAGTTGCGTTTAGCGCGCATCCAGCAAGAAAAAGCGCAGCCTATTGGCCTCGCGCTCCGCAATTTACCGCCACTGATTTACGGCGCTGACCATGCTTATGGTGCCCCGTTTACTGGAACCGGAACGGTGGAAGCTGTAAATGCGATGACGACTAGTGACCTCAGCAAGTTTCATAGCGATTGGCTTCGCCCTGATAATGCAACGCTTTTCATTGTTGGTGACGTAACTTTGGACGAAGCCGTTCCTGCGCTTGAGAAAGCATTTGGGAACTGGAAAGCTCCAGCTTCTGCTATCCCGCAGAAAAATATTGATACAGTTTCGCTGCCTGATAATGCGCGTGTGGTGATTATGGATAAACCGGGTTCGCCGCAATCCTTTATCCTTGCGGGTCATTTGTTCCCGTCTACAGGGAGTGCTGATAATCTCGCATTAACTGCGGCCAATGATATCATTGGTGGTGCGTTTACAGCGCGTGTTAATATGAACCTTCGTGAGGACAAGGGTTGGTCGTATGGCGCAAGCACGATCAAACTTGATGCCCGCGGTCAGGCAATGTGGATCACATTCGCGCCGGTACAAACGGATAAAACCAAGGAATCTATCATGGAACTGCAAAAAGAGTTTGCAGGCTACCTTGGGATCACTCCAGCCCGTCAGGATGAGTTGGATAATTCGCGTAACAACAATACAAACAGCCTTCCTGGCCAATTTGAAACATCAAATGCGGTTCTTGGGAATTTGCTGTCCAACCAGCGCTTCGGGCGTAGTAACGATTATGTCGTGAAGTTAAAAGGCCGTTATGACGCGCTTGATTTGCCTGCGGTTCATAAGGCTGCGCAGGATTATATGCACCCTGATCAAATGACATGGTTGATTGTTGGTGATCGCAGCAAAATTGAAGCAGGCATTCGTGAGATTGGCTTTGATAATATCGAAGTCTGGGATGCGAATGGCAACCGCCTGGATTAATAAATGAAAATAATGGGGCGGGTTTTCCCGCCCTTTACTTAAGCTGTATCTCTTGAGGGCACAGTAGCAACCGCAAAAAGAACCAAGGGGGTAATCTTGGACTTTAAATTAAATGAAGATCAGCGCGCTATTCAGGATATGGCGCGTAATTTCACAAACGACCTTATTGTGCCCGATGCACACAAATGGGATGAAGAGAAAGTATGGCCGCGTGATGTAGCCCTTGCTGCTGGTGAGTTGGGTTTCGGCAGTATTTATACGAGCGAAGAAGCTGGCGGTTGCGGCCTCAGCCGGGTTGATAGTGTTCTAATTTTTGAGCAATTATCCAAAGGTTGCCCGTCTACGGCTGCAATGATCTCTATCCATAATATGGCAACATGGATGATTGATTGTTTTGGTAATGAAACGCACCGCGGTAAATGGTTGGATGACCTGGTTACACTCAATAAAATGGCAAGTTATTGCCTGACTGAACCGGGAGCAGGTTCAGATGCGGCGTCCCTCAAAACCACAGCAAAGCGTGACGGTGATGAGTATGTTCTGAATGGTGCCAAGGCTTTTATCTCTGGTGGTGGTACATCAGATATTTATGTGGTGATGGCGCGTACAAGCGACGACGGCGCGCGTGGTATCAGCTGCTTTGTTGTTGAGAAAGACACACCGGGTCTATCGTTTGGCGCTCAGGAAAAGAAACTTGGTTGGCATAGCCAGCCAACATCTGCTGTAATGTTTGATGATTGCCGGATTCCTGTTGAAAACCTTATCGGCTCTGAAGGGCAGGGCTTTAAGATTGCCATGCAAGGCCTTGATGGTGGCCGTTTGAATATCGCCGCATGTTCCCTTGGTGGGGCGCAGCGTGCACTTGATGAAGCGATTACTTATACTAAAGAGCGCAAGCAGTTCGGTAAAGCCATCGCAGATTTTCAGGCGAGCCAGTTTAAACTTGCGGACATGGCAACTGAATTAGAGGCTGCACGCCTTCTTCTTTACAGTGCTGCACAAAAGGTTAGCGAGAAAGCGCCAGACGCAGGCTCTGCTGCCGCGATGGCAAAACGCTTCGTAACCGATACATGTTTTGATGTGGTTAATCATTCGCTCCAGCTTCATGGTGGGTATGGATATTTGATGGACTACCCGATTGAGCGGATTTTGCGCGACCTCAGGGTTCATCAGATTTTAGAAGGTACCAACGAGATTATGCGTGTTGTCATCAGTCGTGAGCTTTTGAAGGATTAGATAATGAGTGACGCAGAAGTATTATTTGAAAATCGCGGCAATATTGGCCTGATTACACTGAATCGCCCAAAGGCGCTTAATAGTCTTACCCACAATATGTGTGTACTCATTACTAAGCAATTGCGTGAGTGGGCGATTTCGCCTTCTGTGCAGGCAGTTGTTGTGGTGGGCGCTGGTGAAAAGGCATTTTGCGCTGGCGGTGATGTGGTGAAAGTTTCCAAATCATTCAAAGATGGTTCGAAAGAGTGGCGCGATTTTTTCCATGATGAGTATGTCATGAACGTACTGATTGACGAATTTCCTAAGCCCTACATCAGTTTGGTTGATGGTATCACGATGGGCGGCGGTGTTGGTGTGTCTATCCCCGGTGATTTCTGGGTTGCGACAGAAAAAACACTTTTTGCCATGCCAGAAACAGGCCTCGGACTGTTCCCGGATGTTGGTGGTGGGTGGTTCCTGCCGCGCTTGCCGGGTGAAAGTGGTATGTATCTGGCGCTAACGGGGGCACGCGCCAAAGCGCCGGATTTATACGCGCTTGGGATCGCAAGCCACGTCACAAATTCTGATAAAGTTGAGGAAATTATTGAACGCCTGGCTGCTTCGGAAATCAAAGATAATGATGATGTCGATGCTATTTTGAATGGCTTCCATATTGACCCAGAGCCTGCGCCAATTGTGCCTGTAATGGATATGATCGACGATCATTTTGATGCAATACAATTAGAGGATATTTTATCGAGCCTATCGAATGATCAAAGTGATTGGGCGCAGAAACAGCTTTCGATTTTGCAATCAAAATCACCGATGTCGCTTTTGATTACATTCGAGCAGCTCAAGCGCGGCGCCATGGCTGAGCGCTTCCGGGATAATATGCAAATGGAATTCCGCGTTGTTTGTCGTGCTATGGAAGGGAATGATTTCCATGAAGGGGTCAGGGCCATATTGATCGATAAAGACCATACACCGGTTTGGGCGCCAGCATCTTTGCCTGAGATTAGCAGCAGTGATGTGGAAGCACATTTCAAAACATTTGCCATGGCTGGTGAAGAATTGAATTTAAGTTAAGAGTTGAAAATAAGGAATTGGGTATGACACAGACAATAGCGTTTATCGGCCTTGGGAATATGGGCCTTCCAATGGCGACAAACCTGATTAAAGCAGGCTTTAAGGTTAAGGGTTTTGATCTTAGTGATGATGCACGTTCGGCAGTTGTGGATGCCGGCGGGGAAGCTTTTGACACAGTTTCATCAGCGGTTAGCGAAGCGGATGTGGTTGTAACCATGTTACCCTCTGGTGCGATCGTGAAAGCCGTATATGAAGGTGAAGGCGGTGTTTTTGCATCAGCCAAGCCAGGCACTTTAATGATCGATAGCTCGACAATTGATGTGGCGAGCGCACGCACTGTTGCATCAAATGCCATAGATAAAGGTTTTGAAATGGTTGATGCCCCTGTGTCAGGCGGTGTTGGCGGCGCGGCGGCTGGAACGCTTGCCTTTATGGTTGGCGGTGAGGCGGCAACATTTGAGCGCGCGAAACCTGTTTTGGATCCGATGGGCGCCAAGATTGTACACACTGGTGGAAGCGGAAATGGCCAGGCTGCAAAAATCTGTAACAATATGCTGCTAGCGATTTCGATGATCGGGACATCTGAGGCATTTAACCTTGGTCGTGCGCTTGGCCTTGATGATCAGGTATTGTTTGATGTGGCATCAAACGCATCTGGCCAGTGCTGGTCGCTTACAAGCTATTGTCCTGTCCCGGGGCCTGTGCCAACATCGCCCGCGAATAATGATTACGCACCGGGTTTTGCTACAGCCTTGATGCTGAAAGATCTTAAGCTTGCGATGGAAGCCGTAGAAAGTGTTGACGCGAACACGCCGTTAGGCAAAGCGTCCGCAGATATTTATTCTGCTATGGATGCCGACGGCCATGGAGGCATGGATTTCTCAGGCGTAATTAAGAAACTGGCGGGCGAGCTTTAAGTTTTCTGGTCCTTTGATTTAAAAACAGAAAAGGGCTCCTAACAAGTAGGAGCCCTTTTCTGTTGAAATATAAATAATCTTGTTACGCTACCGTCATTTGCTGCCATGCAGGTGACTTGTCTTGCGGCAGGCTATTGTTACCGCCTGAAGCACCATAGCGTATGACCGCTTGGGTGCGATTTGATACACCAAGCACCTTAAAGATAGAGTGCATGTGTGCTTTGACTGTGCCTTCTGCGATATTCAGTCGGGCAGCTATTTCTTTATTTGGAAGTCCGTCTGCTGCCATGGCCAAAATCTGTCTTTGGCGGTATGATAGGCGCTTCAAATCTACAGTCTTTACATTTTCAGAGTGCTCGTTTGTCACATGACTTTTGAATCTGTTGAACTCTGTATTCAAGAGATTTGAGACCTTAGGTCTGCCCATATTTGATGAAGCGCAGGGACTATTATAACTATCAAGGGGCAGCTTTAACGAGCTTCTGATCGCTTTTACCATTTCCTGCACAGAAGCAGTTCTGGGCATTGTCGTATATCTGAAATTGCTTTGATTAGACGTGTAATGCGTGTCTTTTCCAATGCTGATAACCTTAGCATTTGGGTACAGCCTATTCACGAGTTTCAGACAATTGCCGCCGTCGTCGTGAAGAGTTGCTGGTTGCAGTACTACCAAGTCAAAAAGATCATGACTAGCAGTCATGGATAGAAAATCATGTTCGCTTCCTGCTTCAATCACTTCATCGAAATTTGCAGCAGCCGTAATAACTTCCTTCATGGAAATTCTGTATATTTCCTCACCGTCTACTATGAGAGCTTTCATTTTTTCCTCGCTTTTATATGTGCCAAAATTTGGCGTTCTGTCGTTTTTGTTGGCCTAAGGCTCTTATTACACTGATGTCATATTAACATTCAGCGATTTGTTTTTTATTTGTACTGAAATAGTATCTTATTCAGATAAGCCAATGATGCTAAATTTCAATATCAAATACTTTTGTGTATTATTATTGTTTAGTAACTATAGGTGGTTTTACGACCCAGTTTTTTAGCTTGCGATAAACGGTTGGTTTATTGCGATAATCTGCTGTGATAGTTCCAGATCATTCCTAAGTTTACATTCTATTCCCTATTTTGGCCTATTTGATGCCTATAAATTGTTTGATTCATAACCCTCAATAGTTTTTAGGTAGGCACGCTTTTCCGAAACTTGACCTCTTCAATGTGCTTGCGTAGGAAGGCTATAGAAATAAAATAATTTTCCCTCTCTCTTTTGGTAGATAAAAATGAAATCTATTCTCGGTGCGATCAGTGATAAAAATAGCGTTAAGGCCATGCTGGAAGCCTTAGATGCAAAACATGCTGAAATGATTGCCCTTGTTCAGGAATGGTCAGCGATCAATAGCGGTAGCCGTAACCTTGATGGCCTGAAGGTTATGGAAGCCGAAATTGTCAGTGCCTTTGCCCCCCTTGGTGCAGAAGTTGAGTTTATCGAACTTGGTGACGGCGAGATTGTCAATAATCAAGGTGAGGTAAAGATTGTCCCGAATGGTAGATCAATTCGAATTTACAAGCACCCGCAAGCTAATCGCCGGGTTTTGATGACAGGCCATACAGATACTGTTTTCCCTATTGATAGTGATTTCCAAACAAGCCGTTGGCTTGACGATAATACATTGAACGGCCCAGGTGTCGCCGACATGAAGGGCGGTATCATTGTCATGCTTTATGCGCTTCTTGCGTTCGAAGATGGCCCTTTTGCGGGCACTATTGGTTGGGAAGTGATTTTGTCGCCTGACGAAGAAACCGGATCGCTTAAATCAGGCCCTCTATTAATGGAGCGCGCCAGATCTGCTGATATTGGGCTGACTTATGAACCTGCACTCGCCGACGGCACACTTGCAGGTGCACGGAAAGGCAGTGGCAACTATACGGTTGTTGTGCGTGGTAAAGCGACACATGCTGGTCGCGAGTTTCATCAAGGCAGGAATGCGGTTGTTGCTTTGTCAAAAATCATTGTAGATCTTTCAGAACTAACTGACGGGCGCCCTGAACTAACTGTAAACCCTGCCGTTATCAATGGCGGCGTCGCGCCCAATATTGTACCGGATATGGCCTGGTGTCGTTTCAATGTCAGATTAAAGGCAGCGGAGGACGCTGAGTGGTTTCAAAATCAGTTGGATGCTATTATAAACAAATGGAACTCCGAGGATGGATACACCGCAGAGCTTCACGGTGGTATTAACCGCCCACCAAAAGATCTAAGTGACGCTAACTTGAAACTGATGGACTTGATCAAGGCATGCGGTGATGACCTAGGTATTGCCATTAATTATGTAGCGACCGGTGGTTGCTGTGAAGGAAACAATCTGGCTGCGGCGGGTTTGCCTAACGTTGATACATTAGGGGTTCGTGGCGGTGCAATTCATAGCTCTGATGAGTTTGTTCTGGTTGATAGTTTTGTTGAGAGAGCGAAACTATCGGCACTAATACTGACAGCGTTTGCAGCGGGTCAGTTAGATGAAGTTATTAATTTAAAAAATCAAAAACCTGAAAAATAAAAGAGGGGAAACATAATGTTTGTTGTTCGGCAGGCGCGCTCGGAGGATTTGGACGCGTTGATGGGGTTGGCAGCACAGACGGGTACAGGGATGACGACCTTCCCAGCTGATGAAGCTGTCTTGTCGAAAAAAATAGCAGACTCGGTTGAGGCTTTTGCTTCCAAGCCACAAGATATCGAGAATAAGAAAACAGGTTACCTACTTGTTCTGGAGGATTTGGAAAAGAATAAACTGATCGGTACCAGTGCGATCCTTACAGGAATTGGTTACGATAAGCCATTCTATAGCTACAGGCTGCTGCATCAAACGCAGGTTAGTCAGGAGCCTGCTATGCGGGTTGATACTGAACTTTTAAATCTATCTAACGACTTTGTCGGTGCGAGTGAAATTGCAACACTATTTTTGCACCCAGATTATCGTATTGGTCAGTTAGGTAAACTGTTAGCAAAGGCAAGATACCTGCTAATCGCTTCGCACCCTGATCGGTTTGCCGATAAAATGATTGCTGAAATCCGCGGTTGGGTTGATGAGAACGAGTCCTCGCCTTTCTGGGAAGCGATTGGCCGCCAGTTCTTTTGCATGGATTTTGATGAAGCCGATAGAATTAACGGTGTTGGCAACAGCCAGTTCATCGCGGATCTTATGCCCAAGTTTCCAATTTATACGGCCCTTCTTCCAGAAAGCGCGCGCGCTGTAATTGGTAAGGCCCATGATAATGCCGCCCCGGCCAAGCGCTTGCTTGAGAAGGAAGGTTTCCATTTTTCGGGTGCAGTTGATATTTTTGATGGTGGTCCGACCATGGAAGCTCATAAATGGAGTATATGGAGCGTACGCCGAAGCATGAAAGACAAGCTTGGCGGTATCGTTGAAGGGAATAGCCATGAACCGAAGCATTTAATCGCCAAAACTGATATTGATGATTTCAGGGTTGCTATGACCAATGTTGTTGAAACGTCAAGCGGCTTTTGGGTGCCAAGCGATGCTGCTGAGGCCTTGCAAGCCAGTAATGGTGATGAAATGCGATACGTTCCAATTGAACGGCCAAAACCTGCACAGAATTAAGCTGGCATAATTCTAGAATAATAACATGATTTCAAAGGGATAAAACTAGTGAGTTTATATATCAATGGCGAATGGGTTGCAGGTGAAGGCGCAAATTTCACATCGGTAGATCCATCATCTGATACGGTTATATGGGAAGGCCAGGAAGCAACCAAAGATCAGGTTGAAAAGGCTGTTCATGCGGCTGCGGTGGCGTTTGAAACATGGTCACTTACATCCCTTGAAGAGCGGATTGCTATCGCACGAAAATATTCGGAGCTCCTGGCAGAAAAAAAGGAAAGTCTTGCGGAACTTATCGCCAAGGATGCTGGCAAAGTTATGTGGGATGCTCTCGGCGAAGCAGGCGCAATGATCAACAAGATCGAAATTTCTGTCACAGCCTACGAAGAGCGTACGGGCTCAAAGGAAAATGTGAATGGTTCCCTGAAAGCAAAGCTTAGCCATAGACCCCATGGTGTTATGGCTGTTTTCGGGCCATATAATTTCCCTGGCCATTTGCCGAACGGACACATCGTGCCAGCATTAATCGCTGGGAATACAATCGTGTTCAAGCCAAGCGAAATTACCCCGGCTGTTGCAGAGGTTATGGTGAAAACCTGGGAAGAAGCAGGCTTGCCGCAAGGTGTCCTGAACTTGGTTCAAGGTGGCCGTGATGTCGGGGTGGCGCTCGTGGCTGCAAAAGCCATTAATGGTCTTTTGTTTACAGGTAGTGCGAAGACAGGACAGATCATTGCGCGTCAACTTGTGGACAGGCCTGAGGTAATCCAGGCGCTTGAGCTTGGTGGGAACAACCCGCTTATTGTTACAGACGTGAAAGATAATCGCGCGGCTTCTGTGATGACTGTTCAATCCGCCTTTATAAGTTCGGGGCAGCGCTGCACATGTGCGCGCAGGCTTATTGTACCAGAAGGTGAGGCAGGTGATGCCTTCATTGATGATCTTTTGAAAACAATGGACGGAATTACCGTTGGTAGTTGGAACGATACAGATCAGGCCTATATGGGGCCAGTTGTCAGTGCACATGCTGCCGATTTGGTTTTGGCCGCACAGCAGGATTTGTTGGATAAAGGGGCGAAAGTCCTTCGCGAAGTTCAGAAATTACCCCTGGGCGAGGCATTCTTATCGCCGGGCTTAATTGATGTAACGGGCGTTGATAATGTTCCTGATGAAGAAGTGTTTGGTCCTATGCTGCAATTGATAAGGGTTAAAGATTTTGATGCCGCTATAAAGGAAGCAAACAACACACGGTTTGGTCTGGCTGCGGGGCTTATTAGCGATAATGCTGATCTTTTTGAATATTTCTTCCCGCGTTCACGTGCAGGTATTGTGAACTGGAACCAGCAAACCACAGGGGCCGCGTCCACGGCTCCATTTGGTGGTATTGGACTTTCAGGCAATCACAGACCAAGCGCCTATTATGCGGCAGATTATTGTTCTTACGCTGTTGCGTCGATGGAGCAGGCCGAAGGCAAGGTGGCTGTAGCGGCACTTCCAACTGGTCTCAACGTATAATGAAAATAATAGAAAGTCAGGGATAGTAACCATGGCAAAATGGCAAGAAGTAAATTTTGATGGGCTGGTTGGCTTAACACATAATTATGCGGGATTAAGTTATGGGAATGTGGCCTCCGCGAGCAACAAGGGCGGCGTCGCTAACCCAAAGGAAGGTGCTTTGCAAGGGCTGGAGAAAATGCAGCACCTTCGCAGTCTTGGTATGATACAGGGGGTATTACCCCCACAAGACCGCCCGCATATTTCAACGCTTAAAGGGCTCGGGTATACAGGTACAGATGCTGAAGTGCTGGCGAACGCTTGGCGTGATAACCCTGCACTTGTTGCCAATCTATCGTCGGCGAGCACCATGTGGACTGCAAATGCAGCCACTGTCTCACCGTCCCCCGATACTGTTGACGGACGTACGCATTTTACCGCTGCTAATCTCGCGGCCATGTATCATCGCTCGATAGAGGCGGATACGACTGCCCGAATTCTAGAAGCAATATTCCCGGAAGGCGATCGTTTCGCCCATCATGCGCCACTTGATGGCGGTGTTCATATGGGTGATGAGGGTGCAGCAAACCACAATCGTTTCTGCGCTGACTACGGCGAGGAAGGAATGGCGCTCTATGTATACGGACGCCGCGCCTTTGAAGGAAATACGGATCTAACGTTCCCGGGGCGTCAAACCTATGAAGCCAGCAGCGCGGTAGCGCGTCAGCACGGTGTCAAGGATGGCAAGGCCTTATTCGTGCGGCAAAATCCTGCCGCGATTAATGCAGGGGCTTTCCATAATGATGTGGTCGCGGTTTCCAACAAAAATGTATTTTTCTATCATGAAGAAGCGTTTGTTGACCCTGCTGCTTTGCAGAAAGAATTGCAGGCCGCCATGGGAAGTGTGGAATTGATTTTCATAGAAGTTCCATCCAGCGAGGTTCCTTTAAAGGACGCCATCACCTCATACCTTTTTAATAGCCAGCTAATCTCGCCAAGCACCCGTGATGGTATGACACTTATCCTGCCTAAGGAGGTTGAGGAAACGCCGAGCACAAAAGCTTTTGTGGATCGGATGCTGGCATCGAACGGCCCGATTAAAAATGCAGATTACATGGAAGTTCGGCAAAGCATGCGCAATGGCGGTGGGCCCGCGTGCTTGCGACAACGTGTTGTTTTGTCTGATGATGATTTGAATGCAATTGACGCCAAGGTCATTATAACGGATGAACGTATTGAAGAATTGAAAACATGGGTTAACAAGCATTACCGTGATCGCCTGATGCCGGAAGATTTAGGTGATGTATCCTTGATGGAAGAATGTTTCACAGCGCTTGATGAACTAACACAGATTTTGAACATCGGTAGTGTTTATGATTTCCAGCGTTAAATATAAAATCTATCTTAGAACGCCACTCTGAATGGTATCGATCCAATCAACAGGCTCATCACGTAAAAATTGATTGAATGTTATTGGATCGTATCCGGCCTCGTACCTATCTATGCTCTGATGCATAAATATCGGTTTGATGGAGTGTTATAGTGCTGTTCAAAAAGCGAAATAGTTGGGATGAAACAGAAAACGCGGTTACGAGCGAGAGCGTTTATCTGAACCGGCGGAAATTTCTGGGCGCAGCCGGTCTTTCGATTGGGTCTGCCGCTGTTGGATTATCCGCTGTTAGTAATGCCCAGAGCGAACGGCCTTTAAAGGAACTTGCTTACAAAACGTCTGAATACAGTACGGACGAGAAACCAACCGTTGAAGCCGCAGTTACCAACTATAATAATTTCTATGAATTCGGCACTTCCAAAGGGGAGCCAGCACGGAATGCTTGGCGCCTTAAGACTACACCGTGGAACGTAAAAGTTGATGGGCTTGTTGAAAACCCACGCGATTACGCTTTTGAAGATCTGATTGACATGAACGCCCTTGAGGAGCGAATTTATCGTTTCCGATGTGTTGAGGCCTGGTCGATGGTTGTACCTTGGATCGGTATTCCGCTTGCCAGCATCATTAAAAAGCTAAATCCGCTCGGCAGCGCGAAATATGTGCGTTTTGAAACGCTTGCAGATAGTGCTCAAATGCCCGGAATACGTTGGCCGGTGCTTGAATGGCCTTATGTTGAAGGGCTGCGTATGGATGAAGCAATGAACCCGCTCGCGCTCATGGTTGTTGGGCTGTATGGTAAGGAAATTCCGAACCAGAACGGTGCGCCTATGCGTTTGATTACACCATGGAAATATGGATATAAATCGATCAAATCAATCGCCCGTATAACCTTTACTGAAGAGCAACCTGTGTCCAGTTGGACAAAATCAGCACCGCATGAATATGGGTTCTTCTCAAATGTAAACCCTGAAGTTAGCCACCCACGTTGGAGCCAGGCAAGCGAACGCAAAATCGGTAGTTTCGGTCGTGTTCCAACGCAGAAGTTTAATGGCTATGGTGAACTGGTTGCAGACATGTATGCCGGTATGGATTTACGCGTAAATCACTAATCTGATGGCTGTTTCAATCCAAAATCTTCGCCGGTACGGCAAGCCCGCAGTGTTTGCTTTGCTGGCTTTGCCCGCTCTTTGGCTTGGCCGTGAATGGTATTATGCCTATCAGGGGTTAGAGAGCGGTCTGGGTTGGAACCCTGTTGAAGCTTTTCATCAGATCACTGGTGATTGGGCCATTCGTATTCTTTTGTTATCTCTTGCTATTAGTCCGCTATCAAAGGTTATGAAATCGCCAAAACCCATTTTATTCAGGCGTATGATTGGCTTGTTTGCTTTTTTCTATGTGTGTTTGCATCTCTTGGGATATGTGTGGCTTGATAAGGCATTTGTTTGGCCTGATATTTGGCAGGATATCCTAAAGCGTAAATATATTACCGTTGGGGCGGTTGCGCTTATACTTTTGGTGCCGCTTGCTGTTACCAGTACACAGGGTTGGATTAAGCGACTGGGCGCTAGAAACTGGCAGAAGCTTCATAAATCGGTATATGTGATTGGTATCTTGGCAGTTGCGCATTTCATAATGATGCGCAAGGGGTTTCAGTTGGAACCCCTTGTGTATGCAGGAATATTAGGTCTTTTGTTTATGCTGCGAAGCAAAGCACTAATGAAAAAACTTCGTCCTTAGATTTTTGTCGATTTACCGAAGTCCAGCTTAAGGTTCATCTCTACTCCGTCACATTCTTTTTCGAGTTTATCTGTAACGGCTTCCAGTCTATCGCCAAGCTTTTCAAGCTCGCCAAGGGTCATGTCATTTTTAACGACAAAATCCCAAATACCAGAGAAATCCCCGCTGAATGTTAGACCCAAAAATCCCATCATAACTTTATAGTCTTCAGGTGTAGCGTCGCGTTTTAGGCCCCCCAGAACACACTCGCATTGTTCGGGATCATTTTTTTTATCGTCGAGACACCCTTTCATCAAAAGTTTTTCGGCTTCCTCAGGTGTGTAATTTTTACTGTCTGCGGATGCAACTGTAGAGCTTCCAACCAGAAGTACAACTGCTGTAAGCGGGGCTAAGGCCTTGGCTAAAATTGATTTTTGACTTTTTTCCATTGTTTCCTCACTGTGATTGAAATTGGCTTTTGCCTTATTGTTATTAACTCCACATAGGAAATTTCATGCTATTTTCAAGGGCGTTCGGTGTGAGGGGATCATGCGCTTCTTTTGGCAACCATATAATTGCCCTTCATGGTCATTACAATTTCCCCCCTTTGATTAGAAACTTCATAGTCCGCTTTTAAAAGTCCGATTTCAGGTCGGCTTTCTGAAGGGCGTTTTTCGGCAACAGTGGTTTTTACCGATAATATATCCCCGGGGAATACAGGCTTGCGCCATTTTAGCTCGTCAATTCCTGGCGACCCCATACTGGCAAGCCCTTGCTTTGATAGTTGATCGACCATCATGCGCATTGTCATCGCGCATGTATGCCAACCACTTGCACACAGTTTCCCAAACACAGATTGCTTCGCAATTTCTTCATCCAGATGAAAAGGTTGAGGGTCATATTTTTCTGCAAAATCAAGAATTTCTTCTTTGGTAACAGCGTATGCCCCAAACGTTTCAGTGTCGCCAATATTGATATCTTCGTAGAATATTTTGAACATAAATAAGTGTCCTCGCACGGAATACCTAAATTAATTACTATCATTATTATACTATGTACGAATTTGTGTTGCTGACAAGCTTTGTCTTGTGTTGACGGCTTTTGCACTTTCGTTGCAGACTGGCTGGGAATTTAATTATGGGAATTTAATTAATAGAGAACAGGGGACGTTATGGGTAATCTCAAAAAATCATTGGTTGGGGCTTTATTAGCTGCGACATCAATCGTTAGTTTTGGCTCGGTACTTCAAGCGGATACCAAGGTTATTCACGCTGGTGAATTACTTGCCGTGCCAGGCGAGGCGGCTAAGAAACAGCAAACAATTGTTGTTGTTGACGGACGCATTACGGAAGTCCGTGATGGCTTCGTATCTCCAACTTCGTTTGGAAATGATGCTAAATATGTAGACCTCAAGGATAGCTTTGTTATGCCGGGTTTGATGGATATGCACGTGCATATTCAAATGGAACTTGGCCCACAAAATGATAGCGAGAAACTTCGGTTGTCGGCGGCTGATGTGGGGATGCAAAGCGTTTATTTTGCTCATAAAACCCTGATGGCTGGTTTCACGACAGTACGCGATATGGGCAATGAATATACCCATTTGAATGCGCTACGTGACGGTGTAGAAAAAGGCTGGATCGCTGGTCCGCGGATAATCGCGGGGCGCATGGTTGCGGCAACTGGAGGGCACGGCGATATCGACGGTATGCGCCACGATCTTCTGGAAAAATATACATCAAGCACGATTTGTGACGGCGCAGATGATTGCCTGCGCGCTGTACGCGAAGCGGTTAAATTCGGTGCTGATGTTATTAAAATTACCGCAACCGGCGGTGTTTTGTCAGATACGACAACGGGCACCGGCCAGCAAATGACCGACGAAGAAATGAAGGCGATTATGGACACGGCCCATGGTCTCGGTCGCCGCGTTGCTGCCCACGCCCACTCAGCGGGTGGTATTAACGCGGCACTGCGCGCCGGTGTTGATAGTGTTGAACATGGTACTTACGCCGATGAAGAATCGATCCGCTTGTTCAATGAAAATGGTGCTTATCTTGTTCCAACGCTTCTCGCGGGTGACACAGTTGTTCAAATGGCGAAGGCTGGTACAATCAGTTCACCTGCAATTCGCGATAAGGCCATTCGTGTTGGTGCTGACTTGATCGAAAATTTTGGTCGTGCCTACAAGGGTGGTGTGAAAATCGCTTACGGCACCGATAGCGGTGTCTCTACCCATGGCATTAACGCGCAAGAGGCCGTTTTGATGAAACAGGCGGGTATGAGCGAAATGGACATTATCAAGTCTGCAACTGTTGTGGCTGCGGAACTCGCGGATATGTCAAATAGCCTTGGTACTATTGAAGCTGGGAAGCATGCGGATATTATTGCAGTAGACGGCAATCCGCTTTCAGATATCAGCGAACTGCTGGATGTGGATTTTGTCATGAAGGCTGGCACGGTTCATAAAAACCAGTAAAGGCATAAACATCTGAAAGTCGGTGGAAACCAAACGCCGACTTTCAGGTTTAAACTAAAAATAGTTCAAATTGATATGGCAAGTGCGGTGTCAATTAACTCCAGTCATAATTCTGCCCTTAAACTCGCTAAAACTTGATACTGGATGTCATTCGGAAAACTCGTTACGCTTAGGCAGCAAGGAGAAGCGTGCTGATGCAAAAACCACAGAAATTTCTTATTCGTATGAGCCTGTTCCTAACGGCAGTGATTGCAATTGGTGTTGTGCTGAAAGATGCGCTTGCAGAAGCCTTTATTGCCAATATTGCCCTGAACGGTGCAATCCTTGTGGTTTTGTTAATTGGTGTTGGTTTTGCGTATCGCCGTGTTTTTGATCTAAATCCTGAAATTGAATGGATAAAGGCGTTCAAGCGGCATGAAGTTGGATCAAGGTCAACGAACCCGAAATTAATGGCGCCTGCTGCTGCACTTTTATCGGAGCAGGAAGAAGGCGGTATGCGTTTGTCTGCGCTTTCCATGCGTTCGGTGCTTGATGGTATTGTTTCGCGCCTAGAGGAAAGCCGTGAAATTAGCAGATACTTTACGGGCCTTCTGATTTTTATGGGGCTCCTTGGTACCTTTTGGGGCCTCCTCGGGACAATCGGCGCTATCGGGAGTACTATTGATGGGCTAACCGTTGATGGCTCTGATGCCGCTCTTATGTTTGATGAATTGAAGTCGGGGTTAGAGGCGCCTCTCGCGGGCATGGGAACAGCGTTTTCCAGTTCACTATTTGGATTGGCCGGCAGTTTAATTCTTGGCTTTCTTGATCTGCAAGCCAGTCAGGCACAGACCCGTTTTTATAACGAGGTTGAGGATTGGCTCGCGTCTGTTACCAAATTATCGCGCGGTGAAGCTGATGGTATGTCAAGCCCAAGCGCCTATATGACGGCCCTTATGGAGCAAACAGCGGATGGGATTGACCGCTTGCAGCGCACGTTAAAACAAGGCGAGGGCGAACGGTATCAGCTTCAGGAAACCATGACATCGATCGCAGAATCGCTCGCTGGCCTGTCGGATAAGCTGGGCGGTCAGGAAGCCGTGATCACAGAAAATATTCAGCGATCTGACGCGGGTACGCGTGCGCTCGCTGGGGCCATTGAAAAACTGGCAGAGGGCACAGCGCGCGATCAATCCGCGCCGAGCCCTGTTCTTGATGAAGCCAGCAAAAATCATATTCGTAATCTGGATGTTGGTATCAAGCGCTTGATCGAGGAACAGGGCCGCCAATCGGATATGCTCGCTGAGGAACTAAGAGCCGAAATTAAACTATTGGCACGTACAATCGCTGCGGGATTTGATGCACAGTCGTCAGAGGCGAGGCCAGTACAAGCAGATTTATCGGCACAGCGCGATGACATGAACCGAGGTTCTGACGAATGATTGGTGCCCGCAGGCGAATAGGTAGCAGTGGTTCAGACAATAGTTGGCCAGGGTTTGTGGACGCCCTTTCCAGTTTGTTGTTGGTGATTATCTTCTTATTGTCGATGTTTGTCCTAGCGCAGTTTTTTCTTGGTCAGGCGCTATCGGGCCGCGAGCAGGCGCTGGCGGTACTTCGAAGCCAAGTGGCGGAACTTGGTAGCCTGTTGCAACTAGAGAAACAGGCAAATAAATCCTTGAGGGATAGTGTCGCGCAACTTTCGGCGTCCCTGACAGCCGCCAATAGCGACCGCGATGCTCTAAGCGCAGAACTGGGTGAACTAAGGACTGCGCTTCAGGCTTCTGATGCACGTTTGAAGGAGTTAACTGAAGCGAGCAGTGGTTTTGAAGCAACCGCAAAGGACCTCGCCGAAAAATACAAAGTTTCAGAAGAGGCGCTTGCAAATGAACGTGTAATTTCAGAGCGTGCGCAGGCTGAGGTAACACGCCTTCAGAATAATATTACCGCCCTCCGTGAACAATTGGCGCGCCTTGAGGCTGCGCTTGATGCCAGTGACGAACGTGACAAGCGTAATCAGGCTGTGATTGTTGACCTTGGCCGCCGCCTTAACCGTGCGCTAGCAAGTAAAGTTGAGGAGCTTGCGGGATATCGATCAGAATTTTTTGGCAGACTAAAAGAAGTGCTTTCTAACAGATCAGAAATCAGGATTGAAGGTGATCGGTTTGTTTTTGCGTCTGAACTGTTGTTTTCAAGCGCCAGCGCTGACCTTGGACCAGAAGGGCGCGCTGAACTTCGGAAATTTGCTGAAACTCTGCTTACAATTTCATCAGAAATTCCAGCTGAACTCGAGTGGGTTCTGAGGATTGATGGCCATACCGACAAAAATCCAATTTCAACATCACGGTTCCGAAACAATTGGGAATTGTCATCCGCGCGGGCGATTTCTGTTGTGGAGTTTTTAATCTCTGTTGGTGTTCCAGCCGAGCGATTGGCCGCGACTGGATTTGGTGAGTTTCAACCAATTGATCCAGCGGATAATATCTTTGCATACTCGCGGAACCGACGCATTGAAATGCGTTTAACACAGCGGTAAGTCTATTGAGGGAAGTACGCGAACTATCTTGTAGCTATAGTTCGCATTGCTTTATGATTAGTTTCCACCGAACTGTAAATCTGCTAGGCGCTTATATAGCCCGTCTTGTTTTGACAATTCTTCATGCGTGCCTTCTGCAACAATTTTACCGTCTTCCATCACAATGATTCTGTCGGCCTTTTTCACTGTTGCCAGGCGGTGTGCGATCACAAGTGTAGTGCGACCCTCCATCAAACGATCAAGTGCAGTTTGAACCTTGAGTTCAGATTCAGCGTCGAGCGCGCTTGTTGCTTCATCTAGAAGAAGGATTGGCGAATCGCGCAGGATGGCTCTGGCAATGGCAATTCGCTGGCGCTGACCACCTGAAAGCCGTGTGCCGCGTTCGCCTAAGAAGGTGTCGAAGCCATCGTCGGTGCGTTCAATAAATTCGCGCGCTGCTGCCGCTTCAGCCGCCTTTAGAACCTCATCATCACTCGCGGACTGTCTGCCATAGCGAATGTTGCCCGCAACGGTATCAGCAAAGACAATTGTTTCCTGTGGAACGAATGCCAGGTGCTCACGGAAATTAGTTGGGTCTGTCGCGGCAATATCAGTTCCATCAATCGTAATGTTCCCGTTCTGTGGGTCATAAAACCTAAGGAGGAGTTGAAGAACGGTTGATTTGCCTGCGCCGCTTGGCCCCACGAGCGCCACGGTTTCGCCAGGTTTGATATTGAGAGAGAAGTTTTTGAGCGCTTGTTCGCTTTGTTTGGATGGGTAAGCGAAATTGACCTTGTCAAAAACAATATGCCCTTTGACTGTATCAGGCATCGCCACTGCATTTGCGGGTGTTTCAATAGCGGACTCGGCGTTTAAAAGCTCTGCAAGGCGCCCAGCCGCGCCAGCCGCGCGCTGAAGTTCGCTATACACTTCCGACAATGCACCAAAGGCCCCGGCGACCAAAACAGCGCGGAATATAAAGGCTGTCATTTCGCCGCTTGTCATCACACCAGCACTTACGTCCTGGAAACCTTGATAGATAACGAGGGCAATGGCCCCGAAAACAAGAAAAATGATGGCGGCGGTTAGAAATGCACGCACTCTTATGCGTCTGCGTGCCGCGAAAAAGGCTTCGTCAACGCGGCCACCAAACCTTTTGGCCTCGGTGTTTTCCTGGGTGAAGGCTTGTACAATATTGAGGGCAGACAGCGATTCGGCGGCTTGTGCCCCAACGTCGGCAACTTTATCCTGACTGGTGCGCGATAGTGTGCGAACACGCCTACCGACGATCACAATGATCGCAATGATGATCGGGATTACAATTGAAATTAACCCCATCAGTTTTGGTGACATAATGAAGAGCCAAATCGTGCCCGCAATGGCGATCAGCGTATTTCGAGCCCATATGGAGACACTGGACCCTACAATGCTTTGAACGAGTGTAGTATCTGCTGTTAGCCTTGATACGATCTCGCCGGGGCGGTTAACTTCAAAAAATTCCGGCGATAAAGTAATCAGTCGTTCGTAAACGGCTTTTCTGATATCCGCGACCACACGTTCACCAAGCCAAGTAATGAAGTAAAACCGAAATGCGGTTGCGAGCGCCATTACAATTACGGTGCCCACGAGAAGGGCCAGATAATCATTTATCGAATTCGATGTGTCTTCGGTGAAACTATCAACAATGCCTTCTAATGCAGATGGGATTGCGAGAACGGTACCGGCTGCAATGATCAGAAAGAAAGATGCCAACAGTATCTGGGTTTTGTATGGCAGCATAAAAGACCAGAGTGTTCTGAGGTTTTTTAATTTACCTTTTGGGGGATCAAATTCACTTTTTGTCGCTGAATCTGACATACGGATTGGCCTCTTATTTTTTTAGTTTTCGATTCTGTCATACATATAGCGTTCGAATGAGATCTTTCCAATGAAATGAACCGAATAGTATGAATTAAATTTTCGAATAGTTGGTCAGATAGCCGTGATTTGATGGTTTTATTTGGTAATCACGTACAGAATGCGAAAAACTTACGAATCCTGCTTGCATTCGATGATATTTTCCCCTATACGAGCGGCTCGTTTTTGGAGATAAGACCATGAAGCAAGATATTCATCCCGATTACCACACTATCAAAGTGGTTATGACTGACGGGACAACTTTTGAGACTAAGTCAACTTGGGGCTCGGAAGGTGACACAATGACACTTGAGATTGACCCTAAATCACACCCTGCATGGACAGGTGGTGCACGTGCGGTTCTAGAAGGCGGCCAAGTTGCTCGCTTCAAGAAGCGTTTCAGTGGTGGCCTCTCTCTCAAGAAATAAGGCATTGCCCGTATATCGGATTCAGTATCCGATTGTAAGAAGCACTCCTTTGGGGTGCTTTTTTATTTTTATCTCTTGAAATGTTGTTTTTCCTTCCCAAATCATAAGTACGGTTGCCGCAGAGCGGGACCGGAATTGATTTAACTGCCTGGCTATATGCAGGCCCAAATTGTCGCTTCTGAAGGAGGACGCACCATGAGAACTTTTGACCTTTCCCCATTACTTCGCAGCACTGTTGGTTTTGACCATTTAAATCGCTTGGTCGACTCTGCCCTTAATGCTGATACACCTGCTGCATACCCACCCTACAATATAGAAAAGCTGGGTGAAGATGATTACCGAATCACCATGGCTGTCGCTGGCTTTTCTGAGGACGAAGTTACAATCACTGTCCAAGAGGGAACACTGTATATTTCCGCCAAAGCAAAAGATGATGGGGTTGAGCGAAAGTTCCTTCATCAAGGTATTGCAAAACGCGCGTTTGAACGCAGATTTGAGCTTGCTGATACGATCCATGTCGGCGATGCGAGCCTTGTAAATGGCCTTTTGGAAATCGAATTAAAGCGAATCATTCCTGATCATAAAAAGCCAAGAAATATCAAGATTACCAAAGCTAAGGCCTCTGCGAAAACAATCGAACAAGATGCTTCTAAATTGGAAATAGAAGCGGCTTAAGTTCTAAATCTATATTTCTCTTTTTCTTCCCTTCCTCGCTGGAAGGCAGGCTCGGTCTGTGAATTGTGTCATCACGGGTCGGGCCTGCTGCATATACATAAGTATATTATCTAAGATAGTTATGATTTAAAGAAAGCTTCAGCGGCTGCCCGACTTGCATCCTTTGATTTTATCTCTGCTTCTGTGCGGATAATCTCTTCTTTCAAGATATTCACTCTGGCTTCTAATTCAAAAGCGCTCCAGGTACTTAGGTCTTCTTTGACAACCGATGCTACTGGACTGTCCTTTTTGATAGGCAGATCATCTTCATCCATCAAACTACTCCTTTGTTTTGCGTATTCATACATTGACCCTGACCGTTGTTCCAGACAAACTGCGCACCGAGATAAATATGGGCGTATTCATCAGTGCGCAAAATGCAGGAGAGCGGTAGTGAAGGCAGTAGAAATAACAGAACCGGGCGGACCAGATGTTTTGGTGCTTGCTGAACGTGAACAACCGAAGCCCGGAGGTGATGAAGTTTTGATCAAAGTTATGGCAGCCGGTGTTAATCGCCCCGACGTTGTTCAACGCAAGGGCCTGTATCCGCCGCCACCAGGTGCGTCTGATATTCCAGGGCTTGAGGTCGCAGGTGAAATCGCCGAGGTCGGCTCAAACGTTGATGCATATAAAGTTGGCGACAGAGTGTGCGCGCTGATACCGGGCGGGGGATATGCTGAATATTGTACAGCAAATGTAAACTGTGTTTTGCCCGTACCGAATGCGATGTCGATGGAAATGGCCGCCGGAATTCCCGAAACTTATTTTACGGTCTGGTCTAATTTGTTTGATCGTGCAGGATTGAAGTCAGGTGAAACGCTTCTGGTGCATGGCGGTTCGTCGGGTATTGGTGCGACGGCCATTCAACTTGCCAAGGCCTTCGGTGCCACAGTTATCACAACAGTTGGCAATGATGAAAAAGTTCAGTTCTGCAAAGGGCTTGGCGCGGACTGTGTGATCAATTACCGGACACAAGATTTTGTCGAGCAAGTCAAAGCATTCACAGACGGAGATGGGGTGAATGTGGTGCTTGATATGGTTGGCGGCGATTATATTCCCAAGAACATTGATCTGTTAGCGCCTGACGGGCGTCATGTGTCAATCGCCTTCTTGGGTGGGCCACAAGTTGAATTGAATATGTTGCCTGTAATGTTGAAGCGATTAACACTCACCGGAAGCACGCTCCGAGCCCGTGATAATGGTTTTAAAGGGGATATCGCATCGGCCCTGAAGGCACATGTGTGGTCACTAATGGAAAAGGGTGAAGCAAAACCAATAATTCACAGCACTTTTCCCCTATCAGAGGCATCGAAAGCGCATGCCTTGATGGAAGAAAGTCGTCATATGGGGAAAATCATTTTGACAGTATGCGAATAAAAGCGCGATTTTTAGCGAAATTCTGCATATTCGCGGTGACAAGCCTGTTTTGAACTGATACAGATTAACCATACGGGAGTATTCCTCTCATCCCTCTTTCGAAAATTTAGAAACGAGGGCAGGTAAGCGCTTAGTTGTGTTTATCTGAACCGGTATGGTTTTCCCTGTTGGATGATGTGGAATAGAAATAGAATAAGGGATATGTAGGTATGAACCAGCCTTTAATGCCAATGGCGACAGCAGTGTGGCTTGTTGATAATACTGCGCTTACATTCACGCAGATAGCAGAGTTTTGTGGATTGCATGAACTTGAAATACAAGGCATTGCAGACGGCACAATCGGTATGAATATTGTCGGTCAGGACCCCACGGCGAATGAGCAGTTAACGTGGGATGACATCAATAAATGTCAGGAAGACCCGAAAGCGCGATTAACGTTGTTAAAGGATGCCGTTGAGGCATTGCCGCGCACAAAAGGGCCGCGTTATACACCGGTTTCCAAGCGTCAGGATAAACCAGATGCGATTGCATGGTTGGTGCGTAACCACCCTGAGCTAAGTGATCTTCAAATCAGCCGCCTTGTTGGGACAACGAAGCCAACCATTATGGCTATTCGTGATAAAAGTCACTGGAACTCCCAGAATATTCGCCCGCAAGACCCTGTTGGCCTTGGTCTTTGTAAACAATATGAACTTGATGAAGCAGTTCAGTTGGCGGCTGAACGTGAAGCGAAGAAGCGCGCTAAGGGAGAGGTTTCTGACATTCCTGCGGCTGAGCCTACATACGAGGCCCCGGTCGTGGTTGAGGATGAGAATTCTTTGCCTGACAATGACGGAAATTTGCAGGAATAGCATCTGCAAATAGTTTAAATTAAAGAAAGGGCGCATCCAATTTGAATGCGCCCTTTCTTTGTCTACTCAGGAGGAAAATCAGTGCCTCGTATCCAGTTTCGACATCTCTTCCTTAAGTCGGAGTTTCTGTCGTTTTAAATCCATTATTCGGATTGTATCTGGATTGGGACGGAGTTGCTCTTTCGCTATGACCTTATCGATCTCGGCATGCTTTGCTGTTAGTGAATCAACATGCGTTTGGATGCTCATATCCGTCACTCCTTCTTCAATTTTCTACGATAATTTATTTGACCATTAAAATAGTGGTCTTGTCACGAAAAAGATTCGTATTCAGACTAAAGCTTTATTTTTAGGCACTTAGCATGGTAAAGACGGTGTTAACGAATTTTGGATCATACGGTTATGTCAAAGACTCAGGAAATAAAAGATAAGAAAAGTCGCTTAATAATCGCTATTACTGGCGCAAGCGGCACTATTTTTGGCATAAAAGCGCTTGAATGTTTGAAAGATACCGACATTGAAACCCATCTGGTGATGTCTAAGGCTGGCGAACGTACACTGCTTGAAGAAACCGATTATTCTATCAAAGACGTGCAAGCCCTTGCTGATGTTATTTACCCATCAAAAGATATTGGTGCCGCTATCGCGAGCGGGTCCTACCGAACAATGGGTATGTTAATAGCCCCGTGTTCGATCAAAACGATGGGCGAAATAGCGACAGGGATTACATCAAGTTTGGTAAGCAGAGCAGCTGATGTGGTTCTTAAGGAACGTCGCAGGCTCGTTTTAATGGTAAGGGAGACGCCGCTTCATACTGGCCATCTTCGAACCATGACAAGCCTAAGCGAGATGGGTGCCATCATCGCGCCGCCAGTGCCGGGGTTTTATACCAAGCCTCAGTCAGTAGATGATATAGTTTTTCAGAACGTTGGCAGAGTACTGGATTTGTTTGATATTGATCTACCTGATTTAAAACGTTGGAAAGACTGAAGCATCAGGACAATAAATACTGTTTCAGACTTGCCTGCGTTTCACTGCAATTAAGCTCGATTATGTCAAAATAGGTGTTGATATTTTGGGCAAATATCTGTTGGTTTTCTGCAGATATTAAATTTCCTGAAATGCTTTTAATCAGTTCCCGTTGAGCTTGCTTTTCCAGGTTGAGCTCCTCAACCTTTAAGGCTTCGTAGAATTGGGTTCCTTTGGCTTCCATCCGCCTTGTTCTTATGGGTTTCAGAATGTTGTTTTGCCAGTCTGTGGATGTTTCTATTAATTTACCCCAACCTTCTTGCGTAATCGAAAGGTTTTTGCACCGCAGCCACGCGGTCAAAAGTAAAATATTGACGTCAGCATTAAAATTATTCTGTGCATCAAGGCAGGCCGTTGCAACGTTTGGTTTTGCATACAGCCTAACACTAAACTCCCAAAATTCCTCGAAGGATAAATCGTATTCGCGGTTTTGAAGCATCTTCGTGTTATCGCTTTTTCCGGCTGGTCATGGCTGTGTAAGTCATGGTAATATAAAAACCAATTCAGTAACAGGGTATTAGGAACATTCTTGATGAGTAACGAAGCCATCAGGGGAAAATTAACAGAGGTTGCGCAGCAACACCGTGATCTAGACGATTCAATTACGGCATTGGAGCGCGCTGGTACTTTTGACCAATTGCAGGTGCAGCGATTAAAACGGCAAAAACTGATGCTTAGGGATCAGTTAGAGAAGCTGCAAAATATGTTGGTGCCAGACATTATCGCTTAACGAAAACCAGTTCTCAGGAAAAAGTAGGATTAGGGTAGCTACCTAACGTTACCTTCGCCTTTGATGAAACGTTTGTTTTCATACATAGCTTGGTCAGCCCGCTCGATCGCGTCTTGTGGTTCGTCACCGGACCTGAAGGTATAAACGCCGTACGCTAGTTTCAGGTTGATGCTTTGCCCTTCAATTGTAAGGGGTGTTTCTGAGATCATGCGCGCAAGTGATTCTGCCTTTTGAGCACCGACAGCTTCATCGGCCTGCGCCAATATCACGCCAAACTCATCGCCGCCCAAGCGACCGACAACATCGGTATCACGAACATTATCGCTAACCGTTCGTGCAACATGGAACAGGGCCTTGTCACCAGCAGCATGGCCATAAGTGTCGTTGATATGCTTCATGTCGTTCAGGTCGATAAACATCAGCGTAGACGGTGTACCGTAGCGCTGTGCAAATGAAATCATCCGGTTTAATTCGCGGATAAAAGCCCGACGGTTAGGGATCGGTAGCATGGAATCGGTATCTGCCACGTCTTCCATTTCGCGGAGGCGACGATTGGTTGCCTCTAATTCACCACGAAGGTTTTCAACTTCCTGCATAAGAGACATGATCGCCTGTTGCACACGCGGTGTCATCTCTTCAGGGGGAATGGCTGAAATCTGAACTGTATCCTGTATATCACGAACACTATCCGTGCTGGAAACAGAGCTCGTTGCAGATGATCTACGTACTGGTGACGTTGATCTCACTCTATTTACGCCTGGATTGCCAGTAACCTTCATGAAGTGTCCTTAACTATTGTACAAAGGGTAACAACTATATTGATACCCTATAATTATGTATTTGTGAATCCCTTGATTTGCCTTGGTTAATTCCTGAACAGGGAATTATATGGGCGCATAAACGCATATCTTGCATTGTTGAAATTGATTTCTATAATGCCGCCTCGCGCTAATAACCGTGTTGTTGGCAAAACTCATCGAGAGCCAGTTTGTAAAACGATGGGCTCTCTATAGTGAAGTGAGTGAACAAGTGATGAATGATAAACCGCTTGTTGGTATTATTATGGGAAGCCAATCTGATTGGAAAACCATGAAGAATGCCGCAGATATCTTAGATGCTCTAGCAGTGCCTTACGAACAGCGCATTGTTTCTGCCCATAGAACCCCAGACAGATTATACGAATATGCCAAAGGCGCCCGAGACCGAGGGTTGAAAACCATTATTGCTGGCGCGGGTGGTGCGGCGCATTTGCCTGGTATGGTTGCGGCCTTAACCCCTCTTCCTGTATTTGGGGTTCCTGTCCAAAGCAGCATGTTATCGGGAAAGGATAGCCTTCTTTCAATCGTTCAAATGCCTGGAGGAATACCGGTTGGAACGCTCGCTATTGGTAAAGCGGGTGCAACGAATGCGGGCTTGATGGCAGCCAGCGTTCTGGCTTTGATGGATCAAGATTTGGCAGAACGCCTGGATGCGTGGCGACAGAAACAGACGGATAGTATCGCCGATATTCCTGTTGATGACATTTAATATAATTTCCCATAGTTGAAAGTTTAAGCAGATGACCAGAATCGAACCAGGTAGCACGATTGGAATTATGGGGGGCGGGCAACTGGGCCGTATGCTTGCATTGGCGGCTGCTCAATTGGGGTATAAGTGCCATATCTTTTGCCCAGAGGAAAATTGCCCTGCAGGTCAAGTGTCTGACAAACTGACAATTGCTGAATATGATGACGAAACCGCACTGGAAAAATTCGCCAATGCGGTTGATGTGGTCACTTATGAATTTGAAAATATTCCAGCGACGACAGCAAAATTTATCGCGGACAGAAAGACCTTAAGGCCTGGTGTAAAGGCGCTAGAAATTACGCAAGATCGATTGAGCGAGAAAAATTTCCTCAACGATAGTGGTGTGGAAACTGCACCTTATCTCGCCTTTCAAACTGCTGACGACCTGGAGATCGCGTTCAAAGAGATCGGTAGGCCTTCCGTTGCGAAAACACGTCGTTTCGGCTACGACGGTAAAGGCCAGGTCATGATCAAGTCGCGATCGGATAAGGATAAGGTCATCGGTATTACCAATGAAACCCCAGCGATCTTGGAGGGTTTTGTAAACTTTGATCGGGAAATTAGTGTCGTTGTCGCCCGAAATGCGTCAAGTGATGTTGCGGCATTCCCTGTTGGTGAAAACGTGCACACCAATCATATCCTTGATACCACGACAGTCCCAGCCAATATCCGTGAAATTGTTGAGGCCAAGGCAAAGGTTATCGCGGCTCAGGTTGCCAATGCACTTGATTATGTTGGTGTTCTGGCGGTGGAAATGTTTGTTAAGGATGATACGGGTGATGTGATCGTAAATGAAATTGCTCCCCGCGTTCACAATTCTGGACACTGGACAATTGAAGGCGCGAAGACAAGCCAGTTTGAGCAGCATATTCGCGCGATTTGTGATTTACCGCTCGGCAGCCCGGAAGCGTTGGGCAAAGTGGTGATGAAAAACCTGCTCGGTGAAGATATATTGGACGCGGATAAATATTTGACAGACGCGAGTGCCAGTTATCATCATTACGGCAAATCTGATCCCAGACCCGGCCGTAAGATGGGCCATGTAACATGGGTTGAAGCCAATAATTAACAAATTGAATTCACAGAATGATAGTTTAAAACCCGCCCTATTAGAGCGGGTTTTTTAGTTAGCGATTATCAAGCTGAGATCGAACACAGGAAAGGCCGTGTAAAGTAATCCGATAGGGTCGGCTATTTTGGCTTTTGATAAAGCGCCTTTTCTTTAACTTCCTGAATAAGTCAACCGAAAAGCCAGACAAGTACCAGCCTTCCCTGTTGACGCAGGATGCTTTGACTATTTTGCGTTTTTCATCGCGTTCAATAAGAATCGCTCCGCCCTGCGCAAGCGTGTGCAGCGCACGTTGTTCCATTTTAGAAATATTCAATTTGGATTGCTCCGAAAATAACAGGTAACAATCACCGCCCTTTGGGTAAGGGGGCGCCCTTATGAGCACTGCCTAGCTGAAATGAAAATTCGTCAATTCAGGGGCAGGCGTTACCGATTCTCGGACAAAGTAAACATCAAAACTCCATTTGTGGGAGTATAGATACACGAATGCGGCAGATTTGTCTATTTGTAGAATAGCAGTTGGCTGGGCTACCGTTTTAGTATCCATGTGGCCCATGATGCTTCGACTTCAAATCCGTATTTCTCTGCAAATGCATAGACAACCTGGCGCATTGGATACCCTTTGGTTCTCGACCAGTGCCAATCATCACCCGTGATTAGGGCGTTGGGCCAAAGCGAATGCGCGACCTCCAGGTCTTCAATTTTTTTGTCAGCATCAATATAAACGATATCAGGTGTGACACCCGATGCATGGATTTTATACAGCATATCTGGCGACGTACCACGCACAGGGATGAACCGATCGCGGTAACTGCGAACGTTCGCAAGTGCAGTTCTGAAAGGGCTTTGTTCCTTCACGTCGCGCGCAAATTTTTTCTGCACTTCGATATCAGGATATTCCCTTGTAAGCTTTGGCCTGCCAACATACCGGTTACATTGCTCGATCAAGGCATCGTCCCACGGGTCAACGCCGATCACCGTCATATCCTCTTTTTGCTCCAGCCAACGTTTTGAAGAAGAGCAGAGAAAACATCCAATTTCCAGAAATACCTTTGGCTTATGTTGATTGATCAAGGCGTCAACAAGTTCGCGGCCGCCGCCACCAAGAGTGTAATCCCACGGCGTTACACCCTCAACATCAGGCCAAGGATATTCAGCTTTAAGCGCATCAAGTGCGCTTAAAGTCTCATGTTCAGGCAATTGGGTCATAAACGGGTTGTCTTAGAGAATAGAAAAACCTGTCGCAGCCCAGTCTTTATCGAAGGCAGCAAGACCGTTGTCTGTAAGTGGGTGTTTGAAGAGTTTTTTCAGCACATCGATTGGGAATGTTGCGATATCCGCACCAATGCGGGCACTTTCCAGGATATGAGCAGGGTGGCGAACAGAAGCAACAAGGATTTCTGTGTCAAAGCCATAGTTATCATAGATATTTCGAATATCCTCAATAAGCTCCATACCGTTAAAGCCATTATCATCATGACGTCCAACGAAAGGCGAGATAAAGGAAGCACCAGCCTTGGCTGCAAGGAGGGCCTGATTGGCTGTGAAGCACAAAGTTACATTCACCATTATACCTTCTGCACGAAGGGCCTTGCATGTTTTAAGGCCTTCCATGGTCAGCGGAACTTTAACCGCGATATTATCTGCAATTTTTGCACACTTAAGGCCTTCCTTAAGCATAGTTTCATGGTCATGTGCTACCGTTTCAGCAGATACTGGGCCGTCAACTTCCCTGGCGATTTCACCAATAACCTCGAAGAATTCTCGGCCTGCTTTTTTAATCAGCGATGGATTTGTTGTTACACCATCCAACAGGCCGGTCGAGTTTGCTTCACGAATCTCATCAATATTTGCAGTGTCTAGAAAGAATTTCATGGTTTAGGTCCCTTGATCCTTAAAGGCAGATATGCGCGAATAGTAAAAACAGCGCAAAAGAATGTTTACCGGGTCTGGGTAATGAAGAATCGTCTTGATTTCAAGTCTTATGAGGTTTCAAGAGTACGGTTTCTATGTGCCAATCTGATACATTTTCAGATTTATGGTCCAAGATGAAACGATTTTTACATGGGCTTTAGACCTGTTTACGGAAAATGCGCCACGAATGGCTTCATATTTTGTCAATAGACTCAATTTTAACTAAAATATTCATATTGGATTAACCGACGCTCAAATAAACAGATGTCGATTATGTAATATTTAGTAGGTTTGGAACAGATTATGAAAACCTTACGGAAAACTCTGTCTATTATGGCTTTCGCTTTTGGCGCGCTTGTGTCATTTGGCTCAGCCCATGCTGCAACAAATACATTCACTGTAAATGTGTTTGATTTTGATAATCCAGAGCGATTTTCACTCGATAATGCCATCCTTGAAAGTGCACTCAATGGAACGCCAGTACTGACAGCACAAGTTGCAGCCCTTGATTTTGGCGATAATACAATCGATCCTGATGGTTCAGTGCGCCAAGGGTTAATCCGTGGGTTTGATCCTTTTCCTGGTGGCCTCGATGATACATTTGCCCTAACTGTTGACGGGACTTTCTTTGTGGAAGAAGAGGGTGAATACACATTCCGCGTTCGTCATGATGATGGGGCCCGCCTTACGATTAATGGCAATCAAATTGTTGATGTTCTAACTCTTAACTCTGAGATCAGTACATTCGGCACAACGTTTTTGAATGCTGGCTTTAACACATTGTCTGCGATCTATTTTGAAAACTTTGGTACGGCAACTTTTGAAATTGGTTTCAGAGAAGGAAACGATCCTTTCCGTGTCGTTACTGCTGCTACGCCCCCGGTTCCAGAGCCTGCGACATGGTTGATGATGATTTTGGGTTTCGCGGGTATTGGATACGCCCTGAAACGTCGCCAGAAGGTTATCGCTTGATCACCTAAAACTATTCTGATTTTCCTCCTGAAAGGCTGTGCTCGTTAAAAGGCACAGTCTTTTTGTTTTGCGTATTTACTGATGCATGTTCATGGAAACACTGATAGATATAATCATGAAAGAAAATGCTGCTAAGAGTGAATATTGGTGTCACCCAGAAATCAAAATAATAACCAAATAAATTTGGTGACTGTATTATTACCAGTTCCTTTAAATGGTGGTCTTCTCACCTATAAAATCATTGATCAAATTGATGACTGTGTTCGCGGCGCGTTTGTTGAAGTCCCGTTCGCCAGGCGCAAGCTGGTTGGCATTCTATGGGATATTACGGACGTTACTCCAGACGTCTCACCCGACAAGATTAAACAGGTGCTGTCAATTCTGGATCGCCCGCCTATGACTGATGAACTTATGCGGTTTATCGATTGGGTCGCGACATACACGTTATCCCCTTTAGGGGCGGTATTTAAGATGTGTATTTCTGTTCCTGGGCTTTTTGAAGATACGCAAAAACAGAAAGCCTATTTTTATACCGGCACACAGTCAAAGGGCACACGGCTTACAAGCGCTCGGCAAAAAGTACTTGATCTTATGCAAGATCAAAAGCTGCAAACTATTGCTGAAATTAAGGAAAAAACGGGTGTCAGCGATAGCGTCATTAAAGGATTGGAGGCGATCGGAATACTTGGTAGTCAGTATGTTGATACAAAACCTGATTCAGCCGTGCCAGTGCTTGGTGATGTCGAGCCAGAACTTTCTGAAGAACAAACAGTTGCGGCCAGCGCTCTCGTATATGCTGTCGCATCATCAGTGTTTAAGCCATTTCTTTTGGACGGTGTGACAGGGGCAGGTAAGACCGAGGTTTATTTCGAAGCGATTGCTGAAGCACTGAAAACTGAAGGTACGCAGGTGCTTGTATTGGTTCCTGAAATTGCACTGACATCGCAGTGGCTAGGTCGGTTCAAGACACGGTTCGGTGTGGACCCAGTGGTGTGGCATTCGGATATTGCGCAGGGTAAGCGCAAACGCGCCTGGCAGGCGATTGCATCGGGCGATGCGCGTGTTGTCGTGGGCGCGCGGTCAGCGCTGTTCCTGCCGTATCATAATTTGTCATTCATTGTTGTAGACGAAGAGCATGACCAGTCCTTCAAGCAAGAAGAGGGGGTTATGTATCACGCCCGAGACATGGCCATTGTTCGGGCAAAGTTTTCAAACTGCCCGATTGTGCTTGCAAGTGCCACACCGTCGCTTGAGACACGTGTGAATGCAGATAACGGACGTTTTGAAACTTTAAAATTGAGAGAGCGATTCGGCACGGCGGTTCTGCCGGAGGTCAAAGCCGTTGATATGCGCATTGATCCCCCTGCACCCGGAAAGTGGATATCCCCCGATCTGGTCAAAGAGATTAAAGACCGTATTCGTAATAATGAGCAGGTTATGCTCTTTCTGAATCGTAGAGGATATGCACCGCTCACGTTATGCAGAACATGTGGCCACCGATTCGGTTGTGATGAATGTTCAAGTTGGTTAGTGGAACACCGATTTCGCAGAGAACTGCATTGCCATCATTGTGGTCACATAGAGCCTATGCCGGACAAATGCCCAGAGTGCGGAAACGCGGATACATTGGCACCATGCGGCCCAGGTGTAGAGCGCCTTTTTGAAGAAGTTGCGGGCGAATTTCCTGATGCCAGAATAACTGTCATGACCAGCGACACAATGACGAGCCCCAAAGCAACAGCCCATATGGTTGAGCAAATAGAAAAGGGGATGCTTGATATTGTTATTGGGACTCAGATTCTTACAAAAGGATATCATTTTCCGAATCTGACCCTTGTTGGTGTCATTGATGCGGATCTAGGCCTTCGGGGCGGGGACCTGAGGGCAGCAGAGCGCACCTACCAACAATTGATGCAGGTGGCAGGGCGGGCAGGCCGCGCCGAAAAACCGGGAACTGTCTATCTTCAGACCTATGAACCTGAGCACCCAGTTGTTGATGCGCTCGTTAAAACTGACGGGGATAGCCTTATGGCAATGGAGCAGGAAATGCGTGAACGGTTCCAAATGCCTCCCTTTGGAAGACTGGTTGCTTTGATTCTTATGGGGCCTGAATTGAAGCCTGTTGCGGAAATGGGGCGAAGGCTTGCGCAAACGGCGCCACGAGAACACGTTTTAAACATTTTAGGGCCAGCGCCAGCACCTCTGACCCGCATTAGAGGACAGTATCGCTACCGAATGTTGTTGCATGCGGGTAAATCAACAAAAGTGCAGAAGATGGTTTTTGATTGGATCGAGCGGACTGAAAAGATAAAGGGCGTGAGAATCAAGGTGGATGTTGATCCTTATAATTTCCTGTAAATCCCGACACTCAGCCGTGGCAATCAATTCCTATGGGCTTTTTTATACTGTTTTAGGTGGTAAAACGGCACTTCTGTCAGAAGAATTTAGATATATGAACATGGCGGGTTGCACATGCGAAATCCTTGTGCTAGAGGGAGCACAAATTTCGGCTGATCATAGCCGCGATACACATGACTGCGTGTGTCTTAAAATGATCAAAAATGAGCGCAAAATGACGTAAGTAATTTTGCAAGGGTTCAACAGGTTCATACCTAAATCAGGGGACCGTCTGACGTGACCTCGCACAAAGCGATAGTTTCTGGAATTTCTGGCCGTTATGCGGTGGCGCTTTTTGAGCTTGCTGATGCAGCTAAAGCGTTGAAAGAGATCGAAACTGATCTTGTTACATTGAAGGCAATGATTGAAGACAGCGCAGACCTGCGCGACCTTGTTGTCTCTCCTCTTTATTCTCGTCAAGACCAGCAAAAGGGCATTACGAAGGTTGCAGAAGCCGGCTCTTTTAACGATCTGACGCAAAAGTTTCTCGGTACACTGGCCGCTAATCGTCGCCTTGATCAATTGTTACCTATTGTCGCTTCTTTCGAGAAGTTGCTCGCTAATCACCGCGGTGAGGTGAGTGCAGAAGTAACAAGTGCTCAAGAGCTGACTAAAACGCAGCTTGCTGACCTGACGAAAAAACTCAAATCAGCTATCGGGCGGGATGTCGCGATCGAAGCAAATGTTGATGAAGCATTGCTCGGCGGCCTTAAGGTCAAAGTGGGATCCCAGATGCTTGATAGTTCTCTTAAAACTAAACTCGATAACCTCGCAATCGCTATGAAAGGGGTTCAGTGATGGATATCCGTGCGGCGGAAATTTCCAAGGTCCTGAAGGACCAGATTGCAAATTTTGGCAACGATGCTGAGATTTCAGAAGTTGGTACCGTTCTCTCTGTGGGTGACGGTATTGCGCGTGTTTATGGTCTTGACCAAGTACAAGCTGGTGAAATGGTTGAATTTCCTGGCGGTATTAAAGGTATGGCCCTTAACCTTGAAAGCGATAACGTAGGTATCGTGATCTTCGGCGATGACCGGGGTATCAAGGAAGGCGATACAGTTAAGCGTACTGGCGATATCGTGGACGTGCCTGTTGGTAAAGGTTTGCTTGGCCGCGTTGTTGACGGTCTTGGTAATCCAATCGATGGTAAAGGCCCGCTTACAGACGTGACACGTGCACGTGTGGAAGTGAAAGCACCTGGTATTATCCCTCGTCAATCTGTATCCGAGCCGATGCAATCAGGCCTAAAGGCGATTGACGCACTTGTGCCGGTTGGACGTGGCCAGCGTGAGCTTGTGATTGGTGACCGTCAAACAGGTAAAACTGCTGTAGCGATTGATACATTCATCAACCAGAAAAGCGTAAACGACGCTGCTGCTGATGACAAAGACAAGCTATTCTGTATCTATGTTGCGGTTGGTCAAAAGCGTTCAACAGTTGCACAGATTGTTAAGTCACTCGAAGAAAACGGCGCGCTAGAATATTCTATCGTAATCGCTGCGACGGCTTCTGAGCCAGCACCGATGCAGTTCCTTGCACCATATACTGGTACAGCAATGGGTGAGTTCTTCCGCGACAACGGCATGCACGCTGTGATCGTACACGATGACCTTACAAAACAGGCGGTTGCTTACCGTCAGATGTCACTTCTTCTTCGTCGTCCTCCAGGACGTGAAGCGTACCCTGGTGACGTATTCTATCTTCACAGTCGTCTTCTTGAGCGTGCTGCGAAAATGTCTGACGAGCGTGGCGGTGGTTCATTGACAGCACTTCCTGTTATTGAAACACAGGCTGGCGACGTATCTGCATACATCCCAACAAACGTTATTTCGATTACTGACGGTCAGATCTTCCTTGAGACTGAGCTTTTCTACAAAGGTATCCGTCCTGCGATTAACGTTGGTCTATCGGTTTCTCGTGTGGGTTCTGCGGCGCAGATCAAAGCGATGAAACAGGTTGCGGGTTCTATTAAGCTTGAGCTTGCTCAGTACCGTGAGATGGAAGCATTTGCACAGTTTGGTTCTGACCTTGATGCCTCAACTCAGCAGCTTCTTAACCGTGGTGCACGCTTGACCGAGCTTCTGAAGCAAGGCCAGTTCAGCCCACTTCCAGTTGAAGAGCAGGTTGTTTCTATCTTCTCTGGTGTGAACGGTTACCTCGATAATATCGATACAACGGCTGTGACACGCTTTGAAGAGCAATTGCTTGCTGAGTTCCGTTCTAAGCACGCAGATGTTCTAGAGACAATCAGGACTGAGAAGAAACTATCTGATGATACGATTGCTAAGTTGAAATCTATCATGGATGGCTTCGCGAAGTCTTTCGGCTAAGTAACTTGAAGGGAGAGGCTAGGACATGCCAAGCCTTAAAGACCTAAAAGTCCGGATCGATTCAGTTAAGTCGACGCAGAAGATTACAAAAGCCATGAAAATGGTTGCTGCGTCGAAACTGAGAAGAGCACAGGAAGCTGCTGAAAGCGCCCGCCCGTATGCTGAGCGTATGGAAAAGGTGCTCTCTAGCCTTGGTGCTGCGGTCAAGGACCAACCTGGTGCATCACCTTTGCTCGCCGGTACAGGCAAGCATGAAGTTGAGCTTGTGGTAGTTGCAACGTCGGAGCGTGGTTTGTGTGGTGGTTTCAATACCAACATCGTCAAGCTTGCCCGTGCGCACATTCAAGAGCTGGTTGCTGCTGGTAAAACTGTGAAAATCCTTGCGATCGGTAAGAAGGGTGTTGCTCAGCTTCGCCGTGATTACGGTGACCTTATCATTGATATTAAGGATTTATCCGCGGTTAAGCGTCTTGGTTTTGCTGATGCACAACCAATTGCACAGCAGATTCTGGCGATGTTTGAACGCGGTGAATTTGATGTTGCGACACTATTCTACGCAAAGTTCCAATCTGCACTTGTACAGGTTAATACCAAACAGCAGCTTATTCCGGCACCAATTCCGGATGTTGCCAATGATGATGACGCTAGCAGTGCCTCAGATGTTTCATATGAATACGAACCATCTGAAGAAGCAATTTTGGACGATCTGTTGCCACGTAATGTTGCAGTTCAGCTTTATCGCGGCCTGCTTGAGAATGCTGCCTCTGAGCAGGGTTCACGGATGACGGCTATGGATAACGCAACACGCAATGCGGGTGATATGATTGATAGTCTATCAATCACATACAACCGTACGCGTCAGGCGAACATCACTAAAGAATTGATTGAAATTATTTCTGGCGCAGAGGCGCTTTGATTAGATTACACGAAGGAGTGTAAAAAATGGCTCAGAATACAGGCCGCATAACACAGGTAATTGGTGCCGTTGTTGACGTTCAGTTCGACAATGAATTACCCGCTATTTTGAACGCGCTTGAGACTATGAATAATGGTGAGCGCCTTGTTCTTGAGGTTGCTTCGCACCTTGGTGAGAACACTGTTCGTACAATCGCGATGGACTCCACGGAAGGTCTGGTTCGTGGCGCTGAAGTGACAGACACAGGTGCAGCGATTTCTGTACCGGTTGGCCCTGAAACACTTGGCCGTATCATGAACGTGATCGGTGAGCCAATTGATGAGCGCGGCGAGATCGGCCACAAGCAGGTTGCTCCGATCCACGCAGAAGCACCAGCGTTCGAAGAACAGTCTACCGAGCAAGAAGTTCTTGTAACAGGTATTAAGGTTGTTGACCTTCTCGCACCTTACGCAAAAGGTGGTAAGATTGGTCTCTTCGGTGGTGCAGGTGTTGGTAAAACAGTTCTTATCATGGAGCTTATCAACAACATCGCGAAAGGTCACGGTGGTTACTCTGTATTCGCTGGTGTTGGTGAGCGTACTCGTGAGGGTAACGACCTTTACCACGAAATGATCGAATCAGGCGTTATCAACCTTGACGGCGAATCAAAAGCAGCGCTTGTTTACGGTCAGATGAACGAACCTCCAGGAGCACGTGCACGTGTGGCCCTGACAGGTTTGACACAAGCAGAATATTTCCGTGACCAAGAAGGTCAGGACGTTCTCTTCTTCGTTGATAACATCTTCCGTTTCACACAAGCGGGTGCTGAGGTGTCGGCGCTTCTTGGTCGTATTCCATCTGCTGTGGGATATCAGCCTACGCTTGCGACAGATATGGGTGCACTTCAGGAACGTATTACATCGACAACTAAAGGCTCGATTACGTCTGTACAGGCTGTATACGTACCTGCCGATGACTTGACTGACCCTGCGCCAGCAACATCGTTCGCACACCTTGACGCAACAACAGTTCTTAGCCGTCAGATTGCTGAGCTTGGTATTTATCCTGCGGTTGACCCGCTTGATAGTACAAGCCGTATTCTTGACCCACGTGTTCTTGGTGATGAGCACTATGCTGTTGCGCGTTCCGTTCAGGAAGTGCTTCAGAAGTATAAATCACTTCAGGATATCATTGCGATCCTTGGTATGGACGAGCTTTCAGAAGAAGATAAGCTTGTGGTTGCACGCGCTCGTAAAATCCAGCGTTTCCTATCACAGCCATTCCATGTAGCTGAAATCTTTACCGGTACACCTGGTGAGTTCGTTTCTCTTGAAGATACAATTGCTGGCTTTAAAGCGATTGTTGCAGGTGAATATGACCATCTTCCAGAAGCTGCCTTCTACCTTGTTGGTAATATGGATCAGGCAATCGCGAAAGCTGAGAAACTCGCGAAAGAAGCGGCATAATCTCGTTTATTAGAGAAGTAAAAGCATGAGCGATACACTGCATTTAGAAATCGTATCTCCTGAGCGTCTTTTAAAAGATGCTCAGGCGGCTATGGTCGTTGTTCCAGGCACTGATGGTGATTTCGGTGTGCTTCCAAACCATGCGCCAATGATGTCAACAATTCGCCCAGGCGTTGTTGACGTGATTGCAAACGATGGTGACGACGCTGAACGTTTCTTTGTTAAGGGTGGCCTTGCGCAGGTTAGCGAAAAAGGCCTGACTATCCTTGCTGAAGAGATCCTTAATCTTGACGAGCAAAGTGCCCATGATTTGCAAGAGCAGATTGCGGCAACAAAAGCCTCTATTGATAATGCAAAAGATGATGTAGAGCGCGCGCAGCTTGAAAAAGATTTGGACTGGATGACAGCATTGTCTGATGTGATTGCAGTATAATACTGGCTACAATCTTAATTCTTAGGAAGCATCGCTTTGGCGGTGCTTTTTTAGTTGTGATAGTTAACGAGTAACAGAAGCATCGTGATCTCTTGGTTGGTATCTCCAAAGGGTAATACCATCCCATCGAACCGTTTATACTGATACAAAGGGTCAGCCCACGGTATAGGTTGGTTGAGACCCAGGTAAGGGGATTGCAGTTCGAGCATTTTTGCAAATCGTGTGAAAATATACTCGCTATTATTAAACGTATGAATGCTGTCGCCCGTGGGGTCTTTCTCAATATATCTTAAATATCCAGTACCGATAAGCCTGACTGTAAAATCAAGTGGGTGCCTTTCGACATTTATCAGCATGACATCTGGTAAATAGTCACGCATGTCATTTGGCTTCAGTTGGGCACGTGACGGCCATTGTTTGTCAGCTTTGATTGAATTCCAAAGCTGGAACAGCTCTTTTCCATACTTCCAAGGTATGTCGTTTACTTCGAAATCGAGTAACATTGTTTCCGTATGATTGCTCATTAAACTGCCCCAACTAGTCTAAATATTGTTTAAATGCTCTCAATACCGATTTATACACATCTTGTTTGAATGGGACGATCTCGTCAATAAGTTCGTGTTTGCTGGACCATTTCCACTTGGCAAATTCAGGATGATCTACGTCCAGATCAATTACATGCTCCGAAGCCACCAATTGCATCAAGTACCATTGTTGTTTTTGGCCTTTAAATTTTCCGCCCCACATTTTACCAACAAGGTGATCAGGTAAATCATAGGAAATCCAATCGCTGGTCTTGGCAAGGATTTTAACATCACTTGGTTTGACACTGGTTTCTTCTTCCAGCTCTCGAAGGGCCGCTGCTTCGATGTCTTCGCCTTTATCGATACCACCCTGCGGCATCTGCCATGCACCCGGTTTGTCCAGGCGTTCTGCGGTGAATATCTGGCCGTCCTCGTTGATAAGCATTATGCCCACGCATGGACGGTAGGGTAAGTTTTCAAGTTCGGCTTTGCCTGGCATATATCAAGTCCTGGATACTCTATATTTGTGATATCCTAATTTACTTAGGCAGTATACAGATCACAATGTAATTTAAATTCATCGGCACTTCGCAGTGAAATATAAACAGGCTGTATGCAGCCCCTTACTTAGCATTACCAAAGGGCTGATCAGCCTATGATCGATAGACTATAAATCCGTGCTAACGGGATAGTGGCTGGCGGTCTACAATCTGTGTAATTGGAACAAGTTGGTACCCACGTTCTTTCAGCCCGGCTGCCCACTCGTTAATGGTATTGATGGATATTGGGTAGGCGCGAATAATCCCCACCGAAGCCCCCAATGTACGTGCTCTTCCTTCGAGTTTTGTCAGCTCCGCAGAAATCGACGATTGATTTGGTTGCTCATCAATATAGCTATTGTTGATTGCTGTTGGAATGTTGAGGGCACGGCTCATCTCTGCGGCGCGAGAGAACTGGGTAGCGCGGCTATCAACAAACAGTAACCCGCGGCTGTTAATCTCGGCTAGAACAGGACTAAGGCTATCACTGACAGCTGTGAAACGGGAACCCATATGGTTCATAATACCCACATATCCTTGTACCCTGCTCATGGATGAACGAAGCAAGTTCAAATTTTGTCTGCTATTGTTCGCGGTAAGTAGGGCAAGAGGGCCCGCATCATTCTGGGTCGTATTGGATGGCTCCATAGGGACCATGAGTAAGCTTTCATGGCCTTTTTGACGGGCTTTATCCGCCCACCCTTCTAAATTAGTTCCGTAGGGCGAAAAAGCGATAGTGACTTCAGAGGGTAATGAATTGAGCGCGCGTTCGCTCTGGCGGCTACGTCGTCCTATGTCCGTGATAATAATAGCAATTCGAGGCAGCGCAGTGTCTGCTGTCGTATTTGCTGCATAGAATAGGGACGGTTGCCGACCATCTGCTGCGATCTGAGGTAACTGGCCCTGGCGCGTATCTTCCAACAATGCGGGGTCAACCGCGTTAATTATAGAGCTGGCTCCAGCGGCAGCTTCGGGAGGTGATGTTTTGGGCGCACTATCGTTAGATGTTGTATCGGATAGGGGCTGTTCATTACTGTGGTTATCAGTATCGTCAGATGTATCTAGGTCTTCAACCGCGTGATTATCGGTTTGTGTGCCATCAGTATGCGTAGTTTGTAGTTCGTTAGCATTGGAGGTTACGTCACCGTCAGCTGTAGATTTTGATGTATCTTCTGAACTGGCGTGCTCTTCGGTTTCATTGTGATGAGCAGCGTCATCGTAAGAAAGCTGTAAATAAACAGTTCCCCCAATTATCACTATTAAGCTGATTGCCCACGCAACCAATAATGCATTCATATTTGAAGGCACTGCACCTGATCCTGATCAAGGGTAAGATGCAATTTGCCTGTGCATCTTACCAGTATTATATAGTTTTACTATCTTGCTTCTGCGATCTGAGCTTTCGGTAGCGCAGACATGTTCTTTAATAGTTTGATAGCATATTTTAGTTGAACATCAACCCGGTCTTCAGGTGCTGGCGCTGTGGGGGCTTGCTGCACACCTTCTGCCTGTGGCTCTGGTTGCTCTTCCGCAGCTAGTGGTTCTTCTTCGCCTGCACGGTCAGAAACGTTTTGATCATTTTCAATATGACCTCTGAGGTCTGCCTCGCGGCGTGGGTTGCCGCGTGCATTTGCTGGGCGTGGGAACAGAACCTCAATATCAGGCTCTACCCCCCGTTCCTGAATAGATTGTCCGCTTGGTGTGAAGTAACGCGCTGTTGTCAGGCGGATTGCATAGTCGCGTTTTTCACCAAGGCGAATTTCGCTTTGAACAGTTCCTTTACCGAACGTTTTGTCCCCAAGTATTACAGCACGTCTATGATCCTTCAGGGCACCTGCAACAATTTCTGATGCGGATGCAGAATATGCATTCACCAGGACGACAATCGGAAGACCATCCATCAAATCACCGTGGGTCGCATACCAGCGATTGTTGTTTTCACGGCGTCTTCCCCGTGTCGAGACAATTTCACCGCGGTCAAGGAATGCATCTGAAACCCGAATAGCCTCGTCCAAGAGACCGCCAGGATTATTGCGAAGATCGATGATCAATCCGTCAAGGGCTGGGCCTGCTTCTTCGCGAATTTTGCGAACTGCATCTTCAACGCCTTTGCCCGTTTGTTGATTAAACGTTGTGATCCGAAGATATCCAATCGTGTCTTCTTCGATCCGGTGTCGAACGGCGCGAACCAGAATTTTCTCGCGGGTAATTTCTACATCAAAAGGCTCTTCGACACCTTCACGAACAACTGTAACAGTTATGGGTTCACCTACAGCGCCGCGCATAATCTTGATTGCGTCGGTCAATGTTTGGCCAAGGATCGCTTCGCCGTCCAGGTGCGTGATATAATCACCACCTTGAATGCCTGCGCGGTCAGCAGGTGTATCATCAATTGGTGATACTACCTTCACGACGCCTTTATCCATCTGTACCTCGATACCGAGGCCACCGTATTCACCTTCTGTTTGAATACGAACCTGTTCGAAGGCATCCGTGTTAAAGTATGTAGAATGTGGGTCGAGCGACCTGAGCATGCCTTGAATTGCAGCTTCAATTGCTTCTTTATCGTCGATATCATCAACATATTGGCTACGCATTAATTGAAAGATACGCATAAAGCGATCAAGTTGCTCGTAAACATCTTCCTGATCATTCGCACTATTTGATTGTGCTGTTACGGGAAGCGCCAACATTAATGCAAGTGCCGCACTCGATACCATTTTCCACATTCTCAGACACCTTTCTGTCTTTATAAGCCATTTGGCTTATTTGTTATTGTGTGCTTGCCTGTTGCCTTTGAAGCCATGGCAGGGGATCAATCGCTTTTCCTTTACGCCTCAGCTCCAGGTACAACGGTGTTGGGTTACTGTTTTCCAAAACACCTACGGGTTCACCAGTTAGTACCCATTGACCCAAGCCACCGTATATTTGGCCAAGGCCTGCAAGAAGAGTATGGTAACCTTCTCCATGTTCAATGATCAAGAGGTTGCCGTAATTTCTGAACGGCCCAGTGAACACAATTTGTCCATCAAAGGGTGATATAACCTGGCCGCCGGGTCGCCCTTGAATTTGAATACCACGTGCTTCAAGCGCTCCATTTTGTTGGCCAAACTTGCTAACCACACTTCCTGAAGCAGGGTAGGGGATTAATCCTTTCGCGTCAGCAAAGTTGCGACCAGATGTGTTTGGTCTGCGAATAGGCGCCCGCGTAACCTCGGTTCTGTTTGGTCTGTTGGGCTTAAGGTTTGGTGCAGCAAGTGTGCGAAGGCGTTCATTGCGTTCGTTGATTTTAGCCAGAAGGTCTTGTAGGTTTTTTGCTTCATTTGCAAGGTCTTGCAGCCTTTTCTCGTCCTGGCGCAATGCCTTGTTGATAGAGGTAATTTCACGTTTTCGCTCATTCACAAGAACGCTTAATTCACTTCGGTCTGCCTCTAGTTTAGTAAGCGTGACGTCTAGTTCCGATCGTTCAATAATAAGATTATTCTGAATGATCGTGAGAGCGCTTAGTTCATTTTTGAGCGCATCTGCTTTTGCATTCACTTCTGGAACGATCGTACTCATGAGAGAGGCGCTGCGCGCTGTTGAAACCGCCTCCTTGGGTTGCAGGAGCGCGAGAACTGCAGGCCGCCTAGAAAGTCGCTCCAGAGCGGCTAAAAGCTCGCTTAGTTCCTGTTGGCGGCTTTTTAGCGCATCAGATTTTATTTCTTCTTCCGATTCGAGGGATTTGATGTTTGCTTCAATCCGGGTGGCATTATCTTCTGTCAGCTTAATTATGGTGCCGAGCGCAATCATTTGTTCGGTAATACTGGCAACAGCATTTTCTGCGGTTTCGATTTGTTCTTGATGTGTATTTTTTTCCGCGGAAGCTGCTTCGATTTCGCTTTGGATTTGCTCTAATTTTTCCTGTGCTTTTTTTTCGTCATCAGGTGTTGTTTGCGCAACTACAGTTGATGCCCCCAGAGTTAATCCCATTAACCCAACTAAGCCACTAACTATGTATGACGATAGTCGGCTTTTCAGGGAGTGGGTATATGTGAGGGAATTTTTGGTCAAAAACACAGCTCTTTTAATCGGATAGTAAACTCTTACCGCCCATTTCCATGGGCTTTTCCAGCTGCATTAAATCCAGCATTGTTGGCGCGATATCGGATAGCGCCCCATCCATTAAGCCCTTGCCTGCATTTTCCCCGACGAGGAGAAGCGGAACATCAAAACTGGTATGCGCAGTATGCGGTTGCCCGGTATCCTGATCTTTCATGAGTTCCACGTTACCATGGTCTGCGGTTATCAAAAGCGACCCACCGGCATCTTGAACAGCGTCCTGCAATCGCCCGATACAGTGATCAACGGTTTCAACCGCTTTAATCGCGGCATCTAAAACACCAGTATGACCAACCATATCGGGATTGGCATAATTCACGATAATCGTATCGTATTTTTTACTTTGAATGGCTTCAACCAATTTGTCTGTGACCTCATGCGCTGACATTTCAGGCTTAAGGTCATAGGTAGTTACATCGGGCGAAGGTATTAAAATTCTGTCTTCGCCGTCAAAACTATCTTCCAATCCGCCATTGAAGAAGAAAGTAATGTGGGCGTATTTTTCTGTTTCGGAAATGCGGAGTTGCTTTTTCCCAGCGGTTGCGATGATTTCGCCAAAGCTGTTTTTAATGTCTATTGCAGGGAATAAGGTTGGAACATACGGGTTCAGGGCAGTTGAATATTCAACCATTCCCGCAACTGCTGCCAGCGACAATTCAGGGCGTTTAAATTCGGTAAAGTTGGGATCGACAAATGCGGTCAGGATTTCACGGGCGCGGTCAGCACGGAAATTTGCCATCAATAGTCCGTCACCGTTATGCATTCCTTGATACTCACCGATAACCGTCGCTTGAATAAACTCATCATTTTCACCGCGAGCATATGCGGCATTAACCGCGTCTAGCGCAGACGCTGCATTATGATCACTATTGGCCGCCACCATAACGTCATAGGCTGTTTGAACCCGTTCCCAGCGCTGATCACGGTCTAACGCGTAATAGCGGCCTGTCATGGTTTCTATAGTACAGTTGTTGACTTCTGCTATATCATGCTCAAATTGCTTGATAAATTCGATAGCACTACGGGGTGGTGTATCGCGTCCATCCATGAAAGCGTGAATACGAACAGGGACGCCAGCGCTCGCAATGATCTTTGCGAGTGCAGCAATATGATCCTGATGGCTATGAACACCGCCTGGGGACATTAATCCCATCAAATGAGCAGTTCCCTCTGATTGTTTCATTTTCGAAATGAAATTTTTAAGTTCGGTATTACTGGCAAGACTGTTGTTTTCGATAGCATCATTGATGCGCGGTAAATCCTGCATTACCACGCGACCACCACCAATATTCATATGACCAACTTCTGAATTACCCATTTGGCCGTCCGGTAGGCCGACAGCAAGCCCGCTGGTTTTCAGCCATGATCTCGGTACCGAATTCCACAGGTCGTCATATACTGGTGTGTTAGCAAGCTTTATCGCATTATCCGCCGTATCATCACGGTATCCAAAACCATCCAGGATACAGAGAACGACAGGGCCTTTTAGCGGGTTTTCCAGATTAGGCATTATGATAAATCTTCCATACAATTCGGTGGGCGCATGCCCTGATCATACATAGTATATGCAGAGAGTATTAACGCTCTTTTACTGTGCATTAAAGGATTGATCAATGACGGTTTGTGATTTGCTCTAGGATACTAATCACGGTGATAGGGATGGCCTGCCAGTATAGACCAGGAACGGTATATCTGTTCCCCCAGCATTGCGCGAACCATCATATGCGGCCATGTCAGGGTACCAAAGGCGAGTTTCAGGTCTGCACGGTTCAGGACAGATTGATCAAGGCCGTCAGCGCCGCCAATAATGAAAGCGACCGTGTTGATACCAGTCATTTGCCAGTCATCGATTTTTGCGGCAAGTGCGCGCGACGTCAGTCCTTTACCGCGTTCGTCCAGAACCACAAGCGAGGCACCATCCGGTACAGCCGCGAGCAAACTTTCTGCTTCCCGGGCTTTACGCTCGGATGTGTTAGCGCTTTGCTTTTTTATTTCGATTTCTTTGACCGATGTTTTCCACGGCAAGCGTTTGATATAGGCATCGAGCAAGTCTTGCTCTGGCCCGCGTTGCATACGGCCAATAGCTATAATATTGATATTCACTTGCGTGTTACACCCAGTATTCCGGGTGCACCCCTTCAAGCTGAGCGTAACCTGAAAATCAATTCAGTGCTTCAGGTTCTTCAATATCGGTTGTCCATAATTTGTCCAGATTATAGAAGCTTCGAACTTCTGGTCTGAAGATGTGAACAATGATATCGCCAGCATCAATTAATACCCAATCAGCTTGTTCAAGGCCTTGAACAGAAGCACCTTTGAAGCCGGTTTCCTTAATCGCTTTCAGTGCGTAATCAGCAAGGGCTGCAACCTGACGCTGCGAGCGACCATTTGCAATGACCATATGGTCTGCAATCGATGATTTTCCTGAAAGGTCGATGGATACGATGTCTTCTGCCTTGTTGTCGTCAAGGCTGTTGACAATTGCTTCTAGAAGGTCCTGTGGCAATATAGCCGATACAGGGTCAGTGACGCTGTGCGTCTCCGATGAAATTTGCAACTAGGTCTCCTTTGCGTTTGTTGCTTTGGCCTTTTTAGCTTTCTTCGCTAATTTCTCGGCACGTATCTCGGTAGCATTAGCAGGATGCCGGGGAATTGTTACAAATGTCCATGCAGGCCTGCCGGAATTGAAAATATTTTTTGCGGCGACGCGATTTTTTGAATATCGCAGGCAAAATTTACTCTTCAATCCTGTCCAACCATACCCCGGGCGGTCAAAAATCGCAATGGGAATAGCTTCAGCAATTTGTGACCAGCGTTCCCAAGTGTGAAATGTTGCTAAATTATCAGCCCCCATAATCCAGACAAAATCGGTATTTGGCATACCTCTTTGAAGGGATGTAATTGTGTCTGCACTATAGCGTGTGCCTAGTTTTTTCTCGATTTTACTAACATGCATCTTCGCATTGGTTTCGGTATTTCTGCGGGCGCGTTTCATCCGTTTCTTAAGAGATGCCATTTGCATCCCTTCTTTTTGCGGATTGCCCGGACTGACAAGAAACCAAAGCGAATCGATAGGAAGATGTTTCAGCGCATGTTCGGCGACGTGCATGTGTCCTTCATGAAAAGGGTTGAAACTGCCACCATAAAGTCCAATGCGTTGCCGGCGCCATTTGGCGGCAACCTTCTGCGTTGCAAATGATGGCTTTGGAACCTTCATGGGCGTGTTTGCCCTGTGCCGCGCACCTGGTATTTGAAGCTGGTTAATTGTTCCAGGCCAACAGGGCCGCGGGCGTGGATGCGACCTGTTGCTATGCCTATTTCTGCACCCATGCCGAATTCGCCACCATCAGCAAATTGAGTGGATGCATTGTGCATGACAATCGCACTATCAACTTCCCTGAGGAACCGTTCAGCAACGGAATTGTCTTCAGCAATGATCGTTTCCGTGTGGCCAGAGGAATAGGCCGCGATGTGGCTGAGGGCGCCATCAATGCCGTTTACCGTTTTTACTGATAAAATGGGGGCTAGATATTCAGTGTGCCAATCTGCATCTTGGGCCGGGTTTATTCTGCTATCCAATTGCTGGACGTTAGCGTCGCCTCTGAGCTCACAGCCACTTGTCAGTAACTGATCCAGCGTATTCTTGATAAAAGGAATCGCGGAATTATCAACCAATAGTGTTTCCGCTGCGCCGCAAATACCTGTACGGCGCATTTTGGCATTCAATGTTACATCGAGCGCTTTCTGCGCGTCTGCTGACCCATCGACATAGACATGGCATATGCCTTCAAGGTGCGCAAAAACAGGAACGCGACTTTCGTTTTGAACCCGCTCTACAAGCGACTTACCGCCCCTTGGCACGATAATATCAATGGCACCGTTCATCCCCAGCATTTCGCCAACAGCAGCGCGGTCACGCGTGGGCACGAGTTGAACGGCGTTTTCATCAAGCCCTGCTTTTTTAAGGCCATATTGAAGGGCGCCGTGAATGGCTATACTGGAATGTAAGCTATCACTACCGCCGCGCAAAATGGCTGCATTGCTGGACTTGAGGCATAAGGCACCGGCGTCGGCTGTTACATTAGGGCGGCTTTCATAAATGATGCCAATAACGCCTAACGGTACGCGAACCCGTGATATATGCAAGCCATTTGGCCGGTCCCAATCAGTGATTACGGTTCCAATTGGATCGTCAAGTTTGCTAATGGCATGGACAGCGTCTGCGATGGCTTCGATGCGCACTGGGTCTAATTTAAGACGGTCCAGCATGGCGTCACTTAGGGCTTTTTCTGTGCCAAAAGCCGTATCTTTCGCATTCGCTTCTAGGATAAGGTCGATATGACTACGTAGATAGTCTTCTGTATGTAAAAGAGCATCATTCTTTTGCGTGCTCGGCGCAAGCGCAAGCGCCCTTGAGGCTTCTTTTGCATTAGTGCCGATTTTTTGCATTAAAGCTTTGATGCTTGTTTCATTTTGCACGATGGTTTCTCATAAATAGTTAGCAAGTTACAGAAGAATAAGGTCATCCCGGTGAATGAGCGCCGAGCGGCCAGCGTATCCAAGAATTTTCTGTATGTCTCTCAGTTTTTTGCCTTTGATTAACTCTATTTCACTTGCGTCATAACTGACCAATCCGTGCCCAAGGTTGTTTCCGGATGGATCAAGAATAGTAATTAAATCACCACGTTTAAAACCCTGAGTAACCTCTGTAATACCGACAGGCAGGATGCTTGCACCGTCCTTGAGGGCTGACACGGCTCCGTTATCAAGGGTAACTGATCCCTTGGTTGATGTTAGGCTTCGTATCCACTGCTTGCGTGCTTCGAGCGGTTTATTGCTCGTTTTGAAAAGCGTGTGACGCTCGCCGTTTAATATCCGGCTAATGGGCGAGGGTGAATGCCCGTTGGCGATTATCATTGAGCAGCCTGATGTAAGCGCAATCTGTGCTGCTGCGATCTTGGTTGCCATACCGCCCGTACCATGATCGGTGTTTGTTGGGCCAGCCATCTGAAGAATCTCGGGCGTAATTTCAGTGACTACAGGAAAGAATTTTGCAGTTTTATCAGTGCGGGGGTCAGCGCTATATAGTCCGTCAATATCTGACAGAAGAAATAATAGGTCTGCCCCGGCAAGCTGCGCTACCCGCGCGGCTAACCTGTCATTATCACCAAATTTGATCTCTGATGTCGCTACGGTATCATTTTCGTTGATGATTGGTATGATATCCTTGGATAACAGGGCTTCCAATGTACCGCGGGCATTCAGATACCTTGGGCGGTCTTCAAGGTCGTTTAAAGTGAGCAAAAGCTGGGCAACAGTTTGATTGTTTTTGCTCAGGCTTTCCTCAAAGGCACGCGCAAGTTTGATTTGCCCGATGGCGGCTGATGCCTGTGCGTCGTCCAACCTTTGAGGCCGACCAGTTAGTCCAAGCGATTTTTTCCCAAGGGCTATAGCACCGCTTGAGACGATAATAACTTGTTTCCCTATGCGTTTCAGACTCGCAATATCATCGCTGACAGAGCTTAACCAGCTTTGGCGCAGGTCACCAAATTCGTCAACCAGAAGGCTGGAGCCAATTTTGATGATAATTGTTCCGGCATCTAGCTGATTATATATTTTTGATTGTGCTTCCATTTGAAAGCCTACCCAAGCGGCGACCACTCAGAAGCAGAAATATCTTCGCTGTCATCACCGAAGCCACGCTCTAACGCTTTTGCTTCTGCTTCCAGTTTTGCCCGCTCTTTAGCGCGCTCGTCATCGATGACCCGCCACAAAGCACCCAGTACGTCGGGAACACCACCACCTGTTGCGCCAGACAAAGTCAATACAGGTGCACCAGACGCCTCTTCAAGCAATGCTTTTTTCTCAGCAATATCTTCTTCAATCAATGCATCGCATTTATTGAGGCCGATGATGATGGGTTTGCCGATTAAATCACCGCCATATTCATTGACTTCGTTTGTAATGGTTTCATAGGCGTCAACGACATCGTCCTGCGTTCCATCAATAAGATGCAGAAGAATACCGCAGCGTTCAACATGGCCGAGGAAACGATGCCCAAGGCCAACGCCTTCGCTCGCACCTTCAATAAGGCCCGGTATGTCAGCCATGACAAATTCATTGCTTTCAAAGCCAACTACGCCCAATTGTGGCCGAATAGTTGTAAAGGGGTAGTCTGCAATTTTTGGCCGTGCGCGAGATACTGCGCTCAGGAAGGTTGATTTTCCAGCATTTGGGAGCCCAAGCAGGCCGGCATCCGCGATCAGCTTTAAGCGTAAAACAACCCACATCTCTTCGCCTTCGCCGCCCGGTGTAGCGCGGCGCGGTGCGCGGTTTGTCGAAGATTTAAAGTGTGTGTTGCCAAGGCCGCCGTGACCACCCTGAAGAATGGTGACACGGTCCCCTTCCTTTTCAAGGTCGGCAATAATAAACTCCTGGTCACCGTCATATATCTGAGTGCCAACAGGAACCTTCAGAACCATATCCTGGCCGGCTGCACCAGTCATGTTCTTGCCCATGCCGTGCTGTCCCTTTTGGGCTTTGTAGTGACGTTTATAACGATAGTCTACGAGCGTGTTTAGACCACTGATGGCCTCAAAAACAATATCGCCGCCCTTGCCGCCGTCACCGCCGTTTGGTCCGCCGAATTCGACATATTTTTCGCGCCGAAAGGATACGATCCCGTTACCACCGGGGCCGCTTTTTAAAAATATTCTGGTTTGATCTACAAATTTCATGGCGCGCTTGTATCAGATTGACGCCATCGGGGAAAGAGGAAAGGGTAAAAGATATAGAGTGTAGGAAAGGCGTCTGTCAGGGTTGTGCCCTGACAGACATGTAGTTCAATCAAGCCGCTCGAATTGTAGACAAGAACAAATCAACCTGCTTCTTCAATGTTTCAGAATTTGTTGACAGTTCGCTTGCCGCATCAAGCACGCTGTGAGCAGCCGCATCAGTTTCCTGTGCGACCGTATTCACACTTGTGACACTTGTAACAACGTCCTGCGTACCGCTTGCTGCTTCTGCTGCACTGCGACTGATTTCGTTGGTTGCTGCGGATTGTTCGTTTACGGTGGTTGAAAGCGCGTTTGCGATTTCGTTGATTTCCTCAACAGTATTGCTGACTGTACCAACTGCTTTAACTGCTCCGCTGGTGATTGACTGCATGTTAGCGATCTGTGCTTCAATCTCGCTAGTGGCGCCGGCAGTTTGGTTTGCAAGGCTTTTGACTTCACTTGCGACAACGGCAAAGCCCTTGCCAGCGTCGCCAGCGCGCGCGGCTTCGATCGTTGCGTTCAGTGCAAGCAGATTGGTTTGCTCTGCAATATCGTTAATCAAACCGACGATTTCACCAATTTTGTCTGCCGCGTCAGAGAGTTGAGCAACCTGATTTTGAGCATCGGATGCTGTTGCAACAGCATTTGTAGCAATTGTTGTTGCTGTGGTGACCTGATGTTGTACTTCATTGATTGACGCTGACATTTCTTCGGCAGCGGATGCGACGGTTTGAACGTTCGCACCTGCAAGCTCGCATGCGCTCGAAGCAGTGCTTGCTTCCAATTGTGTGCTTGATGCCGCCGATGTCATCTGTGATGCGGTGGCATTAAGCTGTGTCGCTGCTGAGGCAACGCCCTGGAGCACACCAACCACACTATTTTCAAACGTATCTGCAAGCTTTAGCTGGCTTTCGATACGCTCTTGTTCTGCGGCAGCCTTTAAGGCTTCTACCTCTGCCTGACGGCGTTTTTCCTCTGCGGCTTCCTCTTCAGCGCGGTCTGCATCCACGATCTCGCGGCGGAAACGATCAGCGAATGATTCGATTTCTGCCACCTTCGCTTCTATGGACTTTTCTTTAAAGTTTAGAACTGATGCTGCCATTTCACCGATTGCGCTTCCAAAGTTACTGTGAGGAACCTCGGTTTCTAAGTCACCGTCCGCGAGGGTTGTCATAGATTTGCGAAGATTGACCAAAGGAACTGTTACGCTTCTATATATGGCAATACTCAGGGTAACAATTGCGCTGATAATTGCGATAATCGTGAAAAGGAGTGCATAGAATGCAGAATTGGCGTCGGCGGCCTTCGTTTGAGCGCCGGTTAGTATCTCCTGATTAAGGAAGTCCTCTACCTTTTTCAGAAGGTCAATTTTCTTGGTGATTTCGCCAAACCAATAGCTGCTATCATAAGGCCCTGATGAGACATCACCGCCTTCTGCTGTTAGGGCAAAGTCACGCATTTGCTGGACGTTGTTTACAGCAGCACCCCGAACTGTGCCTTGGTAAAACTGTTCTGCTCTGGGTGTTGCAAAAGTATGAAACGAGTCGAGATAGGCTTCCTGTTCAGCAATCAATTCAATAAAGCGCTTGCGGCCGCCCCCAACAAATTTTCCGCTGCTATAGCCGCCGTTTCCAAACGCACGTTCCTGGCCCGCGCGCTCTTTGGCCTGCAATAAACCTATATAGGACGTGATCGCCTGTGTTGTCGAAACATCGTCTGATAGCAGGGCCATATTTTCGATAATATCAAGCAATGAAGCAATTGTAGGTGTGTAGTAGGACGCCATTTGGGGAACTGTCCGGTCAAGGTTTTGCACCTCAGATCTTACAGTTGATAGGCTTGTCAGATTGCTTCTCGCTGTTTGGACTAATTTATTGAATGACTGGTCATATTCACTGAAGTCAAAATCAGCAGCCATCTGGCCAAAGGATCGTAACGCCGGGTCGGTTGCAGTTTTCTGATCGGCAAGTCCTTTGGTTTGCGCAGTGCCAGCCTTTGACGCGATATAGCCCGCTGACCTGCCGCGTTCTTTTTGTAATTCATGAACAAGGCCGGTTACATACGGCGCAAAATGCGAAAGCCGATCCAGCCGTTCCGCTTTATCGGCTACGGATTTTGTGTTGTCGATAACGTATACTGCTAAACCCAGAGCGCATAATAAGGGAATAAGTAATAACAATAGAATGCGTTGCCCAAGACCAAAGCGATTAAAAAATTCTAGCATAATGAAATGCTCCCACTTACCTTCCTGACGACCCCATACCCTCTACGGGCAATTTTTTATGTCAGACCTGTATAGCTGGGTAAGCTTACCAAAATATTAATCGCTAGATCATTCGTTTAGGCATAAAAAAGGGACGCTTAAAGCATCCCTTTTTAGAATTAGTATGTGATTGTCTGCTTATGCGTCAGCGCCGTAAACAGAAACAAATGCACGGCCATTTTTGCCCTTTGAGAACTTAACTTGTCCTTCAATAAGAGCGAAAAGTGTATGATCCTTGCCCATGCCTACGTTTTCACCAGCGTACCATTTGGTACCACGCTGACGAACGAGGATGTTTCCTGCAAGAACGTTTTCACCGCCAAATTTTTTCACACCCAAACGGCGACCAATACTGTCGCGACCGTTACGGGAACTACCACCAGCTTTTTTATGAGCCATTTTAGTATCTCCTTATTCTTCGGGCCGCTTATTCAGCCGCTGCTTCTTCGGTTTTCTTCTTTGCAGGAGCTTTCTTTGCTGCTGCACCCGCAATTTTAGTCACGCGGAGAACTGTGATCTCTTGGCGATGACCTTTTTTACGGCGATAGTTGTGACGACGTTTTTTCTTGAAAACGACAATTTTCTTGTCTTTGCGTTGATCAAGAACTTCTGCTGTTACTTTGGCACCTTTAACAGTAGGTTCGCCAACTTTAACGGCTTTCTCATCACCAACCATCAGAACTTCGTCTAAGGTTACATTTTTGCCGACTTCGCCGTCGAGTTTTTCAACTCTAACAACGTCGCCTTCTTGAACGCGGTATTGTTTACCGCCTGTCTTTACGACTGCGAACATGGTTTTAACCTTTTCATTTCATACCGCAGTAAACCGGGCGGGTCTGTACCCTGTTGATCGTTCCGCACTTTGGGCGGTTTCCGCTGGCTATTTCATAATGTACAATCAATCAAAAGAATCGCTTCTTTGATTAATCGGCGCAATATACGGATTTCGTCCAGAGAGTCAATCTTTACCAGACAGCCAATGTTTTCCCGCTAATCAATGTTTATGAGACGGCTCGGGTGACGACCTGTGCAAATGACATAAGAATTTTGCATCCAAAGGCATGGTTGGTGACGTTATATGGGTGAATAGAGGCAAAAAGCCCGTTTCACGACAGCTATAATTATGGATTTGGAGGTTATTATGGAAGAAGAAGTTTTTATTTTCATTACCATGTTTCTGGTGATTGGCGCTTGTATTTCTGTGCTGTTTTTCAGCCGGTACAAACATGAACAACTTAGGCAACGCACGCTTCAAAAAGCGCTGGATGCCGGCCAACAACTTACGCCAGAGCTACTGGAATCGCTCGGCAAAAGCACCGATACAGGTGTGCGCGACTACCGCAGAGGAATATTGGTAACATTATTTGGTGTGGCATTGCTTGTTTTCTCATTGCTTGCCGATATTGATAAGGATGTCAGGGCTGTTTTCCCCTATTTGTCATTGTTTCCTATTTTTATTGGTTTGGGATATCTTTTCGTTTGGAAGACCAAGAACGGACAACAAGGCTAATTCAATCGGGGACAAGCTTGGCAAAAATTGTACAAATGTCAGGAAATACAATAACTGCTTCACTCATTGCTGCCTCCAAAAGTGGCAATGAGTATGCGTTTGAGCGTTTGGTACGGTTGTATCAATCACCCGTTCGTGCATTTGCCCGGCGGTTGAGCGCTGGCGATAGCATGTTTGCAGATGACTTGGCACAAGAGACATTTATCCAAGCGCATCGGAAACTGGAAGGGTTTGACGGTTCTGGCAAATTTGTCAGCTGGTTATACCGGATAGCCTATCGGTTGTTCCTTGATCATGTACGTAAGGTATCGAGGCGCGATGCAATCATGGATGGGCATGAAACACATACTGAATGTGAAGCAAATACCGAAGTCATGCTTGAAATGCGGTATGATATTGAAACCGCCTTTTCCTATCTTAAATATGAAGAACGGACCGCTATCACCTTATGCCTAAGTGAGGGGATGAGCCACAGTGAAGCTTCTGAAATTATGGATATGCCGATAGGGACTGTAAAATCGCACATCATGCGTGGCCGTGATAAACTGAAAACACATCTGCGCGTATGGCAGCAAGAAAGAGTGTCAAAATGAACCGTAAAATTGATGATGACTTGCTTGATAGTATCCTGGCCGTTCCCTTGGGCACCGTTGAGGATAATGGATTTACATCGGGCGTTATGCGTGAAATTGTAAAACAGAAACTTCGCGAGAGAACTATTCTGGCAGGCATGCTTGCGCTTGCGTTCGCATGCCTGATGATCTTTTTTCCTGTTCAGCTTTTGACGCCAGATATCAAAAGCATGAGTTATAATGCCTTGTTGATCATTCTCGTTGCAGTCATGGTGCCTTTTATTTCGCTTTTCATGATTGCTGATAATTAATCTTTATGGGCGGAGGTACTAGAGGGCGAGGCGTTGTTTCGCCGCAGCATATTCTGCAGCTAGTTTATCAACGAATTCCGCAGCCGTCGAAACCTTATCAACAGCGCCAATGCCTTGACCACAGCCCCAGATGTCTTTCCATGCTTTTGCGTCCGTATTACCGCCAGATCCGAAATTCATCGCTGATGGATCACTTTCAGGAAGGTTATTGGGGTCCATGCCTGCCGCTTCGATAGACGGTTTCAGATAGTTACCGTGGATACCCGTGAAGAGGTTACTGTAAACAATGTCATCTGCTTTGCTATCAACGATCATTTGTTTGTAGCGTTCGTCGGCATTTGCTTCCTTGGTTGCAATAAACGCAGAGCCGATATAGCCCATGTCTGCCCCCATGGCTTCAGCCGCGAGTACCGCATCACCTGATGCCATCGATCCCGAAAGGGCAAGCGGGCCATCAAACCATTCGCGAATTTCCTGAACAAGTGCAAACGGCGACAGTGTCCCTGCATGGCCACCAGCACCCGCGGCAACTGCAATCAGGCCGTCAGCACCCTTTTCAATGGCTTTTTTCGCAAAGCGATTGTTGATAATATCGTGAAGAACAATACCACCATAGGAATGCACGGCGTCGTTCACTTCCTTAACAGCACCCAGCGATGTAATCACTACAGGCACCTTGTATTTCACGCACATTTCAACATCATGCATCAAGCGATCGTTTGATTTATGGACGATTTGATTGACAGCAAACGGCGCTGAGGGATTATCAGGGTTTGCTTCGTCATACGCGGCCAGTTCTTCGGTGATGCGTTTCAACCATTCCTCAAGAACCGGACCAGGGCGTGCATTAAGGGCTGGGAAGGAACCGATAATACCGGCCTTACATTGTTCAATAACCAAATCAGGATTGGAAATAATGAAAAGCGGTGAACCAATTACGGGAATACGAAGTTTACCCTCAAGCGACTTTGGCAATGTCATGAACAATATCCTTGTATTTACTCTTTTTTGATGAGTGTCATTAAAACGTGTTTGCAGGCTAACCATATTTAAGGTGTGTGACAACAGGAAAGCGCATAAATATTCTGAACCATTCTAACAACTAGCAACATAGTCAAAACAAACGAAAGCCAGAGTGGTTGGCTGATATCTCTGGCCAAAGGGTTGGTGACGTTGGTCAAATTATTGCCTGATGAAATAGACCTTATGGATTAAATCATCCTTTACTTGGTACATTGCAACAATTTCAACGGTACCCGTTGGCAGGCCCGAAAGGGTTTCCCGGTCAATTGCGAAATCTGCCAGATCAGTTTTCGAATGCACCTCGCAGCGAAGATCTTTGTTTGAAAATCGGTCTGCATACATAGAACGAATATCATCTAGTCCTTTTGCAACCAAAGTATGACTGGGAAGGTCGTATAATTCAGCATCACTGTGAAAGAGGGCACAAAAGGCCTCAAGGTCATGATTATTATATGCGATCAGTTGCTCGTCTGCAATTTGGCGGGGGGATTTGGGCATTGTTGTTTCCTAGTTTGCTGTTTTTCCTGTTTGTAACAGGCAAAAGGTAGGCGACAAACGGCTTTCACATAAGAATTTTGTTATAATGATACAAAACTCGTTGAGAAATTTGGGATTCTGGCTAATCTAGCCATAGTGATGGGGATATTGGCTAAAATTGGGACTATGGGGCATTTGCTGCCAATAGATTAAATAGAGGTTCGTTGAATGATTAAAGGGTTGGCTTTAGCAGGATCAGTTCTGCTATTTTCCGTATCTGCTTCTTCACAGGCGATACAACAAACAAAAGGTGATTTTCAGGACAAGTTCCGTCAGTTGGACGAAGTTCTGCCAACACCAAACACATATAGAAACGCAGCCGGTGAACCAGGTCACCAATATTGGCAGCAAAAAGTTGATTACAAAATCAAGGTTGAGCTCGATGAAGGCGCGCGCCGTATCATTGCTCATGAGGATGTAACATACACCAATAATTCGCCTGATACGCTGAAGTATTTATGGCTTCAGTTGGATCAAAATCGCTTCCGAGGTGATTCGATGGCTGAAACAACAACCGCGTTCGCGGGCATTGGTCGCCGTGGTCCGGTTACGCAGGCGGGTAGTGGCAATCGACCAGCGAGATTGAGCCTTGATGAATTGCGCCGTCAGCAATTTATGGCAGATCACGAGCTTGGCTATACCATTACCAATGTCAAAGATGGTCGTGGCAGAGATTTGAATTTCATTATCACTGGTACGCAGATGCGGATTGATTTGGCGGCTCCGTTGAAGCCTGGTGCCAGTACAAAATTTGCGCTCGATTTTTCGTTCAACATTGTGGAAGAAAATGCAGTTTCTGCGCGTTCAGGCTATGAGCATTTCCCGGACGATGAGCGTGAAGGCGGTAATGATATTTTCCTTCTTGCGCAGTGGTTCCCGCGCCTTTCAGCCTATACAGACTATGAAGCATGGACGGGTAAAGAATTTCTTGGTCGCGGTGAGTTCACCCTCGAGTTTGGTAACTATGATGTAGAGATCACTGTTCCTGCTGATCATATCGTATCGTCAACAGGGGTTCTCGATAATCCGAATGCTGTATTGACCGCTGAACAGCGCAAGCGTTTGAAGGAAGCAGAAACTGCAAAACGCCCTGTTTTCATCGTAACGGAAGAAGAAGCGCTTGAGAACGAGAAGGAAGGCTCTGACAAGCAAAAGACCTGGCGCTTTAAAGCCGAGAAAGTTCGTGATTTTGCATGGGCATCATCACGTAAATTCATCTGGGACGCCAAGGGCTATAAGCAAGGCGGCGATATTCAGCCATTTGTAATGGCGATGTCTTTCTATCCGAAAGAAGGTGGCGAGCTGTGGTCTAAATATTCTACTGAAGCCATCGTTCACACAATGGAAGTGTACTCCCGTTTCTCATTTGATTACCCATACCCAACGTCACAATCTGTGAATGGCCCTGTGGGCGGTATGGAATATCCAATGATCACCTTTAACGGACCTCGTACAACCCTCCAAAAAGATGGAAGCCGTACCTATTCCCTTGCGGAAAAACGTTTCCTTCTGGGTGTGGTCATCCACGAAGTTGGTCATAACTATTTCCCAATGATCGTGAACTCTGACGAGCGTCAGTGGACATGGATGGATGAGGGGTTGAATAGCTTCCTCGACGGCGTTGCAGGCCGCGAATGGGATCCAAATATTCCGTGGGGCGTGGAACCTGCGGATGTTGTTGGCTATATGAAATCCAATACACAAGTGCCGATTATGACGCAGTCAGATAGCATTCTGCGTATTGGCCCGAACGCTTACACTAAGCCAGCGGTGGCGCTTAATATCCTGCGGGAAACAATTCTTGGCCGTGAACTGTTTGACTTTGCGTTCCGTGAGTATTCACAGCGCTGGATGTTCAAGCGCCCAACACCATCTGATTTCTTCCGCACGATGGAAGAAGCCTCCGGTGTTGATCTGGATTGGTTCTGGCGTGGTTGGTTCTATTCAACGGATCATGTTGATATTTCGCTTGATAAAGTGTCACAGCTTCGTATCGACACAAAAGACCCGGATATCGATTATGCGCGCCGTCGTGCAGAGTTTAAAGACAAACCGGCTTCTTTGTTCGTTGAGCGTAATAAAGCCGAAGGCAAGAAATTATGGGTGGACCTAAACCCTGATGTTCGCGACTTTTATGACGAAAATGACCAGTTCACGGTGACCAACAAGGAACGCAACAAGTACCAAAGCTTCCTGAAAGGTTTGAACAAAGAGTGGGAGCGTGAGGTTTTTGACCGTGCTGTACGTGAAGACAAAAACTATTATGTTCTTGAATTCTCAAATAAGGGTGGTCTTGTAATGCCAATCATCCTTGGACTTACGTTTGCTGATGGTTCAACAGAGAAGCAATATATTCCTGCTGAAATCTGGCGTCGTACGCCGAAGGCTGTCAAGAAACTGTTGGTTCTTGATAAAGGTAAGGACCTTGTAAGCGTAGTTGTTGACCCGGATTGGGAAACAGCGGACACGGATATTGAAAACAATCATTATCCACGCCGCATCGTTCCAAGCCGCGTAGAGGCTTTCAAGTCAAGCCGTGGGTCTTCGCTTGTGGGTCGTGATATTATGCATGATGCTACAACCAAGCTGAAAACTGACGATGAAAAAGAGGAAGAATAATTGATAAGGATATTTCTTATCGGTTTGATCGCAGTTGCAGGCGCCTTATGGGCGCCTGTTTCGCTCAATGCGCATGAATTGAAAACAGCACTTTCGACGGTGCTTTTTAACGCGCGCACAGGCAACATAGAGATTGTTCACCGTTTCAATATTCATGACGCAGAACATGCAGTGCGGGAAGTCTTTGGAAAAGGCGCTGACATTATCAGCTCTGCTGAGACACAGGATACATTTGCAAATTATGTTGTAGAGCGATTTTCCCTCTTGAGGGATAACGGCGATCCTGTGGGTCTTGAGTATCTCGGGTTTGAGATTGAAGGCAAATTTTTCTGGGTTTATCAGGAAGCCCCCAGTTTTGAAGCACCTCAATTGATAATGGCTAATAATGCGCTCAGAGAAATTTGGCCTGATCAAATTAATACGGTTAATATTGAAGGCCGGGGTGATATCCAGACGCTCACGTTCAGTGGTAATACTGAATATCTATCAGTTGATTTCAATTAGTATTTAGAAACCGCTTCTGGTCACAATAACCCGTTAGCACGGAACTCTTCGGCCGTTCTTTTGATGGTTGCAGCTTCAATAATGCCTTGGCTGTTGCGTTTGGTAAAGGCGCTTGCTCCAAAGCACATAACATTATCGAGGTTTAGGTAATCCATTGCATTGCCTGCACTCAGGCCGCCTGTGGGGCAGAATACAAGTTCCGGCAACACAGCCCCTAGGCTTTTGAGGAACGGGGCGCCGCCTGATTGTTCCGCCGGAAAAAATTTAAGCGTATCAAAACCCAATTCACGGGCATTCATCGCTTCTGAAATTGTAGATATGCCCGGAAGGAATGGTAGGCCAGTGTCCTGGATTTTATCCGCGAGGGCAGCCGTTAGGCCAGGGCTGACACCAAAATCAGCACCTGCATCTATAACATCGTCAACTTGCTCGGCTTTGGTGATAGTACCCATGCCAAATGTTGCGCGGTCACCAAATTCTGTTTTCACAGCCCCGAGTGCTTCAAGTGCACTTGGATGCCGCATCGTGAGTTCAAGAACATGAAGGCCCTCTTCGATTAGGTGCCCGCAAATATCGACGGCTTCTTCGGTGCTTCTGAAGGCAAGCACAGGAATGGCCTTAGTACCTGTTAGCATCGTGCGGATATTGGAATTGGTCATCGGGTTATTATCCTAATCAAAATCGAAAACGGATGCGCCTTCGCTGGCGCGGCCAACAAGGCTTTGGAACGGGGTAAACATATTTCTACCAACAGTTAAGGAACGGGCCGGTGCTGTTGGAATATCACGGGCTTCGAATTCTTCCGCTTCTACAATAACTTCAAGTTCACCAGTATTGGCATTTAGGCGCATCATATCGCCTGTCTGCACACGGCCAATGTTGCCACCGTCGAGCGCTTCCGGCGTAATATGGATAGCTGCCGGAACCTTGCCGGACGCGCCTGACATACGGCCATCTGTGACAAGGGCAACCCTGAAACCACGGTCCTGCAATACACCAAGCGACGGCGTTAATTTATGAAGTTCGGGCATTCCGTTGGCTTTTGGGCCCTGAAAGCGGATGACAGCAATAAAATCCTTATCAAGTTCGCCGTTCTGGAAAGCTGTTAGCATATCATCCTGATCATCAAATACGACTGCAGGTGCTTCAATGACACGGTGCGCTGGTTTGACGGCTGAGGTCTTTAGGACACCTTCACCAATATTACCACGCATCAAGGCGAGGCCACCTGTTGGCTGAAATGGGTCAGTAACAGGGCGCACAATCATTGCATCGCCGGGTTCCGCGGCGACTTCCTGCCAGATGACGGCGTTGTCTTTGAGAATAGGGTCAGCAACGACTTCCTCTAGTGGCTTGCCTTCGAGAACACAAGGAACATCGCCGTGTAATCTGCCTTCATCCAACAGGCGTTGCATGACGAAACTTGTACCGCCCGCATTATGGAAGGCATTTATGTCTGCGGTACCATTTGGATAAACTCTGGAGATCAGGGGCACGACGGAAGACAGATCGGACATATCTTTCCATGTTAATTTGATGCCTGCGGCGCGTGCAATCGCGATCAAATGGATGGTATGATTGGTTGAGCCACCGGTTGCGAGCAAACCAATCGCTGCATTGACAATGGCTTTCTCGTCAACATGATCTGCCATAGTATGCCCTGCCTTTGCCAGCTTTATCGCTTGCCTCGCGGCTTCGTCGTTTACAGGTTTTCTAAGCGGATCTGTTGGGTTGATGAAGCTCGATCCGGGTAACTGTAGACCCATCATCTCCAACATCATCTGGTTGGAATTGGCGGTACCATAGAATGTGCAGGTGCCGGGACTATGGTAGGCTTTGCTTTCGCTCGCCAGCAGGTCATCTCTGGTTGCTTTGCCTTCCGCATAAAGTTGACGAACTTTTGCTTTCTCGGCATTTGAAATTCCTGTTGGCATAGGTCCGGCCGGAATGAAAACAAAGGGCAAATGCCCAAAGGATAGTGCCCCCATCAAAAGGCCCGGAACGATTTTATCACAAAGGCCAAACAAAATACCTGCCTCGAAGACATTATGGGAAAGTGCAACACCTGTAGCCATAGCAATAACGTCACGGCTGAATAGTGACAATTCCATTCCGGCCTGGCCTTGGGTCACACCGTCACACATTGCCGGTACGCCGCCAGCCATCTGGGCAACCCCGCCAGCATCCGTGATAGCGGCTTTTATTTCATCAAGCATGTAATGATAGGGCTGATGCGCTGACAGCATATCATTATAGGCACTAACGATTGCTACATTGATGGTTTCTTCGTCATTCAGCTTTTGTTTATCACTATCATTGCAGGCTGCGATTGCGTGGGCGATATTTCCGCATGACATAGCTGGACGTGATGGTCCTACGTTGCGCATCTCGTTAATGCGCGCCATATAGGCGCTGCGTGATCCAGATGATCGTTCGATAATCCTATTGGTGACTTCAATGATACGAGGGTGGGTCATGGTGGTTTCCATATGTCCGGGTATTATGGGGCCCAAAATACGTTTAACGGTTGCTTCATAGAATTAATAACGCGAGCGATTGGCAGATTTATGTCATTGGAAAGCGCTTCTTTGAGGGTTCCTAGTTTCTCATCGCCTGTAATCATCAAAATACAGTCTTTTGCACGGTTGATGGCATGAAAGGTGATCGTGATACGCTCAACCTCGTCCCCTGTGACAGTACTTTTTCGCGCTGTCAGAGCTGCACAAATGCTGGTATTTTCACAAGCGAGTGCGTGCTCTAACCCATCTGCTTCAGGAAACAGCGAGGCTGTATGACCGTCGTTCCCGAGCCCTAAAAGCACACTCGTGAAAGGGTACGTGATTTTTCCGTACGCATTTTCAATGAATGGAAGGGCGTCTCTGTGTGACTTACCCTCAACAAACATGCCGGTAAAACGCGCAGACGTTGCTTCATTAACGAGCAATGTATTTTTTACAAAACTTTCATTACTGCGGCTATGCGCTTGAGGGACCCACCGTTCGTCAACCAGCGCGATATCAACCTTATGCCAGTCAAATTCAGTATTAGACACTTTTTCAAACAAGGGCTTGGGAGTTGAGCCCCCTGATACAGCCCATGATGCTGAACCCGTTGTGGTCAGATCATTTTGCAGGCTTTTCAAGATACGGGTCGAGAGCGCGAAAGCCATATCTGGGCCGCTATCAAAGCCATAAAAGTTGATTTTAGGGTGATCAATCATCGTCAGCGCCTAAACATCCTTTGCATCATGATACCAATCACGTTGGTCGCGTTTCATCAAATCATGGGCTTCATATGGCCCCCATGTTCCTGATTGGTAGGTTTTGATGCTGCCTGGATTGGCTTTCCAGTGTTTGGTGATTCTATCGATCCATTGCCACGCTAGGTCAACCTCGTCCCGGTGAACGAACAGGCTCTGGTCACCGCGAGCGGCATCCAGCATTAACCTGAGGTAGGGGCCAAGGCGCGTGCCATCATCCGCACCTGTAACATCCAGATTTAATTCTACTTCACGAAGGGCAGCCCGGTCTTCTTTGTCGTCCTTGATCATCATCCGCATTGCCAGATGATCTTCCGGTTGAAGTCGAATGATAAAGCGATTTGGCTGCATGTTAGTGTGCCAGCGGGGATCTGATGCATGCGGGACATCCTTGAACTGAATAACGATTTCTGCAAACCGTTCCGGCAGGCGTTTCCCTGTGCGAAGGTAAAAAGGCACCCCCGCCCAGCGCCAGTTTTCTATGTGGGCTTTGATCGCTACAAAACTGTCAGTTTCACTTTTATCAAGGCCAAGGTCATCCAGATAGCTTTTAACCGCGCTGCCGGCCATAGCGCCTGCCTTGTATTGACCGCGCACAACATTTTGGTCAATTTCCATGCCTTCAAGGGGGCGAAGCGATTTAAGGACCTTTAGTTTTTCCTCACGAATGCCTTGCGCGTCTAGTCTGGCAGGGGGTTCCATCGCGATGAAACATAATAATTGTAAGAGGTGGTTTTGAACCATATCTTTAAGGGCACCAGTGCCCTCATAGAACCCGCCTCTGCCTTCAACGCCCAGGTCTTCAGCAATCGTGATTTGAATATGGTCAATTGTTTGATTGTTCCATAATTGCTCGAACAATAGATTTGAGAATCTGAGCGCCAGAAGGTTTTGAACGGCTTCTTTGCCTAAATAATGATCGATCCTAAAGGTTTGCTCTTCTGAAAAATACTGTGCCACATCATTATTGATCTCTGCGGCGGTTTCCCGGTTGTGCCCAAGCGGTTTTTCCAACACAACGCACGCGTTATCACCGTTTAGACCGTAATTTCCCAAAAGTGCACATGTGCTGGTAAAAAATGCTGGGGGAATTGCGAGAAAATGCACGAGAGGCCTTGCAGTATCGGTTAGCTGTTCCTTGAGGGCTTCCCAGCCTTCCCCTTCGTCAGATAGGGAAATCTGAACAACCTCTATCATATCCGCGAACGCCGCCAGCATGTCGGTATCGATCCCGCAAGCAGGGGGAGTTACCTCAAAAACGCCTGTGAGCCATTCAAGAACAGGTTGGTCAACTTCCGAGCGTGATGTCAGATATATTTTACTATCGCTGTTAACGCGTTTAGTTACGAAGCCACTATATAGAGCAGGGAGTAGTTTCCTTCTTGATAAGTCACCAAGACCGCCAAAAATGATCAAATCAAATGACGACATATTATGCTCCTTCAAAGGCATTCATGAAACTTGATTGATTACCGCGCCAATCTGCTGCGGCACCAATAAGTGCAGAGTTTGTATCGGTAATAACATGGATCGGGATATTCGTCAGGTAGGAAGACATAATACCCTTTGAGCCGAACCGTTTCAGGAAATCGCTGTTACCGATATGCTCGTATATTTTCGGTACAATACCGCCGGCAATCCACACACCGCCACGACCACCATGGGAGAGTGCAATATCGCTAGCGACGCCGCCGAGGATTGATAGGAATAGCTGAACAGCACGCACACAGGAAGGAAGCTCACCTGTTGTGGCTGCGCTACTTATTTCCTGTGGGGTTAAGCCGTTTGGTCCTGACCCTGCATATTCAACCAGAAAATTATGAATTCTCGCCAATCCACGCCCTGAGAGAACGGATTCGATGCAAATATGTTCGGTTGCTTTCTTTAAGTGCGCCCATAAATCACGTTCCAAATGTGTTGTTGGAGCAAAGGAGGCGTGACCGCCCTCTGAAGAAATAACCTTATAGTCAGTTCCAACCTTCAAAAGTTGTGCGACGCCAAAGCCTGTGCCGGGCCCCATGATGCTCATCGGCGCGCTATCATCCGTAACACCTGATTTGATAACCTTGTATTCTGAAGGCTTTAAATGGGGTACAGCGCGTGCAACAGCGGCGAAGTCATTCATGAAGCTAACTTTTTCAAGCCCTGTAGCCTTCTGAAGTTCATGCGCTGTGAACTGCCAGCCTATATTGGTTATTTGAGCTTGTGAATGGGTGGTTTGACCAGCGATTGCAAGATGTGCGTGGTTAATAGAATGCGCGCTTGCCTGTTTGATAAAGGTTTTCATCATTTCTGCAAAATTTGGAAAATCAGCGCAGCTATATGTGATATTTTCCAATACAGAGAAACCATCGTTATTTGTTCTGATAACGGCGAAACGGCCATTGGTACCGCCGATGTCTGCAGTGATAATATCTGCAAATTTTTCAGTATCTGCCATGGTTGATCTCTCACCCTAATAATGCAGGCCTTATAATCTAATTTTGACAGCGCTGTCAAATAATGATCGGCCAAGAATTACAGCAATTTGGTTATTAGACTGACAGCGATAACATATATTTGGATTTACATATTGTGATTTTGTTCCTGGTCATTTAATTCTGGAGCCAGGAAATAGGGTAATTGATATGGGTAAAGCTACGATTGATGATGTGGCCCGTTTGGCAGCGGTCTCAATAAAGACAGTATCACGTGTCATCAACAAAGAAGCGAATGTTCGGGAAAAGACGCGGGAACGTGTGCTTGAAGCGATAAATTCCCTGAATTACCAACCAAGTCAGTCTGCAAGGGGACTTGCGGGCAATCGTTCCTACACGATCGGGATGCTTTATGGGCACCTTAGTCCCGGGTATTTTATGGATGTTCAGGAAGGTGTTCTCAAGACATGTATGGACCATCATTACGGTCTGATATTAAATCCTATATCGAATAATTCCGCTGACCTTGAGCGTAATGTTTATGATTGGCTTCGTCACTCGAGGGTGGAAGGAGTTGTTATGACGCCGCCATTCGGCTCCGATGAGCGTATTGTGAATGCCTTAAAAGCTGCTGATATTCCTGCTGTGACCCTGTCAGAGCGCGCGCTCGACATCATTCCGTCAGTCGTTATCGATGAAGTTAGTGCTGCGAGGGAACTTACCCGTCATTTGATAGATCAAGGCCATAAAAACATAGCTTTTGTCTTGGGCGAAACCGAACACCAATCAAGTAAACTTAGATTACAGGGCTTTCGCGATGAGATGAAAGCTCACGGTTTGCCTGTGGATGAAAGGCTACTTGTATCGGGTGATTTCAGTTTTGAAGGGAGTTCGGACGCAGCGTCATTTTTGATGGACCTTAGCGAGCGACCAACAGCGGTTTTCGCTGCAAATGACGATATGGCAGCGGCAGTCCTTTCTGCAGCACATAACAGAAATATAAAAGTGCCTGACGAGGTCGCTGTTGTTGGATTTGATAATTCGCCGATCGCGTCGCAGGTTTGGCCCGCGTTAACAACGGTTGATCAACCGGCACGGTCCATGGCTTCGCTCGCTTGTGAGAAACTGATTAATCAAATCAAAAAAACCGAAGAGATTGACCATGTGAATGGCGAAGATACCCTGACCACAGTGCCATATACTTTGCATGTCAGGGCGTCTTCCATCAGTGGTTAAAGATGACAAGATTAACCTACAGCGCCAATCTCGCTGGAAAGTAAGCTACTGATCTTCAGAATTAATTCATAAGCATGTTCAAGCTCATCAAAAATTTCTCTGTGTTCTTTGATGTATCCACCTGTTTTTGAGATATCGTAGCTCGCCTCCTCACCATATTGGGCATCGTCGTCATTATGAATATGAGCGGGGAAGATTTTACGCAGTTCTTCAACGATATCTGGAATGTTCAGGTGAAGGATTTGGTCAATCAAGTCATGAAGTGATATGTCCTGCCGTGATGAAAATCTTGGTACCTCCATCGCTTTCATATAGATGAAGTAAATCAGGGCGATACGAATGGTGTGTAATGCCAAAATGGTCTGATTAAGTTGCGGAGTGGCCTCGTCGATATTTGATGCCGATCTTAGCATGTCTTCGAGTAAAAGGCTGTCTCGTCTTAAATCCCTTAAAACCAGTCCCATATCACTGCCTGCGAAAATGTCTTCTAATAAACTGGAGAGGCGAAGCATTTTACTGCGTTTTTTGGATGGGGCTTCGGCTTCACAGCGATCCAGCCAATGGGCAGGGGAAAGGCCAATTAAGTAAGCAGCCAGAATATTGACGTCCGAGCGTTTTAAGGCTTCCAGGCTCATCCGCATGATTTGCCTCAGACGCGGCGACTGTTGAACGATTTCACTAAAACGTCGTGCATTCCGATTGGCGGCTGCACCAACACCGGTGATGGAATTGGCCATATATCCGAGTTGCTGAAGCACTGCATTGTTGGGAATGGCGCGGATCTGACCAATAGATTCCAGGCGATTACCAATCCCTTTCCGGCCCTGCCGCTTAACGGCCCTTGATCCTGTTGGGTATAGCATTGATTGACCGATGGAATCGATTAGCCTCAGGTATCCTGTTTCTTCTGTTAGGTGCTCTTGTGTCTCTGTCAACGTCAGGAAGAAATCAAGCGACCAATCGCTATTTTCGTACAGAAGGTCAGGTTCTGCATTGGGCGTTTTCAGGCGCGTTGTCAAAAGGTCTGTTACGACGGCGAGTGTAACGTCTTCGCTGATGAACCAAAGGTATCCGTCCCCACCCTGGAAGCTGACTTCGTGTTTATACGTGTTTTGGATGGCATTGAGCGTTCGCCGAACTTCGGGTGTGTGAGTGTATTCAAAGCGATCAATCATGCTTCTTGGGTGCGCGCCTCGGCCAATAGACTCGCCGTGTGTATCAAAAAACACAAGGTCTATGTCTGAAAGTCCTCTGGCTTTCCAAAGGCGGATAAGGCGCAACTTAAAGCGCTCGATGGCGAGGGATGCCGCCACTTGTCCAACATAACGTCCAGAATCAGAAAACCCTAATTGCACGCAAAAGCGACCTTGCTTTTGGATATATGATAAGAAATCAGGGTTATCGAGAAGTTCACTGATAACACGATCACCGCGCTGAAGGCCGATCCCTGTCTCGAAAAGAGGTGAAATTTCTACATAATCATCAACCCCGAAAAGTTTCGCATAATAAAGCGCTACCAATAGGGTGAATGGGGTATCAGATTCGGCCACAAGCATCCGCAATGACCCATTATCATCGAAATGTTTGCGAAACTGTTTTGCCAGCATAAAGACACGTTTGGCGGTTGTTTGTTCTTCGGCAAGCGTGCCGTAATGGATTGTCTCTTCGTTTACATTTTGCAAAAGATTGGCGACAGCATCCAAATAATGGCGCCTTGATGCGCTTCTGTCCGGAGCTTCCTGAAGGTTAATAAGGGGGCGTATGGCATTGTGGAGCTGCGCCGCGTTTAGCCTGAAATGAATATGCGAAAGGCCAAGCCCAATGGTCTCCCATTCAGCGCGGAATGTTGCAATTTCTAGTGCCAATGACTGGTCAATATCCGAAGCAATAAGTTCATTCAGGCAGTGCTGGATTTGAGCGCGTGCTTCATCTTTGTTGCTGCGCCTTTCCACAGCTTTACAGTTGAATGCAGCATAGTGATTATCGCTTTCCGCTTTTTTCAAGTTTTCCAAACCGTCAGCAAAACAGCCATTTAATGTGCTGATTGCTGAATTGATTTTATCACTTGTTTGTTTGCTTGAGCCAGTGGTTAGACGTTCATCAATTGAGGCCCAGAAGGCTTGGAGTTCTTCAAGCCCGAGAAGGGTGGTGTAATAACGGAAATATAAGCTTTGAGCCCAACCAATATCAGTCCGTCCATCAAGGTCAAAGCCAACCCAGCTTGCGACAGTTGCAATAGACGGGGTGATATTCTGCCATTCGTTTGGATAAAGTTCATGGGTAACTTTCATGAAGATTCGCCACACAGAACGTAAACTCAATCTAATGTTCCGAATGGCAGCGTTGGCATAGTGCAATTCATCTTCCAAAGACGGCGATGCTGTGGGAAGCAGGCAAAGGCCTTCGGGCTTTGCGCCCTGAGCACCCTTGTTTTTCTTTGTTAAGATCTCAGTTGCAAAAGCCCAGGCATCTTTAGAGAGTGAAAAGGTCGGGTGTGCGGTTATAACTATCCCCGCTAGCTGGGTTTTGGCCTTATTTTTAAATTCATTGGCGGATAGAATTTTTCCATTTTCATGCGCTAATGTCTTGAAAGCCATTTCCAACCGCGCGGCATTCATATCAGGGGACTGTTCGGAAACATATGTTTTCAGCTTATCGAGCCTGCGTTCAAGAATTTCTGATCCAGTTGTTTGTAGGATTGCCTCAAGGTCATTAAGTCCAGTATCAGAATCGCTGATTTTCTGGTTTAGTGCCCAGGCGGTGTTGAGGATTTCATCATAATGCTTTGTGCATCCACGCATATGAGTATGGCATGAGCTACTTTCGTCGGCGGTATCTGTAAGACGGTAGATAGAGTCGGTAGGTAACATAGTTGCGTGTCCTCAGTTGTCTTAGGGCGCTAATCAAGATTGAGCATGATTATAATGATAGCGCTGTCATATTCCAGACTATAATGAAAGCCATTTTATCTATACGCTTACCGGATATGGCTTATATGCGTTGATTTATCTATATTGTTAACCGCTACGAAGGAAAAAGAGGGAGTTCTGTAGTTTCTTTTATACATTCCATCGAAAAACATGCGCTAACATCCGATAGTTTGGCGACCTTGATTAATTTCTTATAGATCGCATCATATCCCTTGAGGTCTGTTGTCACAATACGCAGCAGATAATCAACTTCCCCGGTCATTCTATGAAACTCAAGCACCTCCGGCATGGCTTTGACACCTTCTGCGAATGCACGAAGCCACTCCTCGTCATGCTCAGCGGTGCGAATTAAAATAAATCCAGTTAAACCAATATTCAATTTTTCCTGATCAAGAAGAGCCACACGTTTCTTGATAATGCCGTCTTCTTCCATACGCTTTATTCTGCGCCAACAAGGGGTTTGCGAAGTGCCGGCACGTTCAGCGATTTCAGCGATCGAGCCAGATGCATCCTTTTGCAAGGTATTTAAAATTCTTAGATCAACATGGTCCATATATTTCTCATTTTCAAAAAATTGGGAATATTTATTCTTGCACATCAATAAAAATGAGTAAATTGAAACTTACTATTTCGGAAAGCAGAACTATACTATCTCTATATTAGGCGTAACAAATCAGGAGAGTATTTGTGTTGGTTAGACTGTTTACTGAACACCCAAAGTCAGTTGATGAAAGTTATTTTGAACACTTGCTCATGGCTTCGTCTTTTGGCCTGACGATGGTTTTTTATGGCCTATTGTGTTTTGTTCACGCTCTTCTGCCATTTCTATTTGAAAAGTCAGCGAGTAAAGCAATCGACCGCCTGTATGTGCGAATGGTAACGAACCGTAATCGAAAAAACGCTGCTAAGCATAGCCACCCAACGGCTGCTGCCGAATAAGCTGATGACTGATCATCAGCTACAACGTCAGGTATCCTCGATTTCCTTAATCAATTTTTGGGAAAGAGCTTTGGGTTGCCGAAAATATGCGGCAGGTATTATCCTCACACTCCTGTTGGCATTATGTGTTAAGCTGATTGCAGACATTACAAACGCACCCTCAATGTTGCTGGCTATGATTGTTGGTTTGTGCGGCCACTTTGTCTTTCGTTCAAATGCCTTTGTTGCTGGTGTCGAGGTTTCGGCCAAGCAGTTGTTGCGTCTGGGTGTCGCGTTACTGGGTGCGAAAATCGTTTTAGTTGATGTTATGGCGCTTGGCTGGCCTGTTATTCTTCTTGTGATAGCGGGTGTGATTTTCACTTTAGTCAGCGGTTTGTTCGTGGGTCGATTATTTGGCTTAAAATCTGATCATGCAATTTTGTCAGCTGGTTCTGTTGCCATTTGCGGTGCCTCGGCCGCACTCGCTGTTTCCTCGGTTTTAGGGCAAGACCGCGACAGTGAAAGGCGAACCACGATTACCATCATCGGGGTAACCACCTTAAGTACGATTGTGATGATACTATATCCTATTGTTACACGCTTAATGGGGTATGACGACCAAAATGCTGGCCTGTTTATTGGTGCAACTATTCATGATGTCGCCCAGGTTATGGGTGCTGGATACATGGTATCAGAAGAGGCAGGTCAAACGGCTGCAATTGTCAAATTAACCCGGGTTGTTTGTTTGGTGCCAGCGGTTTTTATTATCGGATATTTCTATTGCCGCAGTCAGCAAAATCATAGCGAGTGTACAGATGCTTTGGAGACGAAGGTTAAGCAGCCATTTTTGCCAGGGTTTCTAATCGCCTTTTTATGCCTGATGGCCTTCAATAGCGCAGGAGCACTTCCGCAATCTGTTACTTCTGGACTGGGCGAACTATCAGGGTTTTTGCTGCTGGTCGCGGTAACTGCATTGGGGCTAAAGACATCCTTTAAGGATATTATGTCGATCGGGATTAAGCCGGTCTTGGTGCTTAGTGTACAAACAATTCTTTTGGCGTTATTTGCCCTAGCGGGCATTAGCTTTCTACTTCCTTACTTCTCCTAAGCAGCAGTATAATTCAGCCATAAACCTTAGATAAGATTTTTGCATCATTTCCTCGCCAAAATTCCTCACTAACGTTATGAAGGTCTACATTATGTGAAAGGCCTCTGAATGCGTACAGTTTATATCGACGGTAGTTTTGTCCCAGAAAATGAAGCCACTGTTTCTATCTTCGACCGTAGTTTCTTATTCTCGCACGGTGTTTATGAAGTTACGTCGGTGATCAATGGTGGCCTGATTGACCACATGGGTCACATGAAACGCCTCAAACTTTCGCTTGAAGGGGCGCTGATACCATTTGAGGTTGATAGTGATCATATACTGCGCATCCAGAAACGCCTGATCGAAATGAACAATTTGGATGAAGGCCTCATATATTTGCAGATTTCAAGAGGGGCAGAAGATCGTGACTTTTTGCCAACTCCTTCCCTTCAACCCAGTATTGTTATGTTCACGCAGGAAAAAGCGCTTCTCGACCCGCCGCAAGCGCGTGACGGCATAAGGATCGTATCTGTTCCAGACATCCGTTGGCGCAGGCGGGATGTTAAGGCAGTTAGTTTGCTCGCTCCTGTTCTTGCAAAAGAAACGGCGCGGCAACATGGTGTTCAGGACGCCTGGATGATCGAAGATGGGTATGTAACAGAAGGCACCTCCAATAACGCCTATATCATCACAAGGGACAATGTGATCGTGACCCGTCACCTTAGTCACGATATTTTACACGGTATCACGCGTCAGGCAGTTTTGTCGGTCGCTCAATCCATGAATATGACAGTTGAGGAACGTCCGTTCACGATTGAAGAAGCATACAGTGCAAGGGAAGCTTTCATTTCAAGCGCATCTACCCTTGTCTGGCCTGTTGTAGAAATTGATGGAAAATCGATCATGGACGGTAAGGTTGGAGCAGTAACGCGTGAAATCCGGCGGCAGTATATCAAAGCCAGCTTAGAACGCCTAATGTAAGTCTTAGTTCTGTGGGTTTAATGTAAGTATTGGATTATCACAAAGTCTGCTACATTGTACCCAACTTTCATTTAATCATGTGAGGGGCTTTTATGACATATGAGACTATTTTTTCGATCATAAATATAGGCGTCTTGCCTGCATGGCTTATGCTTGTGTTCTTGCCATCTAGCCAATTAACCAAATCTGTCGTTCATAGTTTTCTTTATCCAGTCGTTTATGGCTTAATCTACACAGGTTTGATCGTGAACAGTTTGTTCTTCGGCGCTTCAGCGGAAGGTGCCGGATTTTCATCCATTGGTGGGGTGATGGCGCTTTTTGACCATCCTAATGGCACGCTGGCTGGGTGGTCACATTATCTGGTTTTTGATTTGTTTGTTGGCACATGGATTAGCCGTGATGCACTCGACCGTGGGATCAAGCATCTGTTTATCGTGCCGTGCCTGTTTTTCACCTTTATGTTTGGACCAATCGGTTTGCTCATCTATGTCGCAATTAGAGGTCTGCATACGCGGTCAGCGAATCAAGCTAACCTGTCTTAACAAGATAAAGGCTTATTTGAGTTTTAAATGCAAAAACTGGTTAAACTCGCTCGCTTGATAGTCTGAAAATGCTGCCCCGTTTTTGAAGCCATATTTTTTATATAGTCTTATTGCGGGGTCAAAAGCTGGGCCGCTGCCTGTCTCCAGTGATAATATTTTGTATTCACGTATTTTAGCGGTGTCGATGATATGCTCCAACAACCGTGCTGCAACGCCTTTTCGCAGTTGCGTTTTATGTGTTCGCATGGATTTAATTTCGCCGTGTGTAGGGGATAATTCCTTTAAGGCACCACACCCCAAAATTGTCTCGTTCTCCCAGGCGGTCCAAAAGCTGATTTCCTTGGTTTTTAGACCCGAGATATCGAGGGCGAAAACACTATCGATAGGCGAATTTTCCTGCATGCCCTTCATGTGGTCTTTTAACAGAGCCTGCACATCTGGATGGGAAAGGTCATCCAATACAATTTGCATGTTGGTCATTGTTCAGTAAAGGCATTTCTGACTGTCGTCAGAATAGGAGATAACAGGTAACCGAGCACAGGTTGACTGTCGGTTTCAATAATGGCCTGCACGGGGAAACCAGGTTGTAGCCTTGATGTTTCGCTGAGGCCCGCAAGGCTCTCACTATTAAAACTGATTTGAACGGAATAGTAGGAAAGGCCGGATTGTTCATCAAGAAGCGTATCGGGTGACACTCTGCGAACTGTTCCTTCAATGATCGGGGCATTACGGCCTTTAAAGGCTGCGATTGTCACTTTCGCTGGCAGACCGGGAACAATATTTGCTGCGTCACTTGCGGATAATCTTGCGTCAACAACCAGTTCAGACCCTTCCGGCACAAGGTCAAACAGTGCGTCACCAGGCTGTAAAACCTCGCCGCGCGCTTTCACTTGCATATTCATGACGATGCCATTTTTATCCGCCCTGATACTTGTTCTGTCTTTCTGATTTTGTGCGAGGTCAAGTGCACCAAAAATAGACTGCATTTCTACCTGTGTGTCTTGCATTTGCTGTGCTATCTCGCCGCGTGTGGTAGTGCGGAAATTTTGCAGTTCTACATTAGCGCTTTGGACACGGTTCTTTTGCTCAACCAATTGGCTTTGAAGGCTTAGTTCGTCTGCGAGCAACGCTTCTCGTTGGCGCCTTAATGCGAGGCTTCTTGTTTTTGGTGCTAATCCTTTTTGTAGCAGATCATTTACATCCGCAATTTCTTCTTCGATCAGTTTAAGTTGTGCAGTTGTCTTAGTGACCTGTTCGCCAAGGGAAGCGCTTATGTCTTCGAGGTCTTTGATGTTTGCTTTCAAGGTTGCTTCTTGCGTCCTGAACAGTTCCTGTCTGATTTTGAATTGGCTTGCTTCAAGTGAAAGAATTTCCCTTTGTGCCGTGGCGCTTACGCCCTGAGGTTTCAGCGCACTCAGATCCAGTTTTTCCTCTAGGTTCCATTCATTACGTAGGCGTTCCAGTCTGGCGTTGAGGGCAAAAATGCGGGTTTGGACATCGCGCAGTCTTGCTTCTGCTGGCTTGGGGTCAATCTCGACTAGGAGGTCACCAGCCTTCACGCGGGTACCATTTTTTACATGCACTTTCTTGATAATTCCGCCCTCGAGATGCTCAATCACATCTCTATCGCCGCTGACGATGACACGACCAGTGACAACGGCACCCGTCGAAAGTGGGGCAAATATAGACCATAAAATAAGGGCACCAAAGAATATGCATATAGTAATGATACCTTTTTGGGTCCAGTCAGAAACCATAGGTTCCCGGGTTTCAAGGACCAGATCCATTAAGGCAGTGTTTTCGCTCTGCTCTTCGGCTTTTGCGGGCGTACCATTCGCAACATGAGAGATATCGAGGGGATCAGTCATGATTACCCTCCTCTTGGCGTCCTTTTAGGGGATCTTGATCAGGGGACCTTGGTATTCGCATATTGGCGAGGCTTGCCCGTTTAGGTGCGCTTGCTGGCTTATCACTGTCAGGTTTGCTCTTTAATTTTTGCGGTACTTTTTTACGTGTAATATTAGTCGTGCCAACTTTGGGAAGGGTTGGAGTGTTCAATCGCCTTAAGACTTGCGATCGATTACCAAACTGACTGATTTTGCCGCGACTGATCATAGCGATTTTGTCGGCGCGCTTTATAAATTCCTGATGGTGTGAAACAATGATCACATTGGTGCCTCGTTGTTTCTCTTCTTCCATAACTTCCAAAAGCTTCGCTTCTGTTGCGGTATCCAGGTTAAGGTTAGGTTCGTCCATGATCAAAATTCTGGGCTCGCCGCAAAGTGCACGCGCGATGGCTAGACGCTGGATTTGACCGCCTGACAACGGATGGCCCATATCACCACCAATGCAGGTTTCGTACCCCATCGGCAATTGCATGATATCGTCGTGTGCGTTTATACGGCGCGCGGCTTCAACAACATCTTCGATAGGTATATCGCGAAAACGGGCTATGTTTTCTGCGATCGTTCCCGGCAGAAAATCAATCTGTTGCGGGACAAAACCAATCATGGGCCCTAATTCATCCCGCGAGAAATGGGAGACTTCATAATCACCGATATAGATGAACCCTTCGCTCGGTGAATGTGCACCTGCGATTAACTTGGCAAGTGTTGACTTGCCCGATGCGCTTGGGCCAATCAAACTTAGGACCTCACCGGGCTTAGCAGTAAGGTTTACATTCCGAATAAACGGCGCTTCCGTGTTTGGGAAAGTATAGCTCGTGTCTTCAAGGCGAATTTCAACTATGCCCTCGGGTTTTCGTGCGGAAACAGTTTGCTCAACAGAGTCAGGAAGGATAGTGCTGAGTTTATGATATGCCGCGCGCGCAGACATTGCTTGTTTCCATGCAGTAATAGCTTGCTCAACAGGCGCGAGCGCGCGTGACATAATTAACGATGCTCCAATTATAATGCCAGGGGTTTCTGCTCCATTGATAACCAGTAAACCGCCAGCAAATAGGACGGAAATTTGCAGGAGCATTCTGAAAAAGCGAAATCCGGCAAGGTTAATAGAAGCGCGACCAGCACTAATATATTGGCCTTGTAATGCTTTGATGTTGAGTTTTAACCATCGGCGCCTAAGAGGTTCCATCATGCCCATCGCCATAAGAGTTTCGCTAGATTTCTGAACAACTCGCATATAGTCACGCGAATCTTCTGTGTGACCATGGCCTTTTTCAAGATGTTTGCGGATCGAATGCTCGCTCATAAACGCAATGGCGAATAAAATAGCTGCGCCGATCGTGGCAATGATGCCAATGGGTACCGACAATAAAAATAGCACGATCAGATAAAAAATCATCCAGGGTATGTCGAAAATTGCTAAAATTGCGGGGCTCGACATAAAGGAACGTAGTCGCCAAAGCTCTTCTAGGCCGGTTGCATTGCCTATTTTGCCTTTATGATGGGCGAGGGCAACTTCTTCGAAAATGTGAACACCTAGTTTTGTTTCTAACCAACTTGCAGCACGGTTTAATACCTGACTACGGATTACGTCTAAAAGGGCCGCAACGGTGAGCGCAGAAATCGCTATAAGTGTAAGTAGATATAGGCTATTTTCATTGCCAGAGCTCAGGATTTTGTCCAGCATTGTCATCATGTAGATTGGAACAGTGAGCTGAAGTAAGTTTAAAATCAGCGAAAATATGGCAGCCCATTTTAGCGATTTTTTACAAGCTTTAGTGATCGTTACAAACGGAGACGTTTGTTCCGCAATCGCATCTTTGACAGCTTTCGATTCGAGAATATCTTTCATACAAAGAGTATCCTCTGGTGCTGAATATTAAATGATATGAATTGTGCCATCTATTTTGCCTGAAATGCGTGATTTATAATCGTTTTTTCATTTAAGATCAAATTGTATCGCTCTGAATACTGAGTTCATATGTGTTATTATGATACACATAAGTTTGGTTACGTTGATAAGTGTTGTAATAAGAGCATTGTTGGACAATACTTAATAAAAGGTTACTGATAAAATACTATTAATTCACTGACGTTAATCATTTATTTGTAGTATCTTGATTTTTTAGTGAGAGATAAGGGGTAGGCTCTCGATATGCGATTATTTGAAAAATATTTATTTAAACTATTTTTTGGTGCTGGATTGTTAGCGGCTTCAAGCTTGGAAGCGCGCGCGCAGCAGCAGGCGTCTGCCTTTCTGAATGCTCCTGCGACAGATCAGGGTTTAAAATTAAATTTTAATTCTAATGGTACATACAGCGATAACCTCTTGCGCTTCTCAGATATTGATATTGCAGAGCGGCCTGACCTTACGCCAGAAGATTATGTATTGGACCTTTCAGGTAATATTGCGTTTGGACGACGAATTGGTAGAAACCAGCTCAGTTTTGATAGCAGCGTAGGTTATCGGTTTCATGATAATAATACGCAGTTGGATACTGAACGTTTTTCAGGTCGCGGTCTTTTTGCCTGGCAATTGGGGGCGCGATGTTCTGGGTCGCTTGGTGGGCAGTGGTCCCGAGATAATGGTCAATTTGAGACACAGGCAGATATTCTTAACAATAACGCTCAAACGATATTAAGTGCAGGTGGGCAAGCGCAGTGTAGGATATTGGGTCCTTTGCAAATTGCGGGCAGTGCTGTTTTCGGTTCTTCTGATAATACAGATGCCACGCGAGAGATTAATAACCGCAACGATCAATTCTACAGTGGTAGCCTGCGCTATACATTTGGTCGGGGCTCCTATATTGGTGCATTGGTTAGTTCTTCAATTACCGACTTTACAGACCGTGACGAAATCGTCGGTGCTACGGACCGTTTTGAGCTGATCCAATACGCGGGTGAAGCAAACTTTGCCGTTGGTCGAAATATACTATTAAACGTTCAAGCGGGTATTACTGATATTCAGGATGCTGCAAATATCGAGAATGATTTTAATGGCTTTAGCGGCGCTGCGTCGCTTAGTGTGCCAATCGGGACAGCACATACAGTTAACTTGGCAGGTTCTAGGTCTGTAATCCCTTTACAAAGCGTGACCGCCACTTTCGCGCGGTCAACAGATTTAACCGCGGCTATTAGTTCATCTTGGTCGCCGAGGTTAAGCAGTCAGCTTACAGCAGGATATTTGCGACGACTTATCGAATCCGATCAAGCGTTGTTAGACGTTGATGCTATCCAGGAAGGATTTCCTGAGGGCTTCAATGACGAAGATTCAACCTATACATTCGAAGCAAGAATTAACTATGATTTGGGGCGATTGATCGGATTAAATTTATCTTATCGCTATTCAAAACGTACAGCGAATGTAGAAAGTTTCGAGTTTTCCAGTAACCGTATTATGTTGGGTCTAAGAGTTAATTTTAGGTAATAGTTATCTCAAAGAGCTTGATGTTGAGAATTCTTTAAGAGTGTTCTGTAATCTTATTACTCAGGAATTTTTGACAAGAATGAATAATAGCATCGGAAGTGGTATGAGTAAGTTTGTAAATTTGCTTTTTATAGTTTTGGCTGTGGTAATGCTTGATGAGAGAGTATTGATTGCTCAGACTGGCTCTGAAAACGATAATCAAGCGCAGATTGCACCGCAAGCTTATTTGATCGGCCCTAATGATGTAATCGGTATTTCTGTTTTCAGACAGCCGGATCTAAGTGTACAGTTGCGTGTCGCTTCTGACCAAAGTATCTTGATGCCAATTGTCGGTAAGGTCTTTGTAGGAGGTTTTTCTGAACAAGAGGCTGCCAAGATTGTAGAGAAAGCCCTGCAAGAGGGTGGCGTTGTGAAAAACCCCGCTGTTGCAGTCCAGGTTTCACAGTTTGCTAGTCAGCAAGTCTCCGTCTTGGGGTTTGTGGCGCGCCCGGGGAGTTACACGCTAGACAGGGCAACGAGACTATCAAGTATTTTGGCTCAGGCAGGAGGTGCGACCTCCTCTGCATCAAATGAATTATTATTTACAGACTATGACCCTAAGAGCGGTGCGGTAGAACGCTATGTTATCAATGTCGACGAATTATTAAGCGGAAATATATCTTCACAAGATAGGTACGTTGGTAATGGTGATGTAATATTTGTACCCGAAACAAAGTATTTTTATATCTATGGTGAAGTGCGGAATCCTGGCAGGTACCGCTTTCAGCAAGGTTTAACCTTGGAGCAAGGTCTTGCAATTGCTGGAGGTACAACTGAGCTTGGTTCGCGTAATGGCATAAAACGTAGGGAAGTTGAAAAAAACAAACCGAAGTTAAGAGGGGCGGATCTCTCGGAGGTTATTAAGGTTGGTGATGTCTTTTACATTCCGCAAAGATTATTTTAAGCAATTAACGAAAAATAAAATATGAAAGCTTTAGTGATACTACTATTAAGTATTTTGGCGAAAGGACGCTTCAAATGAGTTTGATGCAAGTTTTTGGAATTTTGAAAGCACGTTTTTACGTTATTCTTATAACGATTGCATTCGCGACTGTAACTGCATTTGCCGTTGTGTCCTTTCTCCCGAAGCAATATCGAGCGGTTTCTACTGTTTTGTTAGATAGTTCTACGCCTGACCCCGTGACAGGCTTGGTTATGTCCGCGGGATCAATGCGCACACATGTTCGGACGCAGATACGCCTTATTAAATCAGAGAGGGTGGCGCGAAAGGTTGTCCGCGATTTAGGGCTTACGCGATCCACCTTTTTCCTTAATGAATTTGCTCAAACTGATAAACGTCAGGAAGATTTGGAATATTGGATAAGTAGACGAATTATTGGTAATTTAGATGTTGCTAATGTTGGCGTAAGTGAAATTATTGCGATTAGTTACACGGGTACTTCACCTAATATTGCGGCTCAGCTTGCGAATGCTTTTGTTGATGCGTACATCAGCATTGATCTTGATTTACGTGTTGAGCCAGCTAAACGAAATTCACAGTGGTTTGCGAGTCAGCTTAATATCCTTCAACAAAATCTAAACAATGCACAACGTCGGTTGACTGATTTTCAGCAGGCCAGGGGCATTTTGGACGTTTCTGATGATGTAGATGCCGAAAATACGAAGTTGGTTGATTTAACTCAGCGTTATACTGCGTCATTATCTGATATTAGTGAAGCCAAGACATTATATGCTCAACTAGAAGCATTTGACGAAGCTGGTGGAAAAGGTGATGAACTTCCAGAGTTTTTAACCAATGGAAGATTACAGCAGTGGCGTGATGAGTATACGAAACTTGCAGGTGCTCTCGCAGAGCGTTCAGAACAATTAGGCGATAACCACCCAGAGATTTTAGCTATAAAAGCTCGTAAGGATGTAGCCCAAGCGCAGATTGTTGAAGAGATTAAAAAATTGAGATCGTCACTAGCTGCACGTGTACGTATTGCAGAAGAAAAGTCAGCTGTCTTGGAAGGCGAACTTAATCAGCAAAAGAGCAATATGTTGTCTCTTAGAAAAGATAAAGATCAACTAGACTTGCTACGCCGCGAAGTGGATATTAGGAAAGCTGAATATGATGACGCATTCCGGCGAGCTGGTACTCTTCGTTTGGAAGGTGACTTAGGACAAACTGGTGTCGTTGTAATGGAAGAGGCGATTCCGCCACTTGAACACGCTTTCCCACAAAAGACATTGTCTCTAGCTTTGGCTCTAGGGGCAGGAACTGTGCTTGGCGTCGCTTTATCATTCCTTCTTGAGATGATTGATCGTCGCGTCCGATCACATAAAGATTTAGAGCAAATTACAGGTAAGCCAGTTCTGACGGTTTTGGTTGCGGGCAAGTCATCGTCCTCTAGATGGCCTAAATTAATTTCTAGAAGAAAAAAGAAAGCTCCGAAGGCAATAAAAGAGTTACCTGCTGCAGCGGAATAGAGATATTATAAATGAATAAAAATATTGAAAATATTGGCCGTAGTCACTCTGAAGGCCAATGGGACAATAATAAAATCGGTCAAATTTTACTGGGCTTGGGTAAATTGAACGAGGAGCAAGTTCAAGATATTTTGGCTTTGCAAGACAGTCAGGATTTATCCTTTGGTGCTGCTGCGCAGAAGCTCAATCTGGTATCTACACAAGATATCGACGAAGCGATTGCACAACAATTTAATTACGCGATCTTGGCCCCTGGAGCCGACAGTTTTTCTGATGAATTGCATGTTGCATACAAGCCGTTTGGCGATGAAGCCGAAGCAATTCGTGCGCTTAGAAGCCAGCTTTTGCTGGGTTGTTTGGAGCAAGGTAGACGCGCAATCGCTGTTATGTCGCCGAATAAGAATTCTGGAACGAGTTATCTGACGGCTAATTTAGCAATTTCATTTGCGCAGTTAGGCTTAAAGGCATGTTTGATTGATGCAAACCTTCGTACGCCAAGGGTTGCGAATATTTTTGGTTTGAAAGAGAGGACACCGGGACTTAGTGATGTACTTCTGGGGCAGCACGGTGTTGAAGAGGTTATTTTACGTAACCTCTTCCCTAATCTGGGTGTGATTCCCTCAGGGCGTAAACCACCTAACCCACAAGAGTTATTAGGTCGGCATGAGTTAGTGTGGATGCTTTCGCAGCTTTTGAGTGACTTTGATGTTATCCTTTTTGATACACCTTCAATGAACACTACTGCCGATGCTCGGACTGTGGCTGCCCGAGTAGGAACAGCCCTTCTTGTTGCCCGTCAGCACAAAACATTGGCTCAGGATATCGAAGCTGCAACGAACGAGTTAAATGCTGGCGATATTGAGTTAGTTGGTACTGTATTAAACAGATACTAATGGGGGATAGTGTGGCAGACAATACAAACACTCGAATTACACTTGATTGGCAAGAAATTGGGCAAGATATGCTCAGTTCAGGTTTCTGGCTGGTAGCTATTGCCCTAACAGCTATATATACTGCCACAACAGTGTTGATGATCGAAGGTCCATGGCAAACAGATCAGGATAGCCACGGACCTTTTATTTTGCTTATTGTCGCACTTATAATATTACTCAAAGCACATAAGTTGCGTAAAATTAAAGCACCAAAAACCAGCTATCTAGGGTGGTTGTCCCTTCTGGGAGGTTTGTTCTTTTATGTTATCGGACATTCCCAAAGTTTGATGTTGTTAGACGCGGGATCAATTATTCCAGTTTTGGGAGGATTGATCCTGATTACGAAGGGGAAAGAAGGCTTAAAGGAACTAATTTTCCCACTCTGTTTTCTGATTTTTGCTGTTCCCATGCCGGGTTGGCTAATGGATAGCCTAACGCAGCCGATGAAGCTCGCTTTATCTGATCAAGTTGTGAATTTGTTATATTACTATGGCTACCCAGTAGGTCAGAATGGGGTAATCTTATATATTGAACAATATCAGCTACTCGTTAAGGATGCGTGCGTTGGCCTGAATTCACTACATAGTCTGGCGGCAGTTGGTATCATATATATCTACCTGTCCAAGCCTAGCCATCTTCTTCATACACTCTTTCTTTTGCTAATCATTGTTCCGGCTGCCTACGCAGCTAATCTCGTGCGAGTGATCGCATTGGTGTTGATAACATATTATTTTGGGGAAGCAGCTGGCCAGGGTTTCCTCCATGATTTCGCAGGTTTAGTCATGTTTGTAACGGCATTGTTGCTGTTCATTGCAATTGATAGTGTGATATTTTTTGGAATTGTAAGGTATAAAAAAAGAAAGGCTGCAATCTCATGATTAAGCGCCCTCCCTTACAGATTGTCGTTATTGTTTGCTTTCTGTTGTTTGCAGGAGTTTTGGGCCAGTATCTCAAACCAACTGAGTTTTCAACAGTTGTGGCCGCTGATTTTGTGTTGGAAGATATAGTGCCAACAGAGTTCGGCGAATGGTATGAGGATCAGTATATTAAAGCTGTCCAGCCATTAGAGCAGAGTACCTTGGCGGATAAAATTTATAATCAGTCGATTTCCAGAAGTTACAGAAACGCCAATGGTGATTTGATTATGCTTGTGATCGCCTATGGGCGCCATCAGAGCGATAACTTGCAACTACATCTCCCTGAGACGTGTTACGCTGCTAATGGTTTTAAGGTAGGAAATCCCGTTGTAGCTAAAATTCCGTTGGAACAAGGTGGTGCAGGCTTATTGCCAGCAAAACGGCTCTTTACTTCGAATGGTCCAAGGCGGGAGCCCGTTACATACTGGACACGCGTTGGTGATGATATCCCGGTATCTCAGCGTGAACGGCAGATTGGTAAATTATTGTATGGGCTATCAGGTAAAATCCCTGATGGCATACTAATTAGGGTTTCCAGCTTTGGTGACTTGAATGATCAGTCCTTTGAACTTCATGACACCTTTATACAAGATTTGTTAGCCATCGTACCTGAGGATACTTTACCTTTGTTCCTCGGCAACTTATCTTCCAAGCAGGAAATATTGTAATTTTAAGCGAATTGTCTCGATAAAATAGTAATTTCAAGGTAGTTTATTTTTAGTTAGATCTTTAAAAGTGGGGCGGAGATTTTAGAATGAAATTTGTTTCTTTTTGCAGCATTGTGGCTTTGAGTTTGTTTTTAACGGGTTGTGGTTCCAGCAATGAAACAGCTGATGAAAACGCTGCGGCTGGAGGTAATAAAACAGTTGGAGACGATGGTTTAATTCTTGAAGGCCAGGTTGTTGCCCAGGTAAATGGCGAAGAAATAACTATCCACGAACTTAATGTTGAAATAGCGCGTTTGAATATACCGGTTGATGCTGACCGCCGACCTATCGAGGAAAATGTCTTACGTTCAATCGTATCGCGTAAGGTCTTTGAACAACAGGCGAAAGCTGCTGGTTTGGATCGTAGTCCTGAAGTGCTGTTGGATCTGCGTCGAACACGGTCCGCACTACTTGCGCAGGCTTACATTCGGTCACGCTCGAACGAGCGACCTGTCGTATCAAGGCGTGAGGCAGATCAATATGTACTTGATAACCCAGACTTTTTCGCTAATCGAACTTACTATATTTTTGATTCTATTGTTGTACCGTCTTCCAGTTTACCAGAAGAATTGAAAGATGAGTATGAAGCGGTTGGCAACCTGAATGATATTGAAAGTGATCTTCTTGCCAAAGATACACAGCATCAGCGTCGCCCTTATACAATTTATTCAGAGACATTGCCTGCTGCGATGAGAGAAAAGATGCCTGAACTACAGCGTGATCGTACCGTCTTTTTCCTCGTTCAGGGTGCTAATACATTCATCACCCAGTTCCAGGAAAGTCGACCAGCTGTGCTTGCAGGTGAAGAAGCAATTGACGCTGCGCTTAGTGTTTTAAGAAACCAAAAAGCGAGAGAGTTTTTAACATCGATAGAGTTAGATGCAATTAACTCTGCTGATATTAAATACTTGGGTGATTTCACGAGTCTCGGTGAGCAACCTAGCAATTTACTTGAGAACAAAATACAGGATGAAATAAAAGATACTGTGAATTCAACTGATATCGATCAATAAATAAAAGCGAGTAAGTGTCAGGAATATTTTGTTCAGTATATCTTGCGGTATCGAGTTCAAAGATGTCGATACTACATAGAACATTAATATAAGAATGCCTGAATTATGACGTTGAAGAGGTATTTATGTCATCTGGGTTACTAACTATCGGCTTGTTTTGGCATTCTCCGAATTCTGACAATTTGGGCGTAGGGGCACTTACAATTGCTAATATCGAGCTACTTAACAAAGCGGCTCAAAGGGCAGGCGTAAATCTAAAATTTATAATTTTTGGCTACCTCGATAATCGTGATGTGTATGTAAAGGCTGATAATATCGAAACCGTAGCCCTTAACGGAAAACTTGTAGCGCTACCTTGGCATGGCCTTGGGAAACACTTAAAACAATGTGATGTCATGTTTGATATTGGCGGTGGCGATAGTTTCGCAAGCATTTATGGCTGGAAACGGATTACGTATTTTCTGATCTCTAAATGGCGAACAGTGCTAAGTGGATGCCCACTAATATTGTCACCTCAAACAATTGGCCCATTCGATCGAGGTTTCATGACATGGTTCGCCGGGCTAACGGTTAGACGTGCATATCTTACATTTGCGCGGGACCAACTGTCTTTATCGCATTTGTTAAATGATCTGAAAGTCCCAGAAAAGTTATCCCGAATTACAACTGATGTCGCCTTTGCATTACCATATAAAAAGGTGGAGCTTGGTAAATCATCCAAGCCTCGTGTGGGTATTAATATATCGGGATTACTGTTAAATGGCGGTTATACTGGTCAAAATGAATTTGGTCTTACATTGGATTACGGTGACTTAATGCGTCAGGCGATTGAATATTTTCTCGATAGTGGTGCCGAAGTACATTTAGTGTCTCATGTCATTACCGAGAATGTTGTCGAGGATGATTACCGAGCAGCAGCGAAGCTTATAAAAGAATATCCAGATGTTATTCTGGTGCCTGCTTTTAAAGATCCTATTGAAGCAAAAAGCTACATATCGGGCCTCGATTTTTTCACAGGTGCGCGAATGCACGCTTGCATCGCAGCGGCATCATCCGGGGTACCTGTGGTTCCTATGGCATATAGCCGAAAGTTCCAGGGGTTATTTGGTGCCTTCGGATATAATCATACTTTAGAATGTAAAGAATTAGACACTGAAGCGGCAATAAAGTTCTTAAAATTAAAATATGAAAATATCGACCAGCTCAAAGAAGACGTAACCGATTTATATAGCCAAGCGAGTGAAAAGCTTGGGGTGTATATCGATGAAGTGAGTGAGCTCATGGCAAAGATATCTTAATGTTGTCTGGCAGATACATTCTCTATGTCAAAACTTGAACATATTATTCTCAAAAATGATCTATGTGTAGGTTGTGGTTTATGTGAAACGCTTGGCGTAAATGAAGGCGTTAAGATGGGCTATAATCACAAAGGGTTTTTACGCCCTCAGTTAGGCCAGACCATTTCAAAAAAACTAGACGATCAAATTTATAAAGTATGTCCAGGGATTACTCTCGAAGCCGATGTACCTGAAAGCGAGCAGCATCTTTATTGGGGGCCTGTACTAGATAGCTTTACGGGGTATGCAAAGGATGAAGCAGCCCGCTTTGCGGGGTCGTCCGGTGGTGGTCTATCCGCGATATTATTATATTATCTTGAAAGTGGGCAGGCTGATGTTGTAATTCAGACAGCTGCTTCTGAAAAAGACCCTATTATTAATGACGCTGTATTGTCTAACAAGGCTGAGGAAGTCATAAAAGCAGCGGGTTCGCGGTATTCTCCTGCGGCTCCTTTATCCAGATTACTGCCTACACTAGAGAAATATGATCGTATAGTGGTTGTTGGAAAACCGTGTGATATCGCAGGTTTGACTAACTTTTTACGCGATCGGACTGACCTTGAGAGTAAAGTGGTCTTGAAACTGGCTTTTATGTGTGGTGGAACACCTAGCCAGTCTGGCACCCATGAAATCTTACAGCGACTTAAAGTAGATCATGCAGATCTGACGTCCTTTAGATATCGTGGGGAAGGGTGGCCGGGTAATGTTCAGGCGCATACTAAAGATGGTCGATGTGAAACAATGTCGTATCCAGTTTCTTGGGGTGAAATTCTAACGAATACCGTACAGTTTCGTTGTAAAATCTGTGCAGACGCTACTGGTGCATTCTCAGACATTACTTTTGCAGATGCTTGGTATGATGACGGAGGTGGTATGCCATCGTTTGATGAACAAGCTGGTCGTAGTTTGATATTGGCGCGCACTGATCGTGGCTTACAAGCTCTAAATAATGCTAAAAAGTTTGGCACTATTCAGACTGATCCATTGGCCATTGAAGAAGTCGCAAAAATGCAACCTTATCATGTCTTGAGGAAGCAGTTAGTTATGTCACGCCTAATAGCTCTCAGGCTTGGTTTTCGGGTCGTTCCTTCATATAAAAAGCTTCGACTTCGCGAAGCAGCTATGCAAGCGGGGATTAAAAAGAGTTTGAAAAGCTTCCTGGGCATGATGAAACGAGTTATTTTGCGTAAAGTGTAATAACAATTGCTCAAGCGATATAATTATTAACTAATTTATGTGAATGTTCTGAGAAGTAACAAATTATTATACTGTCAACAGAGACATAGCATGCTTAGCATTACTTCTTTCAAAGCTAATATCAGCGCCGGTATCAGATTAGCGGACGTAAGCGATACACGTGACAACAATTATAACTTGCTAAGGTTCTTAGCTGCAGCGGGCGTTATTGTATCGCATAGTTATCCGCTTAGCCATGGAGCTGGAACACACGAACCTTTATCTGATATTCTCGGGTTTTCGCTTGGAAGGTTAAGCGTCTATATTTTCTTTGTAGTCAGTGGATTTTTGATCGCAAAAAGCTTTTGCCAATGTAAGGGGATGCTCGATTATACGCTTGCACGTGTTTTTAGAATATTCCCGGCCCTTATCGCAATTGTATTGTTATCGGCTTTGGTGCTCGGTCCTATTGTTAGTGAGTTGCCAGCCAATACATACTTTAGTGATATCAGTGTTTATACTTATATTATTCGAAACATTTCGCTCGTATCATTACAGTTTGGAATTACTGGTGTCTTTGAAGATAACATATACCCAAGTGCCATTAATGGGTCATTGTGGACACTGCCGTATGAGATTGCTTGCTATATTATGATCGCATGTATCGGGTTTGTCGGTGCCTTTCGGTCTAAATCTATTTTATTCTTGGTGTTGTTTGCATATGGGTTAGCCTGGCTCTTTCACGAATTTATCAGTTTTGATCATGCATTGTGGTATAAACTTGGGCTGTTTTTGGAGTTATCACTGTATTTTTGGGCAGGCTCGTTATCGTATATATACCGCGATAGAATTGCACTGAATCTTCCATTAGTAATAGTTTTCTTGTTACTTTCATTGGTGTTTATTGATACAGATTTCTTTAAGTTTGCCTTTGCGCCGGGCCTTACGTTAGCAATATTTTATCTTGTATATATCCCGGCGGGATTGGTAAGAGAGTACAATAAGTTAGGTGATTATTCCTATGGATTATACATTATTGCTTTCCCTACTCAGCAAGTTTTGTCGATGATGATCCAGGATATTTCTCCTTTAGAAATGATGCTTTACACGTTCTTTATTACCTTATTTTTCTCGGTAATCAGTTGGCACATATTGGAAAAACCGGCGTTGCGACTAAGGCGATATTTTATCAAGTAGAAATGATACAGTAATAGCGATGGCTAGTATTGTTAATCTATTGTGCAGATCAAATTGCTTATGTATTTTAAAGTTAGTAACGATCGTTACTATAATCGAGTAATATCTGGAGCAAGTCAGAATAACTATATTACAGTATTAGTTTTAGAATAGAAAAAGCTCTGAGAACTGTGTGTTCCCAGAGCTTTTTTTAAACTTATTTAAATTGGTAGATTAAGCAAAATCTACTGCATTGCGCTCGCGGCGGCGAAGCTGAAGTCCTACAAGACCGAAGCCGAGGATCATCATCAACCATGTGGCTGGCTCAGGAATGAATGCTACGCGGAAAGTACCACCGCTAGGAGTAGCAGAGTCGCCAAATACAACACGAACGAAGTCAGTGCTTAGATCAAGACCAATTGTGTTGAAACGTACAACACTGCCTGGACCCACATCAGTAAGGCCAGTGCCTAAAAGTGTGTCACCGTGGAAAACGCTGAACTGAACACCAGCGATATTTGTAACATTTACCAACCATGCTACGTGTGCACCAACAGTATCAAGAACAAATGTTTGCTCGTCTTCAAAGCCTGGATCATTTGGTCCAACATTAACACCAAATGTACTTTCGTGAACGAGAACACCTTCTTCTACTGTGCCGTCAGGCAAATTAAATGTTTCACTAGCTTGTGCGCCGAGGGCAACGAAGAAACAAGCTGTGATGGCCATAACTAACCGTTTCATTATGCGCTCCTTTCAGTTTGAGCATCCCTGCAACATCAAGCATATGCATCAGGGTTTTTATTAAAATTGTACCTATCGAGTCCTTCCCCGCTTAGGAACTGTATTATTAGCAGCTTCAGGCTGTATTAACAAACTGTTAACCATATTCTCGGCGAATTTAGATAAAATTTTAATGAAACTGTTGCAAAGGTGTTTCATATCAAAACGAAACTGTCTCTTTATAGGACACTTCTGATAAAGTCACGAATGTCGTTGCCGAATCACATCTTTGTATATGTGCTGGAAATATAAACTTTAGGGGTATAGTGGAGACTGTATTTGATAATTTGGCTGCTATTAATGCAATCGTAATTTTTATCGCTATATAACTATGAATATATTTAAGTAAGTGTTCTTTTGATTCTAGTACTGAGAAAAAGGTACAATAATTTTTACAGCAAGTATTCGAGTTTATAAGAATACCAGGCATAATTATTTAATTTGACGTAATCGTAGTAGAATAAGAATGATTACGCACAAGGTCGCAGTAGAGGAGACCAGAGCTCGTGGGTTTTTTGTTTGGCAAGCGTAAAAAAGAAGTTGGTAGTTCTTCCAATACGGGAAAAGACGTTAGCAAAGCTGTTAGCGAACGTGAAGCAATAGCGGCGATCAAAAATAAAACAAAAATAGCCGCAGCAGAAAGTCAGATTAATCAACCTGCGAAACCTCCAGTTTATCAACAGGGTGGGCATAGCCAGCCTTTACCATCTCAAAAGATAGAGAGCGAAACTGCCAAGGCTGCTCAACCTATGAATACAGCTGCGCCAGCATTGGGGCTTAAAAGCGGTAGTATTGTCGATGCTGTGAATGCGCAAAATAAGATACAAAACCAAGTACCAGAAGCTCCAGTCGAAAAGCCTGCCAGAAAAATTAATTCAATTCAATTTAGAACACTGGCATCAGATCGCCCAAACAGAAATGCGGTTAATGACACCGACTATGAGCGAGCACGGTTGAAATTACGCGAAATATTTGCGCCAAGTGCTCCTGTTTTAAACAAAGAACATTTTGCCGGTCGGACGGAGGAGTTGGAGCGTGCGATTTCTTCGATTGAAAATGAACGTATGCATCTTGTCATATACGGCAAACGCGGATGGGGTAAAACCAGTTTCACCAACACACTATCGAACATAGCCGCCGAAGCTGGGTATATCGTTTGCCGTGCTTCATGCAGTAGCGATATTAAATATTCTGATATTTTCAGAAATTTTCTGTCAGAAATTCCTCTTATCCATGATAGCCGTTTTATTTCTGGCCATACCCGTGAACTTTCAAAGGAAACGTTAGCGCGGCATTTGCCTGAGGGTGATTTTGGCCCTCGTGAGCTTACGGAAGCGGTTGCTAATATGACGGCTACACGGGCGATTTTTGTGCTTGATGAATATGACCGTGCGCAAGATCCAAACCTTACAACCGCACTTGCAGAAACCTTGAAGAACTTCTCTGACCGGGCGGTCCGCGTTTCTATTATCATTGTCGGCGTTGCTGATACTCTTGGTGAAATGCTCGGGGCGCACGAATCTATAAGACGAAATATTGTCGGACTACCGATGCGTCTGCTCTCTAGCCCAGAGTTCGATGAACTGCTGGATATTGGCGAAGCAGCGACACGGGTTGAATTCCCTGCCGGTGTCAGGGCCAGATTATCTAATCTGTCACGACAAGTACCCTATTTTACAAGGTTGCTGTGTTTACATGCGGGGCAAAGTGCTCTTTCTCACGAACGTTGGAATGTGACAAATGTTGATGTCGATTATGCTAAAGAACAAGCCTTGTTTGACACAAAACCATTGTTATCACGGTATCACAGGCGATTAATTGAAGATGCGGATAATGCAGTTTTAAAATCGTTCTTGATTAGCATTGCACGTGTAAAAACAAATGATAAAGGTGATTTTACGGTCGCCGAAGTGCTTGATGAGTATCAGAAATTAACAGGAACCGTTGTCTCTAAACTGTCTGTAGGTAGCAGGCTTTCCCTTTTGGCTAAGGAAGAGATTGCTTTTGTCACGAAGTTTGAGCGCGATCATAAGTTATTCTACCGTCTAACTGACCCGCTGACAGGTTTTTACCTGCGATTGCGGTATGAAAATGAAGTGTAATATTTCTTCCATTTTCTACTTCTATCCTCACGTTGATTTTATTAATTTGAGGCTATTATGAAGAAAAAAATTCTTATTGTCGGGACTGGCTATGTTGGCTTGGCGAATGCCCTTTTACTTGCGCAGAAAAATACAGTTGTAGCTCTCGACATCTCTCAGGAGAAAGTGGACGAAATCAATAGCAAACGGTCCCCAATCGCCGATAAAGAAATTGAAGATTTTCTTCGAAATAAAGACTTAGACCTGGTCGCGACAACAGATAAAGAATTTGCCTACAAAAATTGCGATTATATCTTCATTGCAACGCCGACCAATTATGACCCGGTCACCAATTATTTCGATACATCCAGTATCGAGAGCGTCCTCGCTGATATAAAAAACTATTGCCCTGATGCCGTAACCATTATCAAGTCGACTGTACCAGTTGGTTATACACAGAAAATTTCTGCTCAGTTTGGTATGTCGAATATCGTGTTCTCACCGGAATTTCTTCGTGAAGGTAAAGCCCTTTATGACAATTTATATCCTTCGCGAATAATCATCGGCGAGAAAAGCGAACGTGCTCAGGAAGTTGCCAACTTACTTCAAGGTGGGGCACTGAAAGAGAATATTGATGTCCTTTTGGTCGATTCAACAGAGGCTGAGGCGGTCAAATTGTTCGCTAATACCTACCTCGCGATGCGGGTCGCTTTTTTCAATGAACTGGACAGTTTTGCTGAAGCCAGAGAACTGGATACGCAGCAAATCATTGAAGGAATTTGCTTAGACCCCAGAATTGGCCAGGGTTATAATAATCCCTCTTTCGGGTACGGGGGGTATTGTCTGCCGAAAGATACCAAGCAACTTCTGGCAAATTATCAAGATGTCCCAAATAATATGATTAAGGCTATCGTTGAAGCAAATCAGACACGTAAAGATTTTATCGCTGAAGCAATCCTCAGAAAACAGCCTAAAACTGTCGGGGTATATCGATTGGTCATGAAATCCGGGTCAGATAACTTCAGATCAAGCTCTATTCAGGGCATTATCAGAAGATTGAAAGAGGCGGATGTAAAAGTCATTATTTTCGAACCGCAATTGTCGGGAACAGATTATGAGGATAATAAAATTTACACCGACCTTAATGAATTTAAATTACAGTCAGATATAGTTATCTCTAATCGAATTTCCTCGGACTTGGAGGATATTCGACATAAGGTATATTCGCGGGATTTATACGGAACCGACTAATTCGTCCCGTCTAACAAAGATGCGCATGGTGGCGCAAGGATACTTCATATTGATGTTCATAAATGATCAAGTCATAAGCGTAATTTTTATCTTTGCAGGAATATGCCTTTTTATATTTCTGTGGTTTCTTGCGCCGTATATTTGGCGCCTTTATGAAGTTAAAAAGTTACGGAAATTATGTAGTGACGCCGGTGCTGTTGTTCTGACTTTTGATGATGGTCCGCATCATGAACTATCAAAGAATATCATGCAGCTTCTTGATAAAAATTCCATCAAAGGGAGTTTTTTCTTTCTTGGTTCAAATGCTGTCAATTTTCCAGATGTTGTCGATACTATCAAAAAGAGGGGGCATGATATAGGGCATCATTCTTATGCACATTTTAATGCCTGGAAAAGCTTACCGCATACGCACATCAAAGATATTTACAGGGGTGAACAAGAGGTCACTAAACTAGGCGGTAACAAAACTTTATTCAGACCCACCTATGGAAAAATTAGCCTTGCTTCTTGGCTTTTTGGGCTTTTAAGAGGATATCAGTTTTGCTGGTGGACCATTGATCCAAAAGACTCGTTAGAAAACCCGCGTCCGTACGCAGATATTTTAGCGGAAATTAAGGTAAATAATGGTGGAGTTATTTTGCTTCATGATAATGATACATACCCAGACGAGAACCATTCTGACTATGTTTTGGGCTTAATACAGGGAATAATCGAACTAGCGGAAAAGGATGATCTAAAAATATTATCATTTTCTCAGTTGAACGCGATTAATTTTTCATCTGTAAACTAATCATCAAGACTTACCTATGTAATAATGACCAATAAATACATTTGGGAATTTTCAATGAAATACAAAACTGAATTTGATTCATCGCTTGCTAATGAACTGGCACAAAAAATTTCGGATAAGACCATTGTCATTGGCATTATGGGGCTTGGCTATGTGGGCCTTCCTCTTGCTGTTGCTCTCTGCCGCAACAATGTCAACGTTGTTGGGTTTGATATTGACCAAAGTAAAATTGACAAAATCAATGCGGGAGAGACTTATCTTAAAACAGTTTCTTCAGACGCTGTTGATGAAATTGTTAAGTCTGGATTTTTCTCTGCTACGAGCGACCCGTCGTTTGCTAAAGATGTTGACGCGATCATTATGTGCGTACCAACACCGCTCAATAAATACAGAGAACCCGACCTGTCTTATGTAGAACGAACCATGCAAATGGCGCTTCCTTACCTTAAAAAAGGGCATATCGTTTCCCTGGAGTCTACAACATACCCTGGAACAACAGATGAAATTATCAGGCCACTTGTTGATTCAACTGATTTAACGGCGGGTGAAGATGTATTCCTGATCTATTCACCTGAGCGCGAAGACCCGGGCAATAAAGACTTTACGACATCCACGACACCAAAAGTGGTAGGGGGCGAAAACCCGGAAGCATTAGGTTTGGGATGTATGCTTTATGAGCTTGTGGTTGATCAGGTTGTCCCTGTTAGTTCGCTTTCAACTGCGGAAGCCGTAAAATTGACAGAGAATATTTTCCGTGCTGTTAACATTTCGCTCGTGAACGAGTTGAAGGTTACATACGAGAAAATGGGCATCAATATTTGGGAAGTTATTGACGCCGCCAAAACCAAACCATTTGGTTTTATGCCGTTTTACCCGGGCCCAGGCCTTGGTGGTCATTGCATCCCGATTGATCCGTTTTATCTAACATGGAAGGCGCGAGAGTATGGCGTAGCAACCCGCTTTATCGAATTGGCGGGTGAAATTAATAATACTATGCCTGATTATGTGATCGCGCGACTAAGAGAAGCTTTGGATGACAAGTTATGCAAAGGTATCAAGCGCTCAAAAATATTATTGATAGGCTTGGCCTATAAGAAAAATGTTGATGACACGCGCGAAAGTCCGGCCTTGTTGATTTTGCGGAAATTGCGCGAAATTGGCGCTGATGTAGAATTTTATGATCCCTATGTCGCAAGTATCCCAAAGACACGTGAATATCCTGAGTTAACTGGTCTTAAGTCTGTTTCCGAGGATGAATATAAAAATGGTTCTTTTGATGCAGCCCTGATCTGTACTGACCACGATATCATTGATTACGCACAGCTTTTCAAAACTTGTGAACTGGTTGTTGATACACGTAATGCCACTAAGGACGTGGTGGATGGCCGTGAGAAAATTGTTTGGGCATAAAACCCTCATAGGCCGGAGTGTATCATGGGCAAGGAACGAAAAAAATTACTCGCGATCGCTTCCAGCGGAGGGCACTGGGTGCAGTTAATGCGCCTGCGCCCTGCTTGGGACAATTGTGATGTTGCCTACATGACCACAGAGTTGGCCTATCGCGATGAAACTTTAGCATATGCGAAGGAAAAAGGCCTGAGTGCGCCCCGATTTTATAAGACAATTGTTGCTACACGTTGGCAAAAATTCAGTCTTGTCAGACAGTTATTTGATATCTTATTGGTCCTTATAAAAGAGCGTCCAAATGTCATAATATCAACGGGGGCAGCGCCCGGTTTTTTCGCTATTCGTGTTGGGAAACTTTTGGGGGCGAAAACCCTATGGGTAGACAGTATTGCGAACGCAGAAGAATTGTCTCTGTCTGGGCAGAAAATATGTAACCACGCCGATGTCTGCCTGACACAGTGGCCAGAACTTGCCGGCCAAGATGGCAAAGAGAAAACGCCGCAATTTTGGGGGGCGGTCTTATGATTTTTCTCTCTGTAGGGAGTGAACTGCCCTTTTCAAGAATGGTGAAGGCCGCTGATTTGTGGCATCAGGCCAATTCAGAATATCAATTGATTGCCCAAATCGGCAATTTAGAAAGCAGTGATTATCAACCTGTATCCTGTGAAGCGCAAAGCTTGGTTGACCCTGACGAATACCAACGGTTATCAAATGAAGCGACTATTTTGATAGCGCATGCGGGCATGGGTTCAATCATTAATGCGCTTACTCTAGGAAAGCCGATTGTGATAATGCCAAGGCGAGGTCATTTGAAAGAAACACGCAACGATCATCAGTATGCAACAGCGAAGAAGTTTGCTGACAAAAAAGGTGTGTTTGTTGCTTGGGATGAGACAGAATTTGCAGGCGTTATGTCTGAGGCGCTGGCTTTCTCAAGGATGCCGGACCTAAATTCAGGGTCAAGGTTTGCACAGAAAGAACTACTGGATAATATCCGTAATTTTATCGATTACTAGGTGTGAATTCGCCATTTTATTCATCATCTAGCTTATCAGGAACGCCTTCATTCTTTAAAATTCGGAAGAATATATAGGCACCTGTTGCAACGAACACGGCCCACGCAGCTATTCCGCTTAATTCGTTACCCAGAAAGTTTCCGATAGCGCAGCCCAGCATTGGCCAAATATAGGCGGCAATATCCTGGTCTTCTTTGCGGGAAAACTGCAAGAACATCCCCACAAGGGCGACAAAGATTGCGACAGATACAAAATCGTAGATAGTGCTCATTTAATTCCCCATTCAGCCCCTTTTTAGGGCAATATAAACCGTGTTGATCTTTGATCAAGTCTTTATGGTCGGTTCCACTGTACACCTTTTTCGCGGTAAGCCTTGCTAAATAATAAGGCTAGCATGGCTTTAACGCGGAACCAGCGTATTTTGCTTAGCATGGTTATCGCACCCATTTTATGCGAAAACCCTTGAATTCGGTCAGATGTGATGATTTTCATCGAGTGTACCGGAATCGAAAATAAAACCATGATCGTGCGAATAAACCATTTAATCCCAGCAAGAGAGTTTAATTTCATATCTTCATAATCATGGCGTGTGTGCCGATCCCATTTCTGATAAATCTCGTCCGTGCTTTCACGTGCGGGATGATAAATCAACATTTCCGCTACATAATCAAAGCTCAGGCCTTTTTGAATTGCGACCCCACCCCAGGCGCGGTCCTCTGCGACATTGAGGCCGGGAAATGGTCCCACTTTATGGAAAGCGTCGGGCCTGGTGGCTAGGTTCCCGCTACCAGAGAAGCCCATTTTTTTAATATATTCTTTTTGCCTGTAGGCAAAGATGCTTTCGTAGGCCTCTAGCGGTGTGAGCGCGTTGAAATCTTTACAGTCAATTTTTACGTCACCACCAATTAAAGGCGCGCTACCTTCACTGTTCAGCGCTGCAATACCATTTTTTATCCAATCTTTGTGGGCGCGGCAATCCGCATCAATGAAAAAGAGATAATCCCCTTTTGCTTCGCTTACGCCCAGGTTTCTTGCTGGCCCCGGGCCCGGTTCTTCTTGTAATAATAACTTTGTGAAAGGGAAGGGCTTTACTTCGTCTTCAGGCATATGGGTACTGCCGTTGTCAACTAATAGGACCTCGATATTGTCCACGGGAAAAGACTGTTCAGCAATCGATTTCAGGCATATCCCAATCCAGCGATGCTGATTTAAATGAGGTATGATAACGCTGACGTTTGGATAAGTTTTTTCCATAGTACCCACAAAAATATAATTGCTAAATATGTTTAAAGATATGATCTAAGCCAGAATTCTAACAATATGTTTAACAAATTACATTATCACCAAATTTCTGTATTAGTTTTTCATAATAATCCAAATTGATGGAAGAAAATGAACCTTATATATAATATTTTAATGAATTCTCTGCACTCTGCTGGGAATATGGTGAAATAAACATTCATTTGATACGCTAGAATACAATATTTGATCGAAGACCCCATTTGCTGGGCATGAGAACAGGGATAACTCATTCTGATGAAAGACGCTAAAACTATCGCACCCCTCGAAGGCAGAGATAGCAAGCCTGTCAATCCTACGCTTGTTGAGTTGTTTCTGCATATCAGTGATGTCCTTGCGGTATTGCTTGCAGGGATTTTGGCTTTTTATCTTCTCGACCATAAAATTTCAGAAGATTTGAGAAGCACCTACATCAATATCATTGGCTTGGGTGTGATTCTTTCCAGCATGTCGATATTTTTGTGCGGTGGGTACGACACAGATACATTCTTTAACCTCGGTAATTCAATTCGGGGGATGTTTACCGGGTTTTTCCTTACAATCTCTATTCTTTTGGTTGCGGGTTTTGCTTTTAAATTAACAGGCACATTTTCCCGTATTTGGACGACAGGATGGCTCGCCGGGGCGACAGGGCTTTTGGTTTTGGGGCGTTTCCTCGTTTGGATGATCGCGCTCCGGATGCGCAAGCGTGGTATTTTTGATTCGCGGGTGGTGATTGTGGGCGCCGGCGAACAAGGTGAGAGACTGTGTAGGTTTATTAAAAATAGTGAATGGCTAACGATGAATGTGATCGCATTCATTGACGACCGCGCTGACCGCGTACCTGAGGCTATTGATGGAATTCCGGTTGTCGGTGGACGACAAGATCTTATCCAATTGATCAGGCAAAATAAGGTTGACCAAGTTCTGATTTCACTTCCATGGTCTGCCGCTGAACGCCTGCGCGAAGTGATTGATGATATTGCGGAAACGCCGATTAAGATCCGGCTTGCGCCTGACCTCGCGATCTTTAATTTTGGTGATCGAACGATTTCCTCGCTTGGTGGTCTTCCTGTCGTGAATTTATTCGATCGCCCGATCAAAGGCACCAGATCGCTCCTGAAAAAAGCAGAAGATTTTATTTTAACCGGCCTTATTGTAATTGCCATTTCACCCATTCTGGCGCTGATCGCACTTGCTATTAAGCTTGATAGCCCTGGTCCGGTATTTTTCAGGCAAGATAGGGAAGGCTTTAACAACAGCACTTTCAAGGTTTGGAAGTTTCGGTCCATGTATCACAATATGGGGCAAAATGATAAAATCCAACAAGCAACGAAGGGTGATAGCCGAATTACCAAAGTTGGCGGGTTTCTACGCAGAACAAGCCTTGATGAACTCCCGCAGCTGTTTAATGTATTATCCGGTGATATGTCGCTTGTCGGGCCGAGGCCCCATGCACCTTCAACCGAGGCTGCGGGTGTGAAATTTGAAAATGCAGTTCATCGGTATGCGTCCCGTCACCGTGTGAAACCTGGAATTACAGGGTGGGCGCAAGTGAACGGTTGGCGCGGTGAAACCGATACAATCGAAAAACTCGAAGCGCGCCTGCACCATGACCTCTATTATATTGATAACTGGTCAGTTGGTTTTGATATTTATATTTTACTTAGAACTGGTCTGGTTTTCTTTGGCCAGGACGAAGCCTATTAAGTGCCTGGGATGATTTTCCGTTATGAATGATGCCTTATTTGATGCCAGTGCGCTTGCGATCGTGATTGTAAACTATAACTCCTGGGAAGACCTGATCGAGTGTATAGAGAGTATTTATTCGTCAAAGAGTTCTGGCTACAAGGTTATTGTTTGCGATAACGCATCCCATGATGGATCTGTTGAGAAACTTTTAGAATGGGTGGACGGAAAGCTCGACCTTGAGTTCAATGGCCCCCAGAAATATGACGGATATGTAAGCCAAAAACCTGATAGCTATTTACACATCGAGGCAAATGGTCAGGAAAATGGTGATGAAAATGCATCACTTGTTGTCATTGAAACTGGTGCTAACCTTGGTTTTGCGGGTGGTAATAACGTGGGCCTTAGATACGGGCTTGATAAGCTGGATGTGGAATATTTCTGGCTATTGAATGCAGATACCACAATACCAAATGATGCTATTGAACAGTTGACTGTTCGTATGCGGGAAGAACCAGAGCTTGGGTTATGTGGTACAATTATCAGGTTCTACCACGCTCCTTCCACGCTTCAGGCACTCGGCGGTGCTACTTACAATAAGTGGAGCGGTAACAGCAGGGGCATAGCGTCACATTATCAGTATCCACATACATTTGATCGTAAAGACGTAGAGCAAAAAACAGATTTTATTGTTGGAGCGTCGCTTTGCACAACGCGTGGTTTTTTGAATTCAGTTGGTTTGATGGAAGAGAGTTATTTCCTGTATTATGAGGAAATCGATTGGTCCACGCGTAACCGCGACAGGTTTCGACATGGATTAGCTGACAAAGCTGAAATTTTTCATAAGGAAGGTGGAGCGATAGGTACCAGTTCGATACCGGGGCAGCGGGGTAGTGTGAGTGAGTATTATCTTGTGTCGAGTAAGCTTGCCTTTACATGGCGATTTTTCCCCGAGGCATTCGTCTCGGTATATGGCATTTCGATGGTTATGCTGGTAAAACGACTTTTGCAGCGTCGATGGAAAAATGCCAAAGCGGTTTTTAGGGCGTTAACTTTTCAGTAGTTATAGAAGACATCTTTTTCTAAGCTCAACGATTCTACTTACTTGTGCTTCTATGATTTATTGAATTTTCTTAGGTTCAATCTGGCTTTGATTTCAGGCACAATTGTCAGTTCATATCCTCGATACTCTTTTCCAATCGATAGATCTTGAGTATAGCCGTTAAGTTGATCGTTCATATAGTTTTCAATAACATTTACATACGCTTCTGTACCTGCAATCACAGCGCGGGCAAAAGCGGCATAAATATTGTCGCCTTTCTCAAGTCTTGCTGTTTCAGTTTCAAATATTTTACCGCCATCTACCGCAGATGTGCATTCATGGACAGTTGCACCTAGCATCTCTAAATCGTTATTCACAATTGGCCAGAACGCACAAGCCGTACCTCTGTAATGGGGACTAATGCCTGTATGCATGTTAAATGCGAGATCTGTTGCTAGATGCAGTATCTTATCTTGGACGATTCGCGTTCCATATACTAAAATTGCATCTGGATTGTGCTGTTTGATTATGCTGGCAGTCTCGGAAGTGTTTAATCCTTCAACCGGCTGGATGAGGCTGGGGTTTTCGAAGGATAAAGACTTTTCACCGAGGATATCAACCAGAGCTTCAGAGCGTTTTCGATCATTATCAATTAATTTAAAGAAGATGATTCGGCTGGCTTTACCTAAAAAATTCAGTAAGCCATGCCGAAAGTATGATTTTTTCTTACGATTATATATCTTTTTGTCTATCAAAATAGCCTGTATGTCAAAGCGTGCACTGAGATGATTGGCAACATACCGTTGTTCATAGCTATCGGTGGTTAGGACCACTAGTCTCGGTTTTTTAGAGCTTTCTGAGGACACAATATTTCTCTGTATTATATAAAACTGGGTATGAAATCAAATAAGCTTATGCAAATCGATCGCGCCAAAATCGGATGAAGCTATCTTTATTTAAGCGTTTTAATAATGGGCTTAAATAATCTCGATAATCGCCATATTTGTTGATCGGATAAGTCATTGCTTCTGGCCAGAGCTTTTTGCCTATCATAGTAAATAGTCGGTCGGTTGTTTGTTCTGTTGGTTGAACACGCATGAACGCGTCTTGAATATTTCTTTGCGCGAAAGGCATAAATGCTATTTTTTGCGATTTTTGCACAGGAGCCTGCGCCATAGCCCAACTTCCAAACCGGAGCTCATTAAATGCAAGGTCTAGGATAGCTGAGCGTGGTAGTGAAATTATTGGGTCGAGCCATTTTTCGACGCTTTCTACCACATCTGGGTGCAGGGGAAGCGTTAATCGCGATAGGACAAATTCAGCAGTAGCCGGCTTTTCATTGATTGTTTCAAAATCTTGCCTGTAAAGTCGGCACCTGCCGGTTTCACCGTACATACCGGTTAGTATAATGTCATAATTCAATTGTTTTAAGGTGGGATAAAAGTCGCGAGTTCCTTCGCGAACTACATCTGAGACTAGCCTGTCCCACTCAACCTTTTGAGCTTTTGTAGATTCGATCACAGGCACTAATCTATGCGAAAGACCTAACTGCTTTGAAATAAGAGCGGGCAGATATTGGTCAATTCCTTGGCTTTCAGTGCCGAAAGTAAAAAGCTCGCACTGTTCTTCCAGACCTTTACATGCGGCGATTAATAATCGGCTGTCGAAGCCAGCTGTTGCAGTTATGCCTGTATTATATTCTGTTGTGACACTTTTTGTGAATGAGCGAAGCGAGTCGGCGATGTCGTTGACTGCGACATCAAGATTTAAATCCAATGAAAAACCATCAGCGATTGGCCAGAATCTATGCGTTTGCCATGAATTTAGATCAAGGTAGAAATTTGGTAAAATACGAAGAATGCCATGATGCGCAGTAAGGTCGCCACTGATCCAGGAACCTGAAACTTCATTTTCAATGATGGCATTGTGTCGTTCTCGTGCAAATCTTTTTTGGTATTCATCTTCGCTTAGAAACATGGATGCTGATGAACCCAATCTTTGGCTATCAGAACAATAGACAATAGGAATGGACCCTCCACAATCAGGATAGAGTCTTTCTGGCAGACCTGTATGTGTGTGAATTACGAAATTACCATGCAAATGACTTAGGATATTTTTTTCAAACTCGAACATATCTTTGATAGGTTGGGTTATCGTAATAATATGCTCTTGAATTTTCAGACCTTTTCCGTGATAGGTATGTAAAATTAATCCATAAAGGTCGCCTAAACTTTCGCCTTGTTGATTTTGGATTTTATAGTGTTTCAGGTGACTTGAAATGGAAACATCGGGGCGTCCATTTTTTATATGCATTGTCAATCCAAATGGCTCTAGCATGATTTGCACCTCACAAAAATTTTTTAAATCAATAAGATATGAAACTTATTATTCAGGCATTATAGAGTTATTTAGCTATCTTTATTTTAAACATATATAGTATTAAGCTTATCTAAAAATATTCTCCTTAATTAATAAAATAAAACAGAGAATAAACTTATCAATCCAATGTTGGTTCTTAAGACCGAGAAAAAATATGTTAAGAGAGAAAATATCTCGAAAGCTGGCAAAATTTATCCCGCTTGAGACAATATCAATGAAAAATAAAAAGCCGCTTGTCAGTTTCACGTTTGATGATTTTCCAAAAAGTGCGGCAACTCGCGGAGCCAGTATATTAGAGAAATATGGGTATGCTGGTACTTTTTATGGGTGTGGCGGGTTGTTAGGGCATATGCATGATGACACTCTTATTGTAACTGAAGAGGATATAAAGGCACTCCATAGAGGCGGCCATGAGATTGGATGCCATACGTATGGCCATATTGATTGCCAACGAAGTCCTAATGAGCTCTTGTCGGCAGATTTACAAAAAAACAAACATTTTATAGAAGATTTAACAGGCTCCGAAATTAGTAGTTTTGCTTATCCGTTCGGTAAAATTGATATGAGCTCACGGCGCACAGTTTCTAATTACTACAAGAACGCGCGCACTGTATTTCCTGGATTGAATGCAGGTAAACTGTGTATGCATTCACTGAAATCATATAGTTTATATTCAAATGGGTTTGACCTTGCAGCCTTTGAAAAAATTATCAAAACGGCAATAGATCAAAATGCATGGTTAATTTTTTACACGCACGATGTATCTGAAACACCGGCTCAGTTTGGCTGTAGACCAGAAGAATTTGAAGCAATTGTTCGGTTAATCAATGATAGCGGCCTTCAAACCGTAACCACTATGAACAAGGCACCGGAATATATATTCTAACCTTATCCGTTCGGCTGAACTTCTGATGCTTGTTGTTGCTTGAATTTGATCGCGATTATAAAGACTATCGCCGCTAACATATAGATTAAACTATGATTGGCGATTTGAGATAAGATAGTTTTAATCAATAAAAACGCTGCCATAGTAGATGCAATTGATGCTGTCATTGCGTTTAAGGGGCTGTTTTTTGAGTGATATAGATACATTTTTACTGCGGTAGCGATCGTAATACCAAAGAAAAGTAAGAAACATACGAGTGCTATGACTCCTGTTTCCAGCAAAATAGATAAAATATAGCTATCAATGGTGATCGAGTTCAATGCGCTTGCACCTTGGCCCATTCCATGTCCAAACACGGGGTTTTCCAGAAGCTTCGGAAAGCCAGTTTGCCACTGAATAATACGACCTTGAGTGCTGGCTTCGGTTCCCGCGCCACCAAACGCCAGATTATTCAAGCGTGTACTTGCAAATAATGCGACGAACACAAGGCTAGCCATTGTGGTGTAGAGGATTGCGATGGCGGGTCCGAGTATGTTTCTCGCATCTTGAACCCACCCTCTTAAGCCCCAAAGAAAGACATAGGTAGCACCTGCAAACAGAAAACCAACGTGCGCCAGTCTAGCGCCAGTAGTTAGAGCAGCAGTAAATGCGATAACCAAGCATGAAATGGCAATTAGTTTGCCTATGATACTTTTCCGCTCAAAGAGGAAATAATATGCAAAAGGGCTTAAATAAGCGAATAATTCGCCAAATTCGAGTGAGGTGATGGAAGTTCCTCGAACTCGATATGACCCGTTTCGGTAAATCGGGTTTATAATTCGTGACATGGCTCCGCTACCATCGTCAACGATTGCCCATGATGGTAGGTACTTCACCCACAAGTTCGTTTCTTGTGCTTGTTCGATAAACGCCATACCAGATAAGTACAATAAAATAACGAGGGCTATGTAGGGTAAGGATTTTAGTATTTTTTCAGAATTCAGAACACTGATTGTTATGATAAATGCCATAGCAGTTGCCATGGAATATTTCAGAAAGAAACTCATACTGTAACCAGAACTGGATGAGAAAAAAACACTACAAAACTGAATGGTTACAAGGCCAATAATTGAGAATAATGTGATCGGATACTGTTCGTAAAAGGTAGCGATATGGCTTTTTGCCTGCCGCGATACGGAAATGTTTACCAGAGCAATGAATGTCATAAGAAAGAGAATGATTCGCCCAGGTGGTGCCCATATTGCTCCAGGTAATGGTATGATCGATACGTAAGGTGGCCAGACACAGATACAAATAATGTATAATAACATCAGCGGCTGCATGAAAAACTCATAGCAGGTGTCTTTTTCCGGCATTAGCCAAACACCCATTAAGCTGATCAGGATTGCAGGCACCAAAGCATATTGAAAGCCCAGAAAACCGGTTATCGGCAGCGTCATACCATAAATTACAGACAGCCCAATACCTAATATGATGATTGCTATCAGTGTCAGGTAGTAGCGCGACCTCTTGGTAATAGAGGAATAATTGTAAAATGGTTTGGCCATGGGTTGATACAACCGTATTTGATCATTTCATGTGAATAAGTTTTTTAATACAGAATTTCTTAACAATGCAATAAAACCAGCATTGAATTTTTGTTTAAATATAACAACTCATGAAGTTATGAGAAATTATTAAATGGCTATGCTTCGTCATGTTTTTCGATATAGCGAACTGTTTTTATAAACATTATGTATCACACGCCTCAGAGCTGGTAAGGCGCAGGTCAGAATTATGCATGTGATTGTTGGTATCACGAAGCCAATGATAATTTGGAGCCATTGGTTCAATGTTTGAAGGTAAATTTCATTAAGGTAAACGAGTGATAACACTATTAACGACGCTATTATCGTACTTGGTATTAAGTTCGGGATTTTGATATCAAGTTTGAGCTTTATGAGTATGAAAGCTGTAATCGTAGCCAGTATTTCACAGATAACTGACCCAAGAAGAACAGCGTATATGCCATAATCTGCCCAAATCAGTACAATAGCCAAAATGATCGACAATGCTTTGACCATATTAGAAATGACAATACTTTTTGTATAGCCAAGAGCCAGGGCAATACTGGTTGCACCGCCTTTAAAAAGGCGAGCACTACAAACAAGTGCGATAATAACAATTATGTTTCGTGCATCATTATATTCGTCGCCGTACAATACTCCAATCAGTGCCGGGCATGCAATCGCTGCGAATATCCCAACAAAAACTCCAGATAAAATACTGAACTCAGTTGCGACGGCTGCATCTTTCACAAAATCGTCCCTATGATCCTGTTTTTTGGCAAGGATTGGTAAATATAATCTTTGTGTAATTTGGGTTATTAAAAGTGTAGGAATTAAAGTCAGAGAAATGGAGGCAGTATATAAGCTTAGGTCCTTAATCGAGAAACTTGCCCCTATAATTGTTCTATCGCCTTCAACAACGGATAACATCATAATGCCGTTAATCCATAGCGGCCAGCCGTATTGTAATAAACGCATCATTACGGGTTTATTGAATTGCCAACGATAAGGCTTTTTCGCAACAATATGTGAGATAGCCGTATAAGATAGAATTTGAATAGTCATGGAGAATATAGCAATTCTGTAATCATCATAGAAATTGCTTGCTATGATAACAGTGATGATTGAAATCACTTGTGACCCAACATCTACGATAACGGATGGTAGGTATTGCATTTCGCGCTGAAAGCGCGCCATATCCAAGTGCGATAGGCTTCTGATAAAAGGCACTGAAGCTAGAATTTGTAATGAAGGCGCTATGTCGGGTTTGTTGAAGAAATCAGCTATGTATGGTGCGGCGCAGAAAATCACAAGGCTACCTAATAAGCCGCGTGTTACCTGTAATGTATGTGAGGTTGCAAGCACCTCCGGCTTGTCACCATCTGGTGATTGTATGATAAATCTATCAAGTCCGATGTAACTTGATGCTTCAACAGCGGTCATGATTATAGCGAAAATTGCTACGACACCAAAATCTTCAACCGTTACAAGTCTCGCTATCAGGACGTTTTTGAGAAACGTAAGTGCAGATGTCAAGCCGATACCAAAAGAGAGCAGTGCACCGCTTTTTGCAAATTTTAAAGTGGGTGATTTTGTCAAAATTTATCATCTTTCGTAAAAGCACTGACTATATTAGAGGCAATATTCATTTATAATTCGCTAATATATTAACTCTGTAAGTATTCGATTTTGTCACACCATTATACTACAGAGGTTCGATTAGGTTATTTTCAATAGAAACCCTGTAACTCTCTATGAATAAAATGAAGTAGTTTTTCATCCTATTTACGAAAAATTGTCTGTTATATGCGCTGTTATCTCAAGGATGTATGGCTGTATCACTGCTTCCGTAGTCGTGGTAGCAGTGGATAATATCGAAGTTGTTTGATTGGTTTTAACCTTAGGTAACCTTTTACTGATGATTTTTACGTTGTCAGTATGGTGGCTTGCAATAAGGGCAAGCATTTCCTCACCAAGCTGTTTCGCAAGGTAATACTCTTCGATGCCTGGGGTTTTCTCTTCAATATCTGTAGTTGATGGGTTGAAAATAATGACTTTTTTGCGGGCTTCTATGAAACGTTCGATTACTTTTAGTAATCCATCGCAGTAATGAGATGCAAAATTTTGGTATAGTTTAGGGTCAAATATTTTAGTTTTTCGCGTAAATATTTGTGGGGTGGCAAAGAAATAAACAACATTATACTGTGAAACATCAATAGAGTTTACGTCATCTTGATTTAAAACATTGAGTGGAAGCATGTCGCAGTTTCCAGTGTTTTCAATGATGTCGTTCATAACGGCATGAGCGGATTTTTTTGATGAAGCATAGGTTATTGTTGGCGTTCCCCCTCCTGCAGCTATAATCTTTGCTGTTGTTGCACCTAGCCCTTTAGAACCTCCAATAATTAAAGCTTTTTGGTTGGCAAACTGCTCTGTTTCTACTTTTTCTAAAATTTCTGTATATGCAGTTTCAACTATCGGTGTGGGGCGAAAAAACGCATGTACCTTTGCCGTTACTCCTGATCCCGTTACATTCAATATTGTCAATCGTAAGCGTTCATCATTAAAGTCGATTTTATAATTAATATCTTTTGTCGGACTATCGTTGAAAGAAAAAGCCATTTTTGAGCAGAAAGAAAATTCACCAGGCCAGTACATGCCTACAATAGTTGATATTGATGCCATCGACATGACCCGATCCATGCCTATTTGTGAAGACAGTGAAGGATATGCTTTGGTTATGTCAGACGGAACAATATTGATATGTATTTTTTCGTATTCTTTTGGTTGAGATTGGATTTGTAAAATCGGCTTTTTTCGCCTTTCAGTGCTGGTGAATATTAGCCCGTCACAAACCGCAAGTTTGTGATCGCCGTAATCTAACGTAATATCGAAACATGTTGTGATACCAACGCGGGCGCTTATATCTATGCTATTATCTTTGTTTTTTTCGACGAAGATTTTTAAAATATCGCCTTCGAAAACTGGTTTGTGAAAAGCGGCAGTGCATGTTGCGACCGAGGAAAAGTCTATAATGTTTTGTCCAGAGATTAATTCAAGAATATTTAATACACTATTGATGCCATGGATTAGACGTTTTTCAAATCCAGCACTTTTAGCAAACTGATTATCGGAATGAATTGGATTTGTATCACCTGATATATTCATAAAGTGTTCATGATTGTTTTCATCAATCGTGAAAGAAGTTTCATAAAATACCATAAATATTACCAGCCTTATTGAATAACACGTTATATCTTCGAAATATTATCTTAACTTTCTTTCGTTAAATGACTATAAAAATTGCAATAAAAAAGTGTCTAGAAAGGCAGAAAATGAACAGAGATGAAATCACAAAGAAGTTTCAAGGAATATTCCAAAATATTATGGGAGCGGATGGGTATACTTTTTCTGAAGAAACCAAGCCAGAAGATGTGGCAAAATGGGATAGTTTAAATCACGTCATGTTGATTGTGACTACCGAGCAAGAGTTTTCGATTAAATTCTCAGTCGACGAAGTTGAGAAATTTTCCTGTATTGGTAGCTTTATTAATTCTTTATCTGATAAGCTTTAAATCTACTTATTTATAATTATTTTGCTAAGTTCATAAGGAAAGTCATTGGCTTATCAAATCGAAATGTTACCTTGGCTGCCGAGAGCTGACGAGAGCGTAAAAGAGAGTCTCAAGCGTTCTTTTGACCAAGAAAAAGTTGATGTTGGTGGTTTGCAAAGTTCGCTAGGGTATTGGTTTGGCCTTAATGATTTAAGGAATATTTCGTCCTCGCTAGAGGAGAAACTTGGGGATAACAAGATAGAAGGCGATGTTGTAAAAATTGCTTTCTTGAGTGATACGACATCGAATTATATAACGTCAGCATTACAGGCAACATGTCTCAGGCATGGTGTCGTAAGTCAAGTTTATGCAGGCCTATATGGTCAGGTTTGGCAAGAAGTTTATGATGACGCAAGTCAGCTATACAAAGAAAAGCCAGATATTGTTTTTCTGTCTTTAACTCTTGATTTCTTTAATTTGCAACAAGCATCATTAAGCGCAAGAACAGATGAACTTTCTGAAGCTTCTTCGAAGTTGATAGCTTTAGTTGAAGCAATTAAAACACGAACAGGTGCTGCCGTTATTGTGCAAAACTTTATGGCTAATAGTTTACCTTTAATGGGAAATTATGATGCTCAAGCGCCAGGCAGCATACTTCAAGCAACTAATTATATGAATACTGAGGTGGCCAAGCTCGCTGATCAGGCTGGAGTATATCTATTTGATTTGAATACACTGGCGGCAACAGTCGGGAGTGCCAGATGGTTTAACCTTGTACAGTGGCATATGGCTAAACTGCCTTTCGATATGGAATTTGTCCCTATTTATACAGACTCTATAGCGCGAATTATTGGTGCAATTAAAGGCAAAAGCCGAAAATGTCTGGTCTTAGATCTGGATAATACTTTATGGGGCGGTGTCATTGGTGATGACGGTGTAGAGAATATACTTGTCGGCAGTGGAAGCGCTAGTGCTGAAGCGTTTAGTGCAGTGCAGAGATATGCCCGACAATTAAAAGAACGCGGTATTATTCTGGCTGTGTGTTCAAAGAATGAAGAAGAAAACGCCCTCCTACCTTTCAAGCAGCACGATGAAATGTTGCTAAAAGAGGATGACTTCGCGATTTTTGTTGCTAACTGGAATGATAAAGCCAGTAACCTTCAGTACATAGCAAAGACGTTGAATATTGGCCTCGATGCCCTTGTTTTCCTGGATGATAATCCAGCCGAACGTGTAAGGGTTCGGCAATCCTTGCCGGAAGTTGCGGTTATCGAGCCTGGTGATGATGCAACATACTATTGTAATGCACTTGCATCATCGGGTTGGTTTGAAACAATTGCGGTATCAGCAGATGATATGAAACGTGCTGAGCAGTACCGTACAAATGTTTTACGTTCAAATGAAAGGGAAAAAATCGGCAATATTTCTGATTATTTGATTTCGTTGGATATGAAGGCAAACATAGCACCATTTAACGAGCAAAACCGTAAAAGAGTGACGCAGCTGGTCAATAAAACCAATCAATTCAATATGACGACCAAACGCTATGATGAAGCTGATATAGAAAGCTTCGAAAAAGATAGTCGTTATTTTACTTATCAGGTGAAGTTAGCTGATAAGTTTGGAGATAATGGAATTGTATCGGTTGTCATCATTGAACACACCGATAATACCTGGGTTATTGATAGCTGGCTTATGAGTTGTCGCGTGTTCGGTCGAAGACTCGAACATTGTATCATGAACTATGTTGTCGAACAGGCACGCTCTAATGACATAGATAATATTATTGGACTTTATAGTAAAACCGCTAAAAATAGTTTGGTTGCAGATTTGTACGGCCAGTTGGGGTTTGAAGCTGCGCCTGATAATGTTAACAAAGCTGATACAAGTAGTTGGGCGTTAAAAATTACCGACTATCAAGCCGTCGAGTCCTATATTTCTCTATGAGAATGCCAGTATAAATAAAAAATAAAAGTAAGGGAATTTTATCCAATGCAAATGCAGTCATATAAAGCAGAGCATGCAGACGCTGTAATTGCAATGAACCAGCGATTAAAAGAAGGCGGGAGTAGTTGGGGGTTTTATGATAGTGAAACCCCGCGTTGGATACCCAAAACACACGCTAGTCAAAAAGCTTGGACGGAGTATCATCTCGCTATTGATGACCAGCAAGAAGTCCATGGCGGATATGTCATTAAATATCAGACAATCACCTTCAAGTCTGAGGAACTGACGGTTTCCAGTTGGCAGGGGCCTGTCTCCGAGGGGTTGGTCAATAATCGTTATGCAGCATTAGGGTTTTTGATGATCCGTGACATTATGGAGAAAAATGAAAATCTGTTTTTATGGGGCGGATCTGATAAATTGATTGAGTTGATTGATCGTATGCAATGGCCCAATAGATATCTTCCCTTTCACTTATATGTTGTTAAACCTTTCAACTTCCTCACAAAAGCAAATATATTACGAAATTCCAAAATCAAAGCATTGGTTTGTGATTTTGCGGCCTATTCGGGTGTAGGTGCCCTTGCTATTAAACTTTGGCAAAAGATACGCCATAAGAATACTAATGCTAGAAGTGTAGATGTTATTGCTGTCGACACTTTTGATGATTGGGCAACAACCCTGTGGCACGCAGCTAAGCATCAGTATCAGTTCACTGGAGTGCGTGACAAAGAGCATTTGAATTTGTTTCACTTCTCTGGTGATTGGCCAAATTCAAAAATTCTTCGTGTTAAAAAAGAAGGCCACGACCTTGGGTGGGTAGCCGTTAAGTTTACTCAGTTTGAAGATGATCACAGGTTTGGGGCAATGAGAGTTGCAACGCTTGTTGATATGGTTGCCTTGCCTGAGAAAGAGCACTTGATAATGCAGGTTGTGCTCTCTCATTTGAAAAAGCTTGGTGATGTTGACCTGGTTTGTACATGTTTATCAAATGGTACATGGCAACACTCTGTCAAAAATTGTGGGTACACGCTCGTACCAAATAGGCGATGTTTCGCATTGGCACCGGCCTTGGCAGCACAAATTGACGACTTTGATGACTTTATTTCTCAGACTCACTTAACACTTATCGATAGTGACGGACCACACGGGTTTTAAACGCTTAGTGGAACACACTGCTAATACGACGATCATGATGAATATATCATTGTTGTGTGGCCGTGGTGCCTAATAAGGGAATATATGTTATATTTCCAGTATATAGCTTCTGTAAATCTATTAACACCTCGGCCTGTTTAAGTAGATACTTTATGAAAATACTATCGTCAATTTTGTTGATTATTACCGTCCATACCTATGACATATTTGCCTTGTATTCCGACGATTTCAACAGGAATGAAACTAATTTATTAAAAATCTATCCAATAGATAACCAAGCTTTCACACTTGTTGGATATAACAATCATAAATCGGGCAAATACGTGCATGGAGTTACAATAATGTCATCAGTGCAAAATATAGTAACAGTATCTAATCAGGCAGAGTTACTAGAGGCGATAGATAATTATTCGCCTGGAGATGTAATAGAACTTGAGTCAGGTAATTACGGCGACTTTAGATTAGTCGGTCGGAACTTTGACGAAACGCTTACAATTCGTGCTGCGGATGGTGCTGATGCTGTTTTTAGAAGTGTAAATTTTAATCGTGTCGAAAATGTTGAGTTCGAGGGGGTAACGTTTCATCGAATACTGGACGAAGGCGAATCGGTAGTTACGAGAGCCGTTAGCTTGCAAAGTTCGAACAATATTACCTTCACCGATACAGTATTTGCAGGTAGCGACGATGGCATACATGATAATAATCCAGCGGGTTTAGGTGTTACCAGTAGTACAAATATTTCGGTCGTCAACAGTGTGTTTGACAATGTAAACGTTGGAGCACTCTTTACAAACTCTTCTGGGCTGTCACTTGTGGGCAATGAGCTCAATGGTATTCGTCAAGATGGCTTTATTTTCGGAAGCGTTTCTGAGGTTTTGATCGAAAACAATAATTTTGGCCAGTTCCTGACAGATGAAACTAATGAGGATATCCATGCGGGGATTATACAATTCTTCAACCGGTCAGAAGGCGTTGGTAACAGCAATGTTATCATTCGAGGCAACACAAGTATTCAGGCGTTGAATGAAAACTTCCCTCTTGGTGGGATTTTGATTCAAAACAGCAGTGATGGACTCGCATTAAATGAGAATTTCCTCATTGAGAATAACCTGATTTACACGCGTGACGCAGATAGCATAACCGTTAGTCACGGTGTTGATATTGTTATACGAAATAACACTGTTTTGGGTACTCCTGATACACCGCACCTCACTGGTATTTTGGTAACAACCGGCACAGTTGATGCTGTTATTGAGAATAACCTGACTAATGTTATTAACGCTAGGCATGGTGCTACATTCACGGGTAGCAATAATGTAATTGCTCAATCAGATGATCCGTCACTTCCTACCTTTTTGAATAATCTGATTTTTGACGGGTTTTCTGGTGAACAGGCCGTGTTGGAGGATTTTATTCCGCGACCAGATAGTATTCTTGTCCAAGGAGGAGAAATAATTGGTGCGTTTGCATTTGATGCTTCACCGGACGCATTAACAGCCCGCGCTACAAGTGAAACGTTTTATGGAACGGCTGAAGCATTAAACGCTGAATTCAGTGCAGCCTTTAGTGCAGATAATACAGGCCTTTTGGATGAGAGTGAAGCTCGATTTATTTGGGACTTTGGCGACGGTAATACAGCAGAAGGATTGAATGTTTTACACTCTTATCAGGAAGAGGGAACCTATGTTGTTACGCTATCTGTAATACGTGGAGACCAAATCGACACAACGACCCATACTGTATCTGTGCGCGACCCCCAAATTCTCTCATCAGATGATTTACTAGCTGTAGATGACCCATCAAGATTGGCAGTCAACTCCAACAATGAACTTGAGAGTGTCTCGTTTGATGGAACTAACCCGATCAATTTGGAACGGCCAGTCGCATTGGGTAGCTTGCAAGAATTCTATTTATCACTGGATATTAGACCTACAGGTGATCCATCGGGTGATTATCGAATTTTCTGGAATCACGCGCGCTATACAATTGAATTGGACAATGGTGATTTAGTTTTCAGACTTTATACGGATGACGGCGCGAAACATACAATTCGTGTTGATGATGCTGATGTGTTCGATGGTAACTTCCATAATGTTGCAATTTCATTTGACGGAAATACAGGTACATTTAAGGCCTATGTTAATGGAGAAGTTGTTGGAACGATCAATAATGTAGAGGGCGAAATAGAGGATCCCCTGTTGGATATTACAGTTGGTGGATCTGTATTTGGCGGCGGATTGGACTTCATCGGTGACATTCGCAATTTGGAGGCCTATTCGTCCCCTGAGCCTGTAGAGCGTTCCAGTGGAGCAACAACAGTGCCCACAGATGGAACTACAGACCCGACACCTCCTCCAGCCGAGCCGGAGGAAGAGCCAGAAACTCCTACAACGACGGCACCGAATACGGAGCCAGATGGTGGAGCAGAACCAGAATCTGAGCCTACCCCAACGGAAGCAGTGTATTCTCTCGTTGATGAAATTGGCTCTAACGCTGAAATATCTGGTGATGTAACGGTAAATGGTGATGAAATCTCTTTCGCGCGAAGCGCATATATCGATCTCGGTCGCCCGGACGCATTTGCTGATAGTAACGAAGTCGCGATTTCCTTCGATCTTCGTACCGATGTTGGTGGTAATGGACCTCAGCGTGTTTTCTCTGATAGTGGCCGATACAGCGTCGAGTTAAAGGGTGATACAGTCAGTTTCAGATTATTCACTGATGAAGGTGAGTTTATCAGTATCAATGTGGAAGACAGCGGTATTACCGATGGTAATTATCATGCTTTGGCGTTTACTTTCGATAGCGCAAACGGAGAATTTGCCGCATTTATCGACGGCGTTGAAGTTGGCCGAGAAACAGGTATCTCTGGTGAATTAAGGCCTCCTTTGGCTGACTCGGGCATCACAATTGGTGGGACATCATCCGGTCGCGGTTTTGAGGGTGATATTCGAAACTTCAAATTATTTGATACTGTCGATGCCGCTGAAACAGAATTGGGGATCAACGATGTGGTAACGGCTGTTTCATCTATTCAGGCATCTGCCAGCATTGAAACCACAGACACGTCCTCAAATGCCAATGTGGTCCAATTTGATACTAATAGTGACGGCGTAAACGGGGCGTCAAGTGCCCAGGATGAGGAAACCGATTGGGCGGTTGTCGCATTATCCGAGTAACTCTGTTTTGGGAACTGATATTAATGGAAAACCCGGCTTTGCCGGGTTTTTTGTTGTTGGCACAGTCTTCTCCTCATGAATTATGATTAAAGCTTGCGGATGTTTCCCATTTCCTTAATGATGAAAGCCATTAATTATTTAGGGTAGGGAGATATTTATGCGGTCTATCAGTATATTTTCTGCAGTTGTCATATTTTGGGTATCGCACGCTATTACGGCGCAGAATAGTGTAGAACCAGAGACTGCGGGTATGTCCAGCGAACGGCTTCAGCGCCTCGAAAACCACTTTCAAACCTATGTAGACAAGGGCATTTTGCCGGGGCTTACAACGCTTGTCGCTCGAAAAGGTGAAATCGTTCATTTTCAGCAATATGGGCAAATGAACCGTGAAGCCGGCCAGGCAATGCAGGAAGATACGATCTTCCGCTTATATTCAATGACGAAACCGGTAACGGGCGTTGCCTTGATGATGTTGTACGAGGAAGGTAGGTTTAAATTAACAGATCCTGTTGGTAAATACCTACCAGAATATAAGGATATGCAGGTTTACAAGGGTATGGCGGATGATGGCTCTATGATCACCGAACCCGCGAAAAGACCGATGACAATTCAAGACCTTATGCGGCATACCTCGGGCCTGACCTACGGTGTTTTTGGCAATACTCCGGTTGATATTGCTTACCGCGAAGGCGGATTATTTGATCCCTCTAAGAATTTGGAGCAACTGTCGAAGGAATTAGCCAAATTTCCTCTGTTGTATCAGCCAGGAGAACGTTGGGTATATTCGCTCTCTGTTGATATTCAGGGTCGTTTGATTGAGGTGCTTTCTGGCAAAACCCTCGATGTTTTCTTTGACGATCACATTTTTAAGCCACTCGGGATGACAGATACGTCTTTCTATGTGCCAAAGGATAAGCATAATCGATTTGTTGAACTTTATGGTATTGATGGCAAGGGTGGCATGGCGCCCTATCGTGGTGATTTTTACCTGCCACAACATGAAAAACCTGCCTTTCTCTCTGGCGGTGGAGGGTTGGTTTCATCTACCCTCGATTATTGGCGGTTTGCTCAAATGCTAGAGAACGGCGGTGAATTTGGTGGTGTCCGCTTGCTTTCACCTAAAACAATAGAATTGATGACAATTGATCACTTGCCAGTTGGGGTAAAGGGCCTACGTGAAGATAAACAGGGTTTTGGCCTCGATTTTCTGGTCGTGAAGGATATTCCAAGTTTGGGGACTGCTGGAAGTGTTGGGGAGTATAACTGGGGCGGCCTCGCAAATACCGTTTTCTGGGTTGATCCGGAGGAAGAGCTTGTTGCCATCCTTATGACCAATGTTGTTTATCAGGGAAATTTACCATTGCGCGAGGAAATGCGGCAGATGGTGTACCAAGCAATCATTGATTGATTAAAAACGAAAAGAAGCCGCAATCCAACAGGGCATTAAGATTGCGGCTTTTCCACCGATACTATTGACGTTTTGAGGTCGCGAATATTCGGTGAATACCCAGGCCAGCAATCCGTCCAGCGTCATAAACCTCGACAATATTTTTCATCTCAGCATCCCTATCAGCGTTAATAATTAACGTAAGGTCAGGTTCGTTTGTGAAGGACCGCTTTATAATGGCATTAAGAGAAGATGGTTCGACCTGAACATGATCCACATACAATTGGCCATTCTGCCGAACCGAGACAGTGAGCGATTTTTTGCTCTCTTCGGTAATTGGTTTTTTTGAAGGCGAGTGTTGAAGTTCAATGCCCTTTTCCTGAATGAAGGAGGCCGTTACAATGAAGAAAATCAGCAATATAAATACGATATCAAGCATCGGGGTCATATCCGGTTTTGCTGTATCAGATGTATGTTTCTTATGGATCATAATGGCCTCCTTCGCCCCCAATCTAACTGGGTCTATTCATCAAGTTGAAAATTAAACCGTGTGAAAACGTTTGGCGTATCAACCGCAACTCCGTTAACGACCTGCGGCTTGTATCTGAACTTTTTAACCGCTTTCAGGCTCGCGGCCTCGAAGTAACCTTTGGGTTCTGCGTCAATCACGACTGCATTTTCAATATTTCCTGCGGCGGTCACCGTGAATTCAACAACAGTCCAGCCTGTTATCCCACGCTCTGCCGCTTTGCGTGGAAATTGGGGTTCTACGCGGACAATAGGAACCATAGCACCGTCACTGTGCAGGCTGATTTCAGGCCCTGGACCGGTTTCTTCATAACGAGGTGGTCCAACAGGGCTAATTGGATTGATTGGAAGTATTTCGGTAGGAGGTGTAATTGGATCTACCGGCTCTGGTGGTTCAGGTGGATCGTAAGGCGGTAGTCGATCAATAGGCTCTACCTCAGTTGGTGTAATCTTCTCGATCGGGATCTTAGGGGCGGGGTGATACTCGGTAATAATCTCAACATCGGAATTATTAGCAACTAAGCTCTGCATAATGAAAAACAAGCCGAAAGTTGTTGCGGAGGCAAAACCAGTGGCAGGGATGAAACGTGTGTAGGGCATATCCTTTCTCCTTTATGTTATAAAATAACTATACACGAAAGATTACGAAAAGAAAAGTAATAACGTAACATTTTATATTATAAGAGAATATTGATATTGTAGGGAGGTGTTTATTTGTTCTGGTGTTGATTGGGGACTGTGCTCATACGCATGATAAGGGCGCCAAGAAAGATAATACTTAGCCAAAGCGTCATGACATACGCAAAGAGAGCAACTATCTGAAGACCAGTAAAAAGAATCTCTAGCCAGATGTGATCGATAGTATTGGGAGCAGAAAGAATATAGCCTGAAACTAATGCTATCGGGATAGATATCAATAGGACATGAAGAAAATAAGGTCGTTTCCAGTGATTTGATTGAATTTCAGTGCGCCCAATATAAAGAAAAACAAACGCCAAAAGTATTATGAAAAGGGAGATAGAGAATAGCACTGCGTTAAATCCCTTTATGAGTTATAGGTCAAGTGAGTGACTATTATAGGCGGGCTGGGGTCATTTAGAAACAAAAATGGCGCCAACTCGGCGCCATTCTGTGTTGTTTAGAGATTTATATTAGCTAGCGTCAGCTAAAATTTTCTCACGCTCTTCCTCGACCTTAAGATAGTCTTCCCATTGCTTGACTGTTCTACGGTCTTTGGCATCTTTTGCTAAACGACGGGCTTTGGCAAATTCAGCCTTTGCTTCTTTGAACTTTTTAAGTTCTGTGAAACTCGTACCCTTTAGCATAGTTGCAGAAAGTAAGCGCTTTTTCGCGTCTGATGCTTTGTCTTTACTATCAATGTCAATAGCATTCTGGAAAGCAACTGTTGCGTCAGCATGACGATCTAACTGAGCGAGAACCTGTCCAATCTGGAACCAAAGTGAACCGTCAGCATCTTCTTTTGCAGCTGCTGATAGCGGTTCTACTGCATCTTTGTATTCAGCTGCGAGCAGATAGGCTTGACCTAGTGTTTTTTGGTTCGCTGCTGATTTCTCAACAAGTTCGTCCTTGAATGCGTCACGAAGAACCCATGCCGCTTTAATCGGTGCATTCCGTGACAAAAGAATTTGTGCATGGTTCACTAATTGCTGTGGCTTGTCGTTCAAGAAACCTTGCTTGTAAGCTGCTTCAGTAACAGAGAATGATGTTTGATCTTCACCAAGTTCGCCATATACCCCTGCAAGCTGGGTCCAGTAGCCAGGTTTTGGCCAGTTGATCAGTAACAATTCCAGTGTATCACGCACTTTCGCAAAGTTACCAAGTTCCCAATAGGATGACAGAATAATCTGATACCAGTTTTCTTTAACTTCTAAACCAGCTGTTTCTGCCTCTGTAATCGTTCTTTCAGCGTACTCAATCGCCTTTGGATAATCAGATTTAGAATAGTGAACTGTCGAGATAAACTGCAGCTGGGTAACGCCAATAATTTCAGTCCTAGGTTCCCATTCCTGAAGATATTGGAGAGATTTATCCAAATCTTCTTGAACATACCAAAGTTGTGCAAGATTGAAGAGCAAGCTAATTTCTAATTGCTCAGGAATTTGCTCACGTACGTCAAGGATTTGCTCATAATAGCGGATGGCTTCACGTGGTTGCTCTTCTTCAAAAGCAATGTTAGCAAGATACTGATATGCTACCGCTTTCTCGTAGTTATTAACCCCTTTACGCCCCAAAGCATCATTAATGATTTTCTTTGCTTCCGCAAAGTTTTTCTCATCCATAGCTTCTTGGCCTTTTGTGATTTTCTTATGAAAATCCAAGGAAAGTGCTGGAACTTTGCGTGTGCTTTTTTTCTTCTTGGCTTCTTGCGCTTGCGCTGTATCTAAGCCAATGAATGGGGTACCAACCGGTGCAATGACAGCGAGTGTTGCTGCTGTTGCAATTGCCATAGGTAAGGATTTAATCGCTTTTTTAATGCTCATAACTGTTCTCCTGTTTCTATGCCCCGTATTAATCATCTGCCAAGTCAAAGCTGAACCGGTACTTAACACCCGTTACTTCTTGACCGACACCGTTCACGACCTTTGGCTTATATTTGAATTTTGCAGCGGCTTTGCGAGCAGCACGTTCAAAATAACCCTTAGGGTCAGCCTCGATAATAACGATTGAATCTGGTGGAACTGAGCCGTCTGCAGCAACTGTTAATTCAACGATCACGTATCCTTCAACACCGCGCTCTGCAGCACGACGTGGGAACTGTGGCTGTACACGAACAAGCGGAAGATAATCACCGTCCTGGCTTGGGCCTAAATCAATTGAGTCCAGGTTCACACCAGCACCGGTATTAGCACGTCCAATAGAAAGGTTAAGCTGGTTCGGGCCATCTACCTGCACGTCAGGAGTGTCGATTTCCGGCGGAGGAGCCTCGACTTCTGGTGGCTTCTCAACCTGACGCTCAAGGCGTTGTGGTGGCTGGTCTTCGATATCTTCAACGACATCTACAAAACGGATTTGTGCGGCCTCTTCGAGCACGATTTCGTCACTTTGAGCAACAAGTGCTTGCATGATATAGAAAAGTCCAAATGTAACAGCTCCGGCTATGCCAAGTGCTGGTGCGATCCGTACATTCATGATTTCACCTCCGTAGCAAATGCTATTTTACCTACACCTGCGTCTTTAATTGCCTTGTAGGTATCGAGTACTAGGCCAGCTTTTGCTTTATCATCGGCCTGAATTGCAATTGTACCCTTTGGATTTTCAGAGTGTAATTTTTCGATAATGGTACGAATGGCATCAACATCAACAGCTTCGCGGTTTATGTGAACTTCGTCATTATCGGTTACCGCAACCAATACACTGATCTGCTTTTGCGGTATTGCTGTAATCGCTTCCGGCTTCTGAACTTCAACGCCAGAGTCCTTCACAAATACAGCGGTTACGATGAAGAAAATCAACATGATGAAAACGATGTCGAGCATCGGTGTCATGTTAATTTCGGTATCGTCATCTTGCTGTGAATGATCACGCATTTACTTATCTCCACTTCACCCACATGGGTGCCCATCACAGGGTGGGGGGCTTACCCCCCAACATTATTTTAAGTCGTTTTATTTACGACGCGTCCAAACAATTTTTTCTGCAGGAATACCGATTTCTAGGGCAGCATCATAAATACGAATTGCTGTTCCTGAAAAACCGCTTTCTGCTGATTGGATCACCACAGGTGCTTCTGGGCGCTCAACGCTTTCACGTTTAATAATTGAAGAAACTGACGAAATATCGATCGTACGGAAATCGTGTGAAATCCGATTGTTTCCATCAACTATAAAGGCGATTGCCCGTTTGTCTTCATCCGGTGGAGGAGGGTTCGAATTATTATTATCCTCAGGGATGTTAACTTCAATACCTGACTCGTTGACAAACGTCGCGGTCACGATGAAGAAGATTAACATGATAAACACGATGTCCAACATCGGAGTCATGTTTACTTCTGCTTCATCATCACCTTTCGCAAATTTACGCATGTACTTCTCTCCAGGCTAACTCTAGTGATCCATTGTGAGGCTATCTTCAAGTCTTTCAGACTCGCGTTTAGCACGGCGTTCAATATAAGTGCTTAAGAACAGACCAGAAAGTGCAGCGACCATTCCTGACATTGTCGGAATTGTTGCTTTTGATACACCATCGGCCATAGCCCGAGCGCTTGATGATCCAGTGTTACCAAGTACGGCAAATACTTCGATCATGCCTGTAACCGTTCCCAAGAGGCCGATTAACGGGCAAAGCGCAACGAGCGTCTTAATCAGATTAACACTTTTATTAAGGTCATGGTTTACTTCTGAAATCATCGCTGTGCGGATTTTATGGGCATACCATGATCTCCGTTCCCTGCGTGATTCCCAAGCTTCCACAACCCGGCTTTTCTGCTTTCTATATTCAAGCGAGAAATACCAAAGTCGCTCAACGATAAGCACCCACATAATGAACGTGACACCGAGGAGTAGGAACAGGATTTCACCACCCTGTTCCATAAAAGCCCGGATCGCGTTGAGGGCTTCGCTAAGCATTCGCGCCCTCCTTCTCGGCGTGAACAGCAATGATACCAGCTGACTGCTCTTCCAACACATGAATGATGGATTTAGACGAACCAGAAACAAAGCTGTGTAGAAGAAGTGTTGGGATCGCTACAACAAGACCTTCCACTGTTGTGATAAGGGCCGCAGAAATACCACCAGCCATCGCTTGTGGGTCACCAGCACCAAAGAGTGTGATCGCCTGGAAGGTTTGGATCATACCTGTAACCGTACCGAGCAGACCAAAGAGCGGTGCAACAGCAGAAATCAACTTAACAACTGTCAAGAAACGCTCTAGAGCAGGTGTTTCTTTTAGAATTGCTTCGTCAAGCTTAAGCTCAAGCGTTTCAACGTCTACGTTTTTGTTGCTTTCATAAACGGCAAGGACACGCCCCAGTGGATTGTTTGTGTTTGCTTCGTCTTTGCGAATTTGACTACGAACTTTACCGCCAACAACAAAGAGATATAGCCACTGAATAACAGCCAATAGTACACCAATTGCACCAAGGCCAAGTGTAATGTAACCAATCGGTCCACCATTAGCCAGGTGATCTTCCAAGGTCGCCTTTTCAACTTCAATATTTAACAGCTGTCCGCGAGTTGGGTCTAAACCCAAACCAACGATGTCACCAGAAGAGGCACTCTGAAAACCATCAACGGTACCGGTGAAACGGCCAGAAGGCTGACGTGCAAGCTCCTGAACATCACCGTTATTGGTTAATGTGTAGTAGCGACCATTTCCAACAAGTCCAAAGTCTCCAATACGGGTTAGATCAATAACTTCTTTATTGCCATCATTACGACCAACTTCATGCTGGAAAGTTTTGATTTGGCCCGAGCCAATCATTTCAAGAAGCATTTGAGCCGGCCATGCTTCGATATCTTCGATCGTTGGAAGCTGTGCATCATCAGCAGCTTTAGCAACGAGAACGTTGATCGGGTCCATACGATTTGGATTATCGATTGTTACATGTGAGCCAGAAATAACAGCGCGGGCATCACCTGCAGCCTGCTGAAGAACACCAAATAGTTCTTGCAACTGACCTAAGCGATTTCGTTGAATTTCAAGTTGGTTAGTGATTTCTTGCTCGTTAACACGGCGCTGCTCTTCCAAACGAGCACTTTCACGCTCTAGCTGAGCTGTTGTACGACGCTCCGCATTCAAAAGATTTTGTTGCTGCGCCTGGTTCGCACGGAACTCAGCTTCGCGCTGTTTGTGAGCAGCTTCTTCATTCAGCGTGCCGTCTTGTACTTTCTTTAAAAGCGCATCAAGGTCAGCTTGCTGTGCCTGAGCAGTGACAGAGAATCCTGCGAGGACGATTGCGGCGGTTGCGATAAATTTTTTCATCTTAATTCCCCTGTGTAGGCGCTGCTACAGGCAGTACGAGAACGTCTTTTTGTACAGTGTTACCAGCCATACGACGAAGTTGGCGGACAGCACGTTGATATTCGTTATTTGTTACCCATGTACTATTCGTCTTATCCCAAATCGCGGTTTCTGAACCATCTTTTGTTTGATAGTAGAAACCAACACGTCCGAGGCGAACAAAGTTTACACTCCGACCATCATCCAAAGATCCTTCATAGGCATTGATTGTACGGCCATACTGTACTTCGCGCTTGTACTCTTCAAGAACGAGGCGGAAACGCTCAGGGTCACTGATATTTGGATCGTCCATATAGTCGCGTAATTTAGCAACGCGTTCTTTACGATCATCGATTTGGAAAGGTGTATCGATTGATACAAAATCTTCCAGTTGGTCGATCATACGTAGCATCAATGGTGTAATCTGGCGTTTAATTTCATCGATCTGACCAATTGATGTTTTAATTTTATTGATTTCAGCAAGTTGGCGGTCAATTACACGTTGTTGCTGTGTATTGTATGCACGTAAACCAGCGTTTTCTTTTAGTGATGCTTTGTAATCACCAAAGATTCTTGAAGTTGCATCAGAGATTCCATCGATAGTTTGCTGTGATGCTTGAGCGATTTTATTGCTTTCGTCTACTTCATCAATAACTGACTTGAGGCGAGGGTCTTGCGCATTTGCAAGGCCAGCTCCAAGAACAATAGAAGCGACAGCAAGTGTTGAGACAGCTATACGTTTCACTTTAGCTTTATCCATTTTCTGCCCACATGGGTTTTATTGATGCCGTATATAAACCCAAAGGCCACATACGGCGGTTAAACCATGCAAAGACTGTTAATATCATAAACTTAAAAAGCTTATATTAATCGGCCTTTACCCTAAAAATCAGGAAATGATCAAAGCGCATGTTATCCACACAACGAAAGTTGTAGAATAATTTTTATGCACCTCTAAACCTAATTCTCCCAATTTGCTGACTACTCTAAGCGTCGAATCATTTACAGATTCGTTAGCTCATGTGCTTATTGTTGCAACCTATATGAGGTATAACCTCTCACAAGCTGTTGTTTTTCTTATGTTACTTGAGGGCATGTCACGAGTGATACACTCTCAAGTCAGCAACGAGCAGCCAAGCTCGCTGCCTATCATCCAAGAATCTTTCACAAAGCCAAGTGAAAATTTTATTTTTCTTACATTTAGCCAGAAAAACGCCTCATTCTCGGTAGTACGTCTAAATTATTATTCATTATGTAATAATATATCATTTTAAAATAAAGTCAATATTATAAAGGAGAAATAATATCTAAAATCGGTCAAAGAGGTGAATAGAGATACGATCTACGTGCTGAATTACGTAACGTCGAGTGTGATCAAGATTTGGTGTAGTTGATATCGAGATCAACGTTGCTGTGACTTGATATCTTCTAAAATAGATAAAATACCGTGCCACTGATTCTCTGTACTGATTCTGATGGCGCCGTCCAGGCCCATATGATCGCACAGCCTGCTTGCTAACATTTTGGCATGTGGTGAAGCGTTTGCATTGCTGAAGTGTTTATTCAGGTCGTCAGTGCCATTTGCGCGTTGATGCATGTATCATCCATTGATTATTTATAACTTTAGATCATCGATCATGTATTTGAATCTACATACTAAAGTCTAAAATCGCGTTAACAAATAGATCGGATTTTTGCGGATATTTGAAATTAATCACTCATTTCGTCTTGCTTGACACGAATAGAGAGCGGATCAAGGCCGGAAATCTGTATTTCTATTTGATCACCGTCTTTAAGATACTTTGGTGGCGTGTATCCCGCCCCCACACCTGCGGGTGTTCCGGTAAGGATAATATCACCGGGTTGGAGCTCTGTAATATGGCTTAAGATATGTATCGTTTCCTGAGTTGAAAATATCATATCGTTGATGCGTCCATTCTGCCTTTCGCTATCATTAACAACCGTCCTAATGGTAGTGTTCTGATCAAGATCAAATTGTGACGCGTGTGTTAATGTTGGGCCAATGGCGCCAGAGCGGTCAAAGTTCTTTCCGAGCGTAAACTGGCTGGTTCGTTTTTGAATACGGCGTACTGTCCCATCATTCGCAGTTGTATAGCCAAAGATATACTTTTCTGCATCACGTTCGGCAATGTTTGAGCAGGATTTGCCGATGATAACGGCAAGCTCGCCCTCATAATCGAATGAAGGTTCAGACGACGGGAAATGGATTGTCGAATTATGCGCGCTGAAACTGCTTGGGAACCGAACAAAAATATCTGGCGCTTCCGGTCGCGCCTTTTTGAGGTCGTTTTCACTCACACCCATTTCTCTCGCATGGTCACGGTAATTTTTCCCAATGCAAAAGATTCTGCTGTTGCTGCTGAGAAGGGGTAGCCATACAGGCTCCATAAGGTTTTGCCATCCAGTATTTGCAAGCGCATCCGCTACAAGTCTATCCCAGTTGACCTTTTCAAGAAAATGGCACAAGTCATCACTTAGTTTAGGGGATATCATACTGATAGGGAGATAGTGCTGCTCTGCTATCAAGCATATCTTTTCAGTATCCTCGATTAGAAGGCGTGCAAGCTTCATGGTTTTTACTCTTATATCTCATAGCCGGGGTCAAAGGTCACTATTGTTAAACCACGCACACTATTACCAAGCGCGATTATGCTAGCACGCTTTAGGTCATCGTGCGTTATAGTTCGTTCAATAACATGTTCCTGTTCAATCAACCTTTGCCTTAAAACGCCATTAAGTAAACCAGACGATTGTGTTGGTGTAATCCATTCCCCGTTTATCAGTACGAAAATATTGTGGATGGCGCTTTCAGCAATTTCACCGCGTTCATTCAGAAATAAAGCATCAAAATATCCGGCTTGCTGCGCAAGCTGAAAGCCTTGATCGTAGATCGCGCGGTTTGTGGTTTTGTGATAAAGGAATTTATCTGAAGAACAGGCTTTTTGTTTTGAAATAGCAACCTTGAGTGATTTGTCAGTAGCATTAGCTTTAACATCCATATCTTTCAGGCTGGTCACAACAGGGCTACGCAATATGGGCACACTGGTGATCGAACATGCACCATGCTTGTCGAGAAGCAATCGGATACGAAAATCAGTTTCAGAGTGATCGAGCTTTGATATGTGTGTTAATAAATGGGTATTGATTTCCTCAACGTCACATCGATAGCCAAAGTAGGTTGCGCTCTTTCGAATACGCTGCAAATGCTCATCCTTGAATAGACAGGCCCCGTTATGACACCGCAAGGTTTCGATCAAGGAAAATTCTGAAGTTTCGTTGGTGATGAAGTCGGCCTTTAATAGGCATTCATTATATTCATCCTCGATATTGCTGTCGGTTACAATTCCGCTACCGATATGAAAGCGACCCTTATAGTTGGGAATACCATTAAGACTGTTGATTTTATCTTGTTCGATAACCAAGGTTCTGATGGGGACATTGAATTGCCAGTCCAGCCCATTTGGGTCAGTTGTTGGGGCGATATAGCCGATTGCACCACAGTAAACACCGCGTGGTGCAGTTTCCAGTTCCGCAATAATCTCCATTGCGCGTATTTTCGGAGCGCCTGTTACAGAACCACATGGAAAGATCGCTTTTAACATCTCTGATACATTCAGGTTTGGTTTTGAGCTGCCCTTGACAGTTGATGTCATTTGATGAAGCGTCGGGTAGGTTTCAATGTCAAACAAGTCTTCGACTGCAACAGACCCCGGTTCTGAAATACGTGATAAGTCATTGCGCAGTAAATCAACAATCATCAGGTTCTCTGCCCTGGATTTCACATCCGACCGTAAATTTTGGGCGCGCTTATAATCATTCTCATATGATGTGCCGCGTTTTGCGGTTCCCTTCATTGGTTTTGCAGTTAGATTAGAATTCTTCTTTGCAATGAAAAGTTCGGGGGAGCGCGATAGGATTTGATGTTTGCCTGTATTGATATATGCGCCGTAAGCAACGGGTTGGGTTCTTCGAAGGTTCTGATACAGCGCTAACGGGTCACCTGATAGGTCAAAAGCCACAGGCATTGTATAGTTCACCTGATACACATCGCCTGACAGAATATAGTCTTTGATGGCTTCAACAGCACGTACATAGTCCGCTTTCTTAACCTGAATATCAGGTTTCGATAGACTTACATGCCGCTGGTTCCCCCGATTGGAAGTGTTTAGAAAATTTTCCACCTCCGCAGGAGAGAGGGTTTTCTGGCTTTTTGTCGCCATCATCCAAATCAGGGGCTCGTTGCTTTTTTGTTTGTATAATGATCCTAGTCTGGGTTCAAAAGCATAAGCGCATTCATAGGCAAGCCATCCAGCCAGATAATAGCCTTGCCTAGCATATTCCTCGATTTCCAGAATGGCGTCTTCAATTTCGCTGAAGTCGTTGGCTTTGATGATGTGTGCCGGGTTTGTAAAGAGTATCGATCGGTTGGGTTCAAACGGTTGTCGATTATCGTCGAGCAAAACCAGCGGAGTATGTCTTAGGTCATCGGGAGCCATCGTTTGAAAGCAGTCTTTAATATGATTAGCGTGCTTGCTCTTTGTATAGATCACCTTGTGAAGGTCAATCGACTTCTTAGTCTGTTAGCGTCGTTTCGCGAGTTTGATATGAACGGCGCGTAACTTTACATCGCCAATAACCTTTGCTTTATGTCCGTGAATGTCGGCAGAAAACTCCTGTCCAACTTTTATGTAATCGCCAGCGATAAACTTATCCCCAGCGACGAAGGTTTGAGAATTACCATCCTGAAGGATTATTTTTAAAGCCCCTGCCAGAATAATGATCATGGTGGGATCGCCAGCCACATGCCAATCGCTTTCATAACCCGCGTCGCTTTCACGAAGGCGAAAATTTACAGCATTGATTTGTTCAGATATGAACATCCCACCGTAGGGGGTGAACTCATACTGTCGCTTCTGAAAGCGAGAGATGTTATCTTGATCAATAATGATCTCATAGATTTCTTCGCCGCGATCCTTTGGCGATGTGTTTGGTATGGATGGCATGGCAGCTTACTCTTGTGACCTATAGGCCTTCGATAACATTAATTGACTTGAGGGCCTTCAGATACTCAAGAACACTCTCAAGGCTGACGGGACCAAACTCGGCCGATAAGATATTTCTGATTTCCTGGACGCTGCGTTTACCGTCAACCAGGTTTAAAGCTTCGTACCCATAAGCACCGCTGGCACCCCAGAGGTTTTTCTCTTTCGGTAATGATAGTTTGGCGGCTTCATCTGCGCCTAAATTTGCGGTCAGGTAATTATAGCCAAATGCAAACATTGGCCCTTTCAGGTCTTTGTTGCGTTTGAATACATGATGGCCATCCTGCGAACTCGGCGCAATTGGCTTATGTGTGGCTAGGCCTTTTAGTTTATCGATCAGCCTAAAGATTGCATTATCGGCTTTCAGCCCGCTCGACCGGGCAATGGCTTCCTCATATTGCCAGTGATAGTGCCATAAATTACTGGCTTCATTCGCGTCCACCTTGCTGGCACGTTCAGCGGTTATTGCGGCACGTTTTAAAATCGCGCTCCTGCTAACAGTGATATAATCTGGTGTAATGCTCGATTTTGCCGTTAAGGTCCCCCAATTCGATAAGGTCAATGCGCTCGCCGCGCCAATAAATCCTGCGCGTTTAAGTTTCGTTGTGTCGATATTGGCAGGTGTATCAAAGTTTGTATGAATGAAACGGTCTGGCCAGTCATGGAGATAAATAGAAGGAATTGCAAAAGAGCTGTCGCTATAAACCTGATGATCTGAACCAAGCGAGAAGCGGCCGGTAATAGCGCCTTGTGCTTCGCGGCCACCATCTTGTGCAACAAGTGGATAAGAAACATCTTCACCACTGGCAAAGCGTTCAGTTTGGTCATTGACTGCAAGTGCAATTCCCTCAGCAACATCATTTACAAAGGAGGGTCTGCTGGCTGGTCCTCTGGATACTCGGAAGATTGCCTTGGTTACACGGCCGCCACCAACCATGTCCATATGAATGACCGATTTGATAGAATCAGCAAAATCAGGCCGTGCATTTAAAAGCGCAATGGTTCCTTCAATTTCTGGCGGCCAGAAAAACAGAATAGGGCGGGCAGGTCTCTCTAAACTACCATTTTTAATACCCAGCATAAGACTGCGCGCAATTTCCAAAATTGTGGCACAGCCCGAAGCATTATCATTTGCGCCAGGGCGTTGATGATCTAGGTGGCAAGAAAAGGCGATGGCTTCATTAGCATAAGCGGGGTTAGCGCCGTCAATTCGGCCATAGACAATATCATAACTGCCTGTTGATCGCTCTGCATCAACTTGTGCCTGAAGCTTCACGGTTTTACCATCACGTAATTGCTTCTGAAAGGCTCTGGCCTGTCTAAGCGAAACCATAATGCCGAAGGTTTTATTAGCTCCAAAACTATCGAGGTGTCCCCACCGGATCAGACGATCGTCTGCTTTCCACCATGCGCTTTTCTGATTCTGCGCGTAACTTATAATGCCCGCAGCGCCGTATTTTGTGATGGCGAGGGGAGCGGTGGCGCCGGGTTGTGATGATGTAAGGACAAGCTTGCCTTCTATGTCTTTGCCTTTGAAATCGTCGTCTTGGACGCCTGCACCAACATCAACAAGTTCAGCGGTTACATTACCGGAAACACTGTCCTGCGCTAAAATCACGGGATTGTCGGCATAACGTGCGATCAAGGTGCGACCATTTTCCTCCAACTGCCAAAGCTCTGCACTTTTGGCATTCCAGGCTTTGCGGCTTCGCTGTGTTCCATAAAACGTTTCGCCGTCTGCGGGGAGCGATAGCAGTTCGACTTGATCCAGGCCTGCCTGCTTTAGCTGGTCTTTAATATAGTTAGCGGCCCTTTTATATCCAACGGAACCTCGCATGCGGTGGTGGCGGGTTAATTCTGTAAGATCGTGTTTCGCACGCGTTCCAGAGACTGTGGCCTGAAGAAAGTCTGCGGTTTCTTTGTCGGTGAACGGTATCTCGTTACCATTGCCGTATGCTGTGCCCGTCATTAAAGCCACGATTAGTATAATAACGATTATTCTTTGATATAGCATGCTCGCCTCCCTTGGTTGGGTCAGACTAGAGGACGATAAGATTATCATCAAGAAATAGAAGGCGTGAAAAAGCGCAGATATTCCGTGTTTTTTGTCTGTTCCGAACGAATGAGCAATTTTCTCGGTGTTACAAGCATTGAAAGAATGCGGTTTAATTGGCATTTACCTCTCGAGCGAACGGGCTTTCTTCCCCGTTAGGCCAAAATTGGAGATTAGACATGAAAATTATTCGTAACTTTTTGGTACTTGCTACCGCGTTATTCGGTTTCGTTTCAGCTGCATCTGCTGACGTAAACACTGTTGCTGTTGGCGGTTATGACGCCGTTTCTTACCACGGTGGTACACCAGTTCGTGGTTCTGGTAACTTCGCGTTCAACTACAATGGTTCAACATACCTTTTTGCTACTGAAGCAAACCTAAACAAATTTAAAGCTGCTCCAGCTAAATACGTTCCAGCATATGGTGGATACTGTGCATACGGTGCGGCTGTTGGTAAAAAATTCGTAGGCGACCCAACTGTTTGGAAAATCGTTGACGGTACTCTTTACCTGAACCTTAACGAAGATGTTGCAAAAGTATGGAACAAAGACGTTCCTGGTAACATTGCTAAAGCTGACGCTCAGTGGAAAAAAATCGCTGAAGTAGCGGCTGAAGACCTCTAAGGAAACTATAAAACTGACCCCCTTTCAGTTATAGCCTATTGGCGTACCTATACCCGTATCGTTTATTCGATGCGGGTATTTTTTCACATACAGTTGATGCTTTTCCGGTTGCAGGCGCACCGATGACATGATTACCTAAATTAATGAAGCAAAAATATTGTTAGTTATATGGTTGGAAAAATTATGCTCGGTATTGGAATTTTGATTGCGCTGATCGTTGTTGCGCTTTTTATGATGCAGGCGCCTACAAGTTGGACAAAGGGTGAAGTAATCACGACGCCGGAAGAAAGCTTTAAGGATCTTCCGGATTATCCGTTTGAAGCAAACTATGTCACACTTCATGGTTACCGTGTCCACTATGTGGATGAAGGTCCCAAAGACGGGAAAACTGTTCTTTTGATGCATGGGCAACCGTCTTGGAGCTACCTGTATCGTCATATGATTCCCTTGCTTGCCAAGCTTGGATACCGTGTTATCGCACCTGATCTGGTGGGATTCGGGAAATCAGACAAGCCGCTTAACCGTGATGATCATAACTATCAGATGCATATCGATGTTATGAATGCGTTTATGAAAGAACTTGACCTCAGCGATGTATCCTTGTTTGCTCAGGATTGGGGTGGTTTGATTGGGCTTCGTATGGTTGCGTCTGCGCCCCAGCGGTTTGGCCGAATTATGCTTTCTAACACCGGATTGCCCGCAATGGGCGGTATAAAGGGCTGGCTATCCTATCCGCTTTTTAAATTGATGGTTATGAAAGAGGGCAAGCCTGAGACGATTGCCGATAAAGGCGAGTTTCGTTTTACCCGTTGGGTTGCGTGGGCAAAACACACACCTACGTTTGACCTTGCTGGTCTTTTCCAGCAATCGACGAGTCGTGAACTTTCTGATGTGGAACTGGCGGGCTATGCTGCACCGTTCCCGGACGAAAAATATATGGCGGCAATCCGTAAATTTCCAACAATGGTTCCGTCCCAGTTACTGCAAAACCAACGCGTGATGGATGAGGTCTTTGCCAAGTGGAACAAGCCGTTTCTGACAGCGTTTGGTGATAGTGACCCGGTTACGAAAGGGCGTGATAAAATCTGGCATAAAGTGGTGCCAGGTGCAGAAGGGCAACCGCATACCACAATTAAAGATGGTGCCCATTTCATTCAGGAAGATAAGCCAGAAGAATTGGTGGAAGTGTTTGATAAATTTATCAAATCGGATGCATGAACCGATCATATATAGTGATTAGAAATTAATTATAAAAAGGCTGCATTTTCTGTAATGCGGCCTTTGTTTTCAGTTAATGATATAGAAAATCAACGGCTAGGTGTTTTGTTAGTGACCTGTTTTGGGTCTCTATTAATGCACCATTTCCGGCGTGTTTCGATTATTGCGTCTGTATGCACCCGGGCCTTCACCAGCAATTTTTTTAAATACGCGGCTGAACGCGGCAACAGATTCGTACCCTACTTGTGAGGCAACCCATTCAACCGATACATCATTTTCGATAAGCATACGCTGGGCCTTTTGGATACGCCAGACGGTAACATATTGCATGGGTGTAAGGCCGGTTAGTTTCGAAAACTGTTCGGCAAAGGCCGTGCGTGACATACCAGCGGATTTTGCCAAATCTTCTACGGTCCAACGGCAATTGGGCTCTGCGTGCAGGGCGTTCAAACTCCGGCCAATTTTGGGGTCCGTGACCGCGGCTATGAAGTTCGCTTTGCCGGTTTCCCGTTCACTCCAAAGGCGTACTGTATGGATAAACAGAATTTCAGACATTCGTTTCAGAATTTCACTATAGCCGAGTTTGTTATCGCCTGCTTCGCTTGCCATTACCAAAAGGGCCTGGTTGAACCAGGGAACACTTTCTGCTTCTTCTTTTTTGATCAGAATATATGAGGGCAATTGTTCTAAGAGAGGGTGTTGGAAACCGCTATCAAACTCAAAATGGCCACAGACAAGACGGGTAATGTCTTCGGATTCGCGGTCACCCAACCGGAAGGTTCCATCATCATCGAAAGTACCATCATCATGACTGTTGAGCATCGTGGAGCTATTATCAATATTGTCGCGCATTTCATGGGCAGCCCCATGCGGGATAATAATGAAATCCCCGTCTTCTATTTTGATGGGGTCAGGACAGCCGGCCACTGTAATCCATAACGATCCTTGCGTAACAAGGTGAAACCGTGCGGTATTTTGGTAATGAGGAACTTTTACACCCCAAGGACTTCCAAAGTTTGTTGTAAAATACAGACAACCTTTGAATTTCAGAACATCAAGAATGTCACTTAATACGTCCATTGTTCCACCCCTTTATCGCTTATTTATCACTGTGATTGGTTACAATATTCGTCCATATGATGATGATTTTTTATAGGGGAAAGTATCCTCTGTCTAGAGGCGTGTTGGACGAATGAGCAAAAAAGCCGAACTAACAGACATTGATAACATCGGTAATTGCCATAATATGGTTCAAGTCAAGCACGCACATAATGTTTGAAACGGTTTATTGTTTTGTACGGCGTGTGTGTGATGACCAAGTTAGATTCAAACATTTAGTTATCATCAAGCCCCTTGTGTTTGGATCATTGGCCCCGTCTTTTTCCCGTACCCTTGGGCGGGGCCAATTATACTGATGATACATGAATATCTGATAAGATTTCTTCGCCAAAGCATGTTAACAGGGGATTATGAATATGTCGTTTCAAACCATTAGCGAACAAGCGAAGGCGTGTGAAATATGTAACGCGCACCTTCCTATGGGGCCGCGTCCTGTCTTCCAAATTCATCCAAATGCACGTGTGCTCATCGCGGGCCAAGCGCCCGGTATAAGGGTGCATGAAACAGGAATTCCCTTTAATGACCCCAGCGGTAAGCGATTAAGGGAATGGATGGGGATCGATGATACGACATTTTACGATGCTGAAAAGGTTGCTATCCTGCCAATGGGGTTTTGTTATCCCGGTACTGGCAAAAGCGGTGATTTGCCGCCAAGGCCAGAATGCGCTGATAACTGGCGACAAGCTATGTTGGATTTAATGCCTGATATCGACCTGACGCTGGTTATAGGTCAGTATGCGATTAAATGGCACCTCAAGGAGCGTGCTCAAAAGAACCTGACCGAAACCGTTCGCAATTGGGCAGATTATTTTGATGATGGGTTGATGCCGCTTCCCCACCCAAGCCCGAGGAACAATATCTGGCTTAAGAAAAATCAATGGTTTGAGGGCGATGTTTTACCCGCGATGCAGGAAAAAATACAAAAGCTTATTGGATAGCAATGCTAACGGCTTAGTCGTTTTTCACATAGTCCTCGAACGCATTTAAAAAGCGGTCGATTTCGCCTGCTGTATTATAGTGTGTGGGCCCGACACGAATAACGCCGCCTTTATCTAATAACCCCAAACGCTTGATAGGCTCTAGGGCGTAATTATGACCGCTCCAGATCGAGATTCCCCGCTTGGCCATATATTTTGCAACATCATCCGGATGGTGTTTGTCATGTATGAATGAAACAGTTGAAACCCTGCGCGAGAACGAGTTTTTATCATCAATGCCAATGATTTTGGTTCCCTTAATCGATTTAACTCCGCTGATGAGTTGATCTGCTAACGTCATGTCATGTTGGGTCATTTTCCGAACGCCAGCCTGAATATCGGATTGGAGTTCGTTTCTCCCTGATAAGGCGGCTTGTAAGTCACCGCCGAACGCACTACCGACCCACTCAAAATGCTCAAGCGCACCAATAATGCCTGCCAATGCTTCCCGGCTTTCAGTGCCTGTCACAAATTTTTCAGGGAGTTCATCAGATGATACCCGAACTTTGTAGGCCTTTAGTTTTTCGAGCAGGGATTTGCGTGCCCACATTATGCCTTGATGGGGACCATAAAATTTATAAGACGAGCATACCAGCATATCACAGCCGATATCCTGAACATCGATAATACCGTGGGGGGCATATTGTACGGCGTCAATATACGTGATTGCGCCGACAGCTTTTGCCGCCGTCACAACTTGCTTTACATCTGTAATTGAACCGGTGATGTTGCTGGCATAATTTACGGCAACAATTTTGGTTTTCTCTGTGATGACTGTATCAAGATTGCTTAGGTCCAGTTCGTATGTATCCGGATTTAAATCAATCCACTTGATGGTCAGGTTCTTCTCTTCCGCGAGAAGAAGCCAGGGTGCAACATTCCCTTCATGATCCATGCGGGTCAAAACAATCTCATCGCCAGCTTTGAGGGTATGCGCCAAAGAGCGTGTCATCATAAAGGTTAGCGTGGTCATGTTTTGACCGAAGAAGATTTCGCGGAAGTCATACGCGTTTACAAATTCCGCAGCGATTTTGTGTGCGTCAATAACAAGCGCTTCGGCGTCCTGGGACGTTTTGAAAAAGCCACCAAGGTTGGCGTTATAATCTACCAGCGCTGCATTCATTAGTTTGAGAACACGGTTTGGTACCTGTGTGCCCGCTGGATTATCGAGAAAGGCAATTGGTATATCATTCCATGTACGCTTAAGAGCAGGGAATTCAGCGCGTACTTTATTGATATCATACTTCATTGATATTGAGCCCTTCGTCGAGTCGATCGATCTATTAATACTACAAGGTGAAGCAACTAGGCACTAAATACAAAGCAAGCAACATTTCACTGAGCTTGCTTTGTTTGGTTACGTATTCAATCTTTTGCGCGTTACGCGACCTTGATTGAGCGATAGAGTTGGCTGCCTTCTTCTGCAAAGGCATTTGCATTGTTGATCGCGTCGGATATTGATCCAAGATTAGTATTAATTTCGTCAACGGCGCTTGCAGCAGTTTGCATATTTGAAGTGATCTCGCTTGATGTTGCGACTTGTTCTTCAACGGCGCTTGCAACGGATGTTACGCTTGATTCCACTGAAACAACCGCGCCTTTAATCCCTTCAAGGCGGGAGACAACATCACCACTGATACTTTGCATACCCTGAATTTCATCAGAAATCTGGGCAGTTGCATTCGCAACCTGATTGGCCAGTGACTTCACCTCGCTCGCGACAACCGCAAATCCCTTGCCTGCTTCACCGGCACGTGCGGATTCGATCGTTGCATTGAGGGCAAGCAGGTTAATCTGACCAGCAATATCCTGAATAACCTCAACGATATTGTTCATTGCGCCAGCCGCAGAAGAAAGCTTCTGCGTAGAATCGTCCGCATTGGTTGCTTCAACCATCGCTTTCTCAACTTCCATTCGCGACAGTTCCATGCTGCGGGCAATTTCCTGCGCAGATGCCTGAAACTCTTCGGAAGCAGACGCAACAGATTGCACAGTTTGCAGCGTGTTGCTGGAAGCATGAGTAGCAGATAGCGTTCTTGAGTTGGCGTCCCCGACTGAGACTAATATTTTTTCAAGGTTACTGTCCACAACCTCACCGACACGCGATGCTTCTTCGCGGGCATGCACCTGATCAGTAATATCTGTGGCATATTTTACAACTTTAAACGGCTTCCCATCGGGGTCGAAAATCGGATTGTATGACGCTTGAATCCAGATTTCTTTTCCACCTTTTGCGACACGCTTAAATTCTGCTGATTGATATTCGCCGCGCGCAAGTGTTTCCCAAAATCTTTGATAGTCGGTGCTATTGCCGTAGCCTTCCTCAACAAACATTCTGTGATGTTTGCCTTGTATCTCAGGCAAGCTATAGCCCATCGCGTTCAGGAAGTTATCGTTGGCAATGCGAATTGTTCCGTCAAGGTCAAACTCAATAACAGCCTGCGCTTTGTGAATTGCATCCAACTGTCCGCTATAGTCAGCCGCTTTTAGAACCTGGTCTGTAACATCCGTCGCATATTTAACAACTTTAAACGGTTTTCCATTTGGATCAAAAATTGGATTATATGATGCTTGAATCCAAATTTCTTTGCCGCCTTTAGCAAATCGCTTGTACTGGGCAGAGTGAAAATTACCAGCAGCCAAGCTTTTCCAGAAATTAGCGTATTCACTACTGAGTGCATAATCGGGATCAACGAACATTTGATGATGATGTCCGCGTATTTCATCCATAGAATAGCCCATAGCATTCAGGAAATTATTGTTGGCGTCTAGAATGTGCCCTTCAAGGTCAAATTCGATAACGGCCTGCACGCGGTTAATGGCTTCAATCTGACCGTGATAGTTCGCGTTTTGCAAGGTTTGTGCTGTAATATCTGTTGCATATTTAACAACTTTAACAACATTGCCTTTTTTATCCATAATCGGATTGTAGGACGCTTGGATCCAGATTTCACGGCCGCCTTTTGCAATCCGCTTATATTCCGCAGATTGGAAGGTGCCTTTCGCTAGGCGATTCCAAAATTCCTTATATTCGAGTGACTGTGCATATTCAGGCGTGACAAACATTTTATGGTGCTTGCCCTGAATTTCATTCAGTGAATATCCCATGGCGTTCAGGAAATTATCGTTAGCACTTATAATCGTGCCGTCTGTTTTGAAATGAATAACAGCTTGCGACCGATCAAGTGCTGCCAGAATGGCATCGGTTTCAGCAGCTGATTTTTTCATGGATGATTTTGTGGTTCCTGGTTTTGTAGCAGAATCAAATTTATTTGTTTCCTGACGATTAAATATTGCGTCAAACATGCATCTTCCCTTAACGACCCCTAATGATTTAAACCCCTAGAAAAAATAGTGATCCAAACCAAATCGTAATTCGTAGTCCCATAACGAAGCCATATTTATCGCCAAGAAGTTAAAATTATGTTATGATTTTAACTGTTAGTTCAATGTTTTAAGGGGGTAAAAATGCAGCTAATGCGGGCAATTATTGGGGTACTGCTCGTCCTCACCTGTTCTGCTTGTAGCCAGGTATTCCATAATAAAAAAATTTGCAGCGCTGAAAGCAAAGTGCCGCACATATCCTCTTTAATGATGAGGGCGTGTTCGGGTGACCGTGATACTCAATATGAATTGGGCCGTTTGTTTGAAGAAGGAAGCGAAGTTCAGCAGAATTATCAGCTAGCCTTATCTTATTATAAACTTGCGGCGACGCCGAGTACTGGCCAAACTCATATTTATGTGCCGGGTGCAGGCAAGGTTGCGGGTTATGTTATGCCAGTCCAAACAGGTGCTGCGCACCCAGGTGACGCAAGGGCCAAATTCCGATTGGGTATCATGTACCGGGAAGGGCGCGGCGTGAATGCTGACCCTGATAGGGCAGAACAATATTTTTCTGAGGCTAGAGCGCAAGGAGTTACTGAATAAACTCAGACCTGATCGTGTAAAAGGGTCAGTTTCTGGCCCTTTTCGTTGATTTGAATACTGAAACCCGTTGGTTATATCTTCAATAGAAACTTAACGATTTTTCGGGTCCGTTCGCTATAAAGCGCAGGTGTAAAGAATGAGCCTGCTGCGCGCTTACCAACCTCTGCAAGGGTTGGATAGGCTGATATCATGCCCGCCATATCCCGCATTTTAAAGCCTTTTGAGAGCGCAAGCTGCCATGTTTGAATAAGTTCACCTGCGCTTGCGCCGACAATACCAGCGCCGAGGATCTTACCTTTTTTGTCGACAACAACCTTGATCAAACCTTTGGTTAACAGCTCAGCGCGGGCACGATCATTTTCGGCGTATTCCCATGTGATCGCTTTGATACTTTCACCAAATTTTTCCCGTGCTTGTGCTTCCGTCAGGCCAACCTGCGATAGTTCCGGGTCGGTATAGGTTACCCAAGGTACTGCAGCATAGTTTGCTTTCGCAGGCAGTTTGAACAGAATATTCTGGATAATAATGCCTGCATCATATCCGGCAACATGGGTGAACATCAAACCACCTTTAACGTCGCCAATGGCAAAAATACGTTTGTTTGATGTGCGCAGGCGCGCATCCACCTCAATACCCCGGTTACTGTATTTCACACCAGCAGCCTCTAGGCCAATATTATCCACATTTGGCGCGCGTCCAGCAGCGATCAGAAGGTGTGATCCCTTTATTTCCTCACCGCCAGATAGCTTAATGGTAATGCCACCAGTTTTGCCTGAAACACTTTCGATATCAACACCTTCACGGATATCAATGCCTTCATCGCGCAGACTATCGAGTACGATTTTTGTTAGCTCCGGGTCATCCTTTGGCATGGCTTGAAATTTCTCAAGCACGGTTACCTTAGCACCTAAGCGTTTGTGCGCTTCTGCCATCTCGAGGCCAATTGGGCCTGCACCAACAACAATCAAATGATCTGGACACACCGTATTATCGAAAATTTCTTCGTTCGTGAGATAATCAGTATCCTCAATACCGGGAATAGGGGGAACGGCCGCCCGCGATCCGGTCGCAATCACAAACTTTTTTGCCTGTATACGCTTACCGCCAGCCTCAACCTCGTTTGGTCCTGTGAATTTTGCGGCAGCTTCGATAACATTCACACCCAAACTTTCAAAGCGTTCAACGCTGTCGTGGGGTTCGATGCCTTTAATTACGTTTTTGACGTGTGCGTTGGCGGCGGCGAAATCAATTTCGGGTTCAACAGGTTTGATACCGTATGGTGCGCCGCTTCGCATCGCTTCGGCGCGCTTGCCGGCAGCCAACAGCGCTTTTGATGGAACACAGCCAGTGTTCAAACAGTCGCCGCCCATTTTGTGCTTTTCAATCAAAACAACTTCCGCACCCATTTGAACAGCACCAGCCGCAACCGAGAGGCCGCCAGAGCCAGCACCAATAACACAAATATCTGTTTTAATGATTTCAGTCATGATTATGTCCCGTGATTATGCACCGTTTTCAGATGGTTCTGCGGTGTCTTCGCCTTTAATTTTTTTATAGATGATTGGCACGAGCGATAAGACCACAAGACCAATGATAGGGCCAATAATTTCTGGCTGTAGCAAAATGCCAGCGCCAATATTTTCTGATTCTGTAATCGATGAGAATCCAGCACCTACGCTTGCAAATACAAATGTACCGGGCATGATACCAAAGAATGTCGCGATTACGTAACTTTTGGCAGGTACCCTAAACGCTGCCGCCGCCAGATTCACCACAAAGAACGGGAACAAGGGAACAAGGCGAAGAATGAACATATAGCTCATGGCGTCTTTGGCGAAACCCTCTTCAAGGTTTTTCATTTTTTCACCGCCAAGCTTCGCTAGTGTATCACCAGCAGCTTCACGGCCAGCATAGAAAATAATTGTCGCACCGATGGTGGCACCAACAACAACAGCAATACCACCATATAATGTACCAAGGATAAACCCAGATAGCAGGGTGAATATAGAGCCGACGGGCGCAGATATCGCCGTTGCAATTGCATAAATTACAACAACCGCCAACATCGCAAGAACAAGGTTATCCCGCGCAAATTCTTTCAATGTGCTTTGGTTCTCTGCAATTGCATCGACCGTAAAGTATTCGTTCAAGCCGGTCGCAAAGAAAGCGATAAGGGCAATCACAATGATCCCAATTGGAAGGAAGCGTTTCCAAGCAGGCTTAGCGGCTGCCGTGCTTTCGTGTTCTGTTGGCGTTGTCATATGTTTTTCCTGTTTTATCGCGAAAGTATCCTCGAACCACCCTTAGTGATTATTATTTTACAGTGTTCAGGTTCCAGTCGTAATCATGGTCGCTGATACGGTTCACTTTTTCTAATTTGGCTTTTTTATCGCCTTCAGCATACTTTTTAAGGTGTTCAATCACACTTTTGTCGTCGCCGCCAAAATCGTCTTTGAACCAGCTATAGATAGACGAAACTTCAATGCGATTACCACTAATCTTTTGAATACCGCGGTCGCTGTTAATAAAGATACGGGCGCTTTCTTCCAGCAAATGTTCCATATTTTCCGCAGTCCATGCACGATTAACAAGGTTCGGGCAGCCATAAGACGCACAGTTTACACTATAGTGTGTACGGGGATCATTCCAAATAGGGCGCAGAATGCCATGCTCGATGTTATCAAGGGTAATGTCTTTGTCTTCTACAACAAAAATATCATCTTTCCACGGTCCAAGGTTAAAGAGGCCACCGTTAATTTTACGGATAGACGATACAGGATATTCATCGATAACCAGGTTTACAGTGATAGCATTGTACGCATTGATCCAGTATGCGCGCTGTTCTTCGCGGTTCAGATCCGTTACTTTAATGTCAGACAAGGCATCCAGATAATTTTCTAGTGCTTCTTTGTCTTCAGCACTGACACCTCCATAATCAAACAGGTTCAAACCAGCGTCGGTTGTTTGGATATATTTCTGAAGAATGCGGTCCCAAACACTATGGTCCACAATTTGTGTGGAATTTGGATTGTGTGCTGTCCAATATTCAATAGCTTTAGGGCCAGACTGTGCTGATGCAACATCCCAGGTCAGGAGGATCATGCAGGCTGCATAGGCAAAGTGTGTCAGTTTCATAACATTTCCCGTCTTGTCATCACTATAGTTTACTGCTTACTAAGTAGGTTACTGCATCTCATATATCCAGACACACATTTCTAACATTCGAGTGACCATTTGGTTATTAATTGGCCAAAAAGCGTTAGATTTTGTTGAAGTTAAACTGTTACCGATAGCATTGAAATGTTTATCGCTTGAGTTAAAGTCTGGAATGCTTTACCGACCAAGGCTGAAGTTGACCTAGAAACTAATAAAATATCGCTTCTTTTAATACCAGTTTACTGCCGACATAAAAGTATAAATATGAGTCATCACGAACCAACATTGGTATTGTTTTTCAAGCGTCCGAAACTCGGATTTGGGAAGCAACGGCTAGCTGCCTCAATCGGGCCTGAAAAAGCATACCAAATTGCTGAATGCCTTCTTTTATGCGCAACCGAAGATATGAAAACATGGGAAGGGCGATGTGTTTTTGCGGTTGAAGCACGCGATGATCTGGATTGGGCAAGCGCGCTTTTGAGGCGCGAAATGGCTGGCAGCCAATTTGACCTGATAGCACAAAGTGAAGGCAACCTCGGCGAACGGTTGAACCATGTGGACCACTATGTGCGGGATAAGGGGGCGAAGCATGTCTATTTTATAGGTTCGGACGCACCGATTTTATCCCCAAAATTCTATCAGTTTATATTCAGTCAAGTTTCTGATTACGATATAACGCTTGCGTCTTCGGATGATGGTGGTGTTACGCTGATGGGGGGCAGGAAGCCATGGCCGGATATGATCGGATTACCCTGGAGCACGGATAGTTTAGGTGATGAATTGCGCAGCCTGTGTGAAGAAAAGCACCTTTCTGTTAAGGTTCTTGACGGACACTATGACATCGATACTCTGACTGACCTGAAGCGCTGTATTGATGATTTAAGAGGGGACAATCGCCCTCAGCGGAAGCGATTATGCAAAGTGTTTGATGAACTTAATCTCGTGGGGCATGGCTAAGTGACAGCGAAATTAAGTATCATAATTCCCTGCTACCGCGATGAAGAGGCGCTGACAGAATTGCTGCCAACATTAAAGCAATTAAGTGCTAGCTGTGAATTGTTGGATGGTACTGAGATCATTGTTGTTGATGGTGCGTCTTCTCGTGATTGTAAATCGATTGTTGAGGCCGCAGGCGGAATTTACCTTTCGGAGGACGCAAACAGGGGAAAACAAATCCTTAGCGGCGTGAAGGTAGCATCCGGCAATATATTCTGGTTCCTTCATGCTGATGTTACCTTGGATACTTCGAGTGTTGATGAAATATCAAAAAAATATGCAGACGGCGTTCGCGCGGGGTATTTCAAATTTGCATTTTCGGGGCCAAAGACGAGCATCAAGCGGTTTTTAGCCTATTGGGTAAACCTGAGGTCAAGAATAGGTGGGATTGCCTACGGTGATCAGGGCCTTTTCATTGACGCTGAAACATACTTTAAGGCAGGTGGTCATGCCCCATTGCCTCTGTTTGAAGAAGCCCGGTTGATGCGAAGGCTGAAACGCGGTGGATTGCTTGTTCCCTTGGCATTGGAAATATACGTGAATTCGCGGCGCTGGGAACGGGACGGATTTATTAAAAGAACGCTGTCCAATCGCATATTTGCGCTTCTATATGCGCTTGGTTTTTCCGCTGAACGTATTTCAGGATGGTATCGAACATCCTCAACATCGCAGAACAGTGATTTGCATTGAGGGTTATAAATACTATTAAGGTTCGCACATAAGGTTCATAAAGCCACTTATAGAGAAAAGGTTACTATTCACATGCATGATAAGGTTCAAGAATACTACGGAAAGGTGCTGCAAAACTCGGACGATTTGCAAACAGACGCATGTTGTACTGAAGCCAGCATGCCTGATTTTCTAAAACCTGTTCTCTCTGAAATTCATGATGAAGTGATGATGCGCTATTATGGCTGCGGATTGATTGCACCTGAGGCACTGGAGGGGCTTTCGATCCTTGATCTTGGGTCAGGGTCAGGGCGGGATGCTTATGCTCTTGCAAAGCTGGTTGGTGAAAATGGCCGTGTTGTCGGCGTTGATATGACAGACGAACAGTTGGAAGTTGCGAACCGTCATCTTGAGTATCACCGTGAGAAATTTGGGTATGCCAAGTCAAACGTAACGTTTCTGAAGGGGTATCTCGAAAACCTTGGTGATTTGGGTTTGGAAGAAGGCAGTTTTGACGTGATCGTTTCCAATTGCGTGATCAATTTGTGCGACGATAAAGAAGCGGTGCTTAAGGAAGCATTCCGTTTGTTGAAGCCGGGCGGGGAAATGTATTTCTCTGATGTATATTCTGATCGCCGCGTGCCAATTGAACTGACAAAAGACCCCATCCTTCACGGTGAATGCCTGAGCGGCGCATTATACTGGAATGATTTTCTGCATATTGCAAAGGCAAGCGGATTTGCCGATCCACGGTTAGTGACAGATCGCCCGCTTGGTATCAGTAATCCAGCGATCGCAGCCAAACTTGGAAATATTAATTTCTATTCCGCTACATACAGATTGTTTAAATTGCCCGACCTTGAACCAATGTGCGAAGACTACGGGCAAGCGGTAATTTATAAAGGCACGGTCGAGCACCAAAGCGATGCATTCGCGCTCGATGGCCATCATTACATGGAAAAAGGCCGGGTTTTCCCAGTTTGCGGAAACACATACCGTATGCTTTCTGAAACGCGCTTTAAGGAACATTTCGACTTTATCGGCGATTGGTCTACGCATTATGGGATTTTCCCCGGGTGTGGTACCAATATCCCGTTCGGCGAAAGTGATCCTTCCGCGTCGGTTTCTGGTGGATGTTGCTAAGGTCGAATAAGATACAGATGAAGGCACGCCGCTAAATTGAAGGGTTTTCAGGATGGATGGGTCGATCAAAACTGGTGGGTCTGATTTGGACAACTGGTTATACACCCCAAAGGGTGAAAAACGCGGTTATATTCAACCGCATGCGCTGAAGGAACTTTGGTTTCATACGGGTACAGCGTGTAATCTGGCATGCCCGTTTTGCCTTGAAGGATCAAAACCTGGTGATACCCGTTTGGGGCTTGTGAAATTTGAGGATGCAAAACCATTTATCGATGAAGCCCTCGCGATGGGGGTCGAGCAATTTTCCTTTACCGGCGGCGAACCCTTTATCGCCAAAGATATTGTAAAAATTCTTCTTTATGCTGCGCAGTTTAAACCTTGTATGGTGCTGACAAACGCGACGGCGCCTCTGTTATCAAGGCTTGCTCAGGTGGAAATGCTTCAGGAAACCAAATTCCCTGTGTCCTTCAGGGTAAGTCTGGATCATTATGAAGCCGAAAAACATGATGAAGGCCGCGGCAAAGGCAGTTTTGATTCCGCAGTTATCGGTATTCGGGCCCTTCTGGAACGCGGGTTTAATGTATCGATCGCGCGCCATATGACAGAGGGTGAAGACAGTGCTGCTGTTGATGCGATTTATCATGACCTTGTAGGTGATATGGGGTTTGATCAACCGCCCCGTATCGTTGCTTTTCCCGAGTTTAATACGCCGTTCAGCGAAGCAGATGTCCCGCAAATAACCGAAAATTGCATGACCGAATTTCATACCGAAGCGGGTCGGCGTGATTTTATGTGTGCCTTCTCTAAAATGGTTGTCAAAGAAGACGGTAAAATGCGGGTTTATGCCTGTACTCTGGTTGATGACAATAAGGATTATGACCTTGGTGGGTCATTGGATGAAGCAATGAAGGCACGGGTTATGCTTGGGCACCATCGTTGTTATAGCTGTTTTGCCTATGGCGCATCCTGTAGTGAAGCCTGAAAAACCGCCTGTTTGGACTAGTTCCCGTTTTAGAACCAATAAAGTAAGTTAGTACGGATTTGCTTTTTTAGCGTTTGGTATGGCTTTGGGTTCGCCGCGCAATAACTCGCGGGCTATGACATAGAGTATTTTGCTACCGGCATTGAAAACACCGCTAATCGTGCCGGAAATTTTTGATTTACCAAAAAGTCTGTCACGGTAGGGTACGTTGATTTCCAGGATATCAAGCCCGAGTTTGGCCGCACTAATTTGCATTTCAACCGTCCAACCAAAGTCTGGATCTTGCATGTTAAGCGAATTGAGTGCCTTTGGTGTTATCGCGCGGAACGGGCCTAAATCCGTATAATTGCTACCCCAAAATAAATTCATCAGCATGCAGGCAAAGGCATTTCCAAACCGCTGCGGGAAGGTAAGGGCATGGCGCGCAGCCTTATGCATACGGCTTCCAAGGGCCATGTCTGCTTTTGAATGAATGATGGGCTCACACAAGGTTTTGATCATGCTTGGGTCTTCACAGAAATCAGCGTCAAGAAAAACAATGATATCTGTTCTCGGCAGCGCTTTTATTCCTGTAAGGCAAGCTTGGCCATATCCCATAGTCGACTCTGATACTACTGCCGCGCCGCCAGCCTCCGCGAGTATTGCTGTATCGTCGCTAGAGCCGTTATCAACGACTAAGATATGGTCAACATACTCGGGTATCGCTTCAAGCAGCAGAGGAATTGTCTCAGCTTCATTGAGTGCAGGGATCAAAACCGAAATATGCTTGTCTTCAATCATACATATGCCTTTTACCAATTTGGTTACGTATATAATCGATCAGTAACCATAGAAGCGTTGGAAGGAATTCAAGCGGCACAATCAGGCGGTTGAATACATCCGGGTCATCTTCATTTAGGGACAAAGGATAGCGCAAATCATAGAGAGGCAAAGTAACGGTCAGTAACAATAACGGGCGCGATGGGTGAAGAGTAAGCCAAGGAATTAGCCAAATATAATACCAGGGATATCCTGTCGGTGACAATAAAAACAGGCTTGCGGTTAGTATAAGGATCGTCTGCGTAAGCATGTTCGTATCATGCGTTTGATCAACCGTTTTAGCATGTTTGAAGGTGCGAAGTACGATAACGCTTATTATAATAGCGCCTATCACCAGCCGCGATATAAAAGCCGCGTCATCCGTTATTGCCACGAAGACTGTTTCTAGCCAACTAAATAGAAACGCATTGACGTGCCAGTTTTGTGAGTATGTCACTAATCCAGCGTCACTATCAAATTTGGTAATAGCCTGTGGCAATAATAGAAACAGGGTTATCAATGCGAAGGGTATACTGGCGAGTATCAGTTTTTTAGGCGTTTTAATATAGTTTGCAAAAAATACCGGCGCCAGCATAAGTGGCCATATTTTTACGCCGACAGCACCTGCAAGCATACTACCTGCCATTGAGACACGCATTTTCACAAACAGAATCACCGCGCTTAGTAGAAACGGCAGCAGGATAATATCCATGTGCCCTGCATTCATTGTTTCTGTAATCACCAACGGATTTAGCCAGTAAATTGCGATTTGCCAACTTGGTTTCCTGAGGAGTTTCAAGAGCGTTATTGAAAGCCATAAAGTAGCAATTTCAAACATGAATAATAGGCCGCGCCATGTATCCAGGTGCCATGATTGAATATATTGACTAAGCGCGAAAAAAACCTGAGTCACTGGTGGGTATATGGTTCTAACATAAGGATAAGCAACTCTGCCGACAGGCCCTGTTTCGGCAATTTGTATTAGTGTGGGGTTTTTCGGTTCCGCTTCACTTGCGCTGTTCAAGTCCGCCTCGATTGTGGCTGGCAGGATGGGAGGGAGCGCATCTGAAGGCGAATGCTCGTAGGGGTTCAGGCCATTTATGGACATTTGGCCGTCAAAAAAATAGCGATAAAAATCGTCCTCATATATGGGGGTGGAACCGAACCAAATAATTCTAAGGAAAATTCCGAATAAAAGAATTGCTTTGAAGATACGTGATGTTGTTTGGGTTTTTGACAAGAAAAGCAAAGTAATGAAATAGCCGATTGCAGCCATCATCATTAAGCTAATGCCAAAAACAGTTGGTCGATCGAGCCAGTGAATTGAATAATCGAATGCGGAAGATATAAATCGCAGCGATAATAGCCCCGCTGCCATGAAAAACGCCCCAAACAGCAACTTGGCTAATGGTTGTTTTGCATGCATTCGATCAAGCCTTTTTGTCTACGCATAAGACCACAGAAATATATCTGTGGCCTTATTTATAAGGTTTTTCCTCAGCTGTTTATGTGACGCAGGCGCGGATTAGGGAGCGGGCTTAGCTACCGCCGCCGTATCCACCGCCGCCACCGCCGCCGCCACCGCCGCCGAAACCACCGCCGGCAGGCGCTTGTGCGCGTGGAACATATGCGTTTGATTTCCAGCTAAATCTATCTTTATAGATACCATCTGCTGCTGCAAGTTTCTTCTCAAGGCGTGGTTTTGCAAATGATTTCAGGTGTGCGAGCACGAGTTGATCATCGCCGTCAAAGAGGCTGGCTTTGTTCCATGTATAAAGACTGGAGACCTGAGCACCTTTCTTACTGACTTTGACATTCTTTGTTGAGTTGATGAACTTACGAGCGTTTTCCGCTAGCTGCGCTTTGACGGTTCTGCCAGTGAATGCCACTTTTCCAATAGATGGGCTACCTTGCGTACCGTAGCAGAGACCATAAAGGATTAGCGGATCTTTCCAGTTCGCAAAAAGAATTTCTTGTTCAATCTGCTCTAGCGATAGCTCTTGGCCTTCAACACTGAAAATCTTCTCAGACCATTTTGAACCGGGTTTGCCAGGGGTGCCGCGATATTTTTTGACCTTGCGGTATCCGCGCTTTTCTTCGGCAAGGAGCTTGATAACACCTATATTGTGCAAATTCAGCCAATATGCCAACTGCTCGTCCCTGTTTAAGGTCGAAACCTTAATGTTCTCCAGGTACCGGATATAGCTTTTTACATATGATAAAGTCTGACCTTTGATCGCTGAATAGGCGATTGTATCCTGCTTGCTATTACGAACAGATATGGCTTCCAGAATTGAAGTCATAGGCCGGTGTTCGACGCGGGCAGAAGAAGACGCGTCATATTTAGCCCAATGATTACTGCTTTCTTCAAATGCCATAACTGGTGAACCAGGCACGAGTGCGATAGATGAAAATAGACCTATTGCCAGGGCCGTTTTTAGATAGCGTTTTTTATGCGTATTGACGTTTAACATCATGTCCCTATTTCCCGATCAAAGTTGAACATGGGCTAAACAGTATGCATTCCGAAGAAAATAGAAATTAAACTCAGGCTCAAATTGCAGTGAGTTGTATGTGAACTTAGTTCTGTGATGAGATTTTATTAAAAAAACATGGATTTTTTAGATGGAGACACCGGAGGCCTTTAATTTATCAGAGAAAGTATGATTTTGTTAAGTTTCGTATAGCATTATGGCTTGAATTACTAATTAGAAGTTCTGGAATGGCTAATGGCTAAAGAATTGTTGCATTATGTATGGGTGAAGATGTGGGGTGGTCTTGTTATCGTGTTGACCTTAGGCCATCTGGTACACGCAGAAGATGACATTCGTATCATTTATTTCTCTAATATGCCTGAGGTGTCAGAGACGGATGAACGACCAGGGCTTGCCCGTGTTGCCGCATACATCAACCAAGCTCGTGATAAAAATGATAACAGTTTTGTAATTCATGGCGGCGATTCTTTATCACCCGCAGTCTTGTCATCGCTTGATCGCGGCGCCCATATGATTGATATCTTAAATATCGTTGAACCTGATGTTTTCGCTATTGCCAAACGTGAGTTTGCATACGGCGAAGATATGCTGATACAGCGCGCGGTAGAGGCGTTGTTTCCTTTTGTTTCGTCAAATACCGTAGATTTAAGAACAAACAGGCCCTTTAATACAGTTTCTCCCGGCGAATTATTTACAGTTAACGGAATTTCTATTGGGATTGTTGCCCTCACATCACCTGCTGTTTTAACGGACTATGGGGTTAAACGTACCAGCGTTTTAGATCCGTTTAAATCTGCGGTAGAACAATCAAAGAGATTACGGGAACAAGGCGCAGACCTGATCATCGTGACCGCGGACTTTGATGTTAGGGGTTTTAACGAAATGTTTTCCTCAGGCACGTTTGACCTCGTGATTGAGACCAGTTTCGACAAAACCGTTTCCCATAAGGTAGGTGATGCCTTTTATGTGCGGTCCATTGCTGATGGGCGCCAAATATTGGACATGACGGTGTCGATAGATCAGGAAGACGAAAGATATGTCATAAGTGATGTAAGAACGGTTATTCCTGACTTAAAGCAATATGAACCTGATGAGGATGTTTTATCTGCGATTGATCTTCATCTTGCCCCTCTTGAAGAGCTTTTAAATATGCCTATTGGAACGGTCGCCAGTGAATTAACAACTGATCGAGCCATGCTTCGCAGTGAGGAAAATGCGTTTGCAAACTTGCTTGCTGACAGTCTTAGGCTGAAGGTTGGCGCTGATGTGGCACTTATTAACGGTGGCAGTATTAGAGGGGACCGTGATTATTCAGTTGGCTATAAACTGACACGCCGTGATATGCAGGCTGAATTACCATTTAGGAATACAATTGCGCTTCTTGAGGTCACGGGTCAGCAAATTTGGGATGCGGTTGAACATGGTATTCCCTGCCGTCAAGATTATGATGGGTGTTTTCCACAAGTTTCAAACCTCGAAATCCGATACTCCTTATCAAAGGGGAAGGCTGTATCGGTTTCGTTGAACGGCGAACCCATTGATAAATCAAAACTGTATAAATTGGCCACAACCGACTATCTTTCGGGTGGTGGAGATGGGTATGAAATGCTTGCGTCCGCCAAAAAACTAGAAATTTCCGAAGGTGGTCAGTTAACACGAGAAGTTTTATCGCAATATGTTATTGATAAGGGGTCGATTAATTCGGTAATCGAAAATAGAATCGTTCTTGAACCGTGACACGAAACGAATAGCTTGGACCAATATTCGATAGAATAGTGATGCTTAAACATAATAATAAGATAGCTCAGCAAAATAACATACGCTTTTCCTCCAGCATCGTGGGAAAATTTTCCATTGGCATGCTCGTTTGGTTTGTCGTTATTGGTATTGTAGGAACGTACGGCGTTTTCAACGTAAAAAGCTTTCAAACTTCCCTATCGAATCTGACCAATGAAACCTTGCCCAATGCGGCAAATGTTTCGCGTTTGTCAACGGCAACGTCATCGTTAACCGGTACCGTTCGTAGGTTTGCCCTTGTTGATACGCAAATTCAACGAAGACTGGTATATAACGAAATAACCAGCCAGTTTGAAACGGTTGACGCATTGGCTTCCGGTCTCAGTGATCAAACCAACACGGCTGCGTTTGCAGGAATTTTGAGTGCGATTAACCAGCTCGTTGACCAGTTAAATCAACAAATCGAAAATCGCATTGTCGCTGAAGATGTAAGTAGTGAAATTGCAGGTCAGTTAAGTTCATTGCTGGACGATAGAATACAAAATTTTGAAAATGTTTCGGACCAGCAAAAAGTCCAAATACTCGCTTGGGAAAGTAGAGTGTCCGGCAGTATTGCTCTTGCAGTACAAAGTATCAATATCAGTCGTTTGCGGGCTATGCGTGTTTTACGCCGCAATGTAACACGACAGCTCGCAGGCCTTGAGGGACTGCGGTCTGGTTTGCCCACAAATATTATCCAGGATATGCGAGTTAAGGAACAACGCCTTGAAACTTTATTACTGGGCGAAGATGGATACTTTGAAAGTCTGGTTGAAGGATTAAAGCTAACAGCGCGTGTGCGTGGTTTGGAAAATCAAATTCTGACGTTGAACGAGGAAGTTACGAAACTTTCTGACGATGTCTTTCAAACCGCTGGGGCAGAAGTTACCAAAAGTGTACGGGTCGTTAATGCTGGTTTTGAAGAACAGTTAAATTATATTCTGATGACCGGGTTCTTAACGATTTTATCAATTGGTGCAGTAGCCTATATGGTGCATTCGCTTTTTGTGGCGAGGCTAAACCGCTTGAACAAAGAGGTTCAGGAATATAGCGAATTAGAAGACAATCTGATCACTATTTCTGGTAAAGATGAGATTACTGGTATCGCGAAGTCAATTAGCTCCTTCATCACGGAGATCGAAAATCAGCAACGTGAACTTAGGAAAGCAAAAGCAAAAGCTGAGGACGCGACAAAAGTTAAATCTGAATTCCTGGCAACGATGAGTCATGAGATTCGTACACCAATGAATGGTGTAGTTTCCATGACCCAAATGCTTTCAAAAACTGAATTGGATAATCAGCAAAAAGAGCTCGTGGAAATTGTTGAACAGTCTGCTGGTTCCTTGTTGACAATTATTAATGACATTCTCGATTTCTCACGTATCGAAGCCGGAAAGCTGGAGATCGAAGAGGTTGAATTTAATATACGGGAACTTGTTGCAAGCGTTTCAGCACTGTGCGGTGCTGACGCCTATGGTAAAGGGTTAGAACTTTTCTTTGATATTGCCCCTGATATTGAGAGCTATATTTTGGGCGACTCTACAAGAGTTCGTCAAATCCTTCTCAACCTGACCTCGAATGCGGTTAAATTTACCGAGAATGGTTATGTTAAGATTGATGTTTCTCTTGGGAAGGAAACCGGTAAAGGTATGCTTCACTTCCGAATAGAAGACACAGGCATAGGTATAAGTGAAGAAGCAATTCAACGTTTGTTCGTTGCTTTCGCCCAGGCTGATGGATCAACAGTTCGCCGTTTCGGCGGTTCAGGGTTGGGTCTTAGTATCTGTAAAAGGCTAGTTGATTTAATGGGCGGCGATATTGGCGTCGAAAGCACGGTGGGTACCGGGTCAGTTTTCTATTTTTCTATCCCGTTTCTTCCAGCAGAAAATCAGCTAGAAATTTTGCCGAAGGGATCATTACCCAAAAATATTTATGTTGCAGTTATGCATGAGCAAACAGAACATTTGATATCAAGTGCCCTTTCTAGTGTTTGTGAAAACCTGATCTTATTGGACGCAACAGCGCCGCAGTCTTGGAATGGCATGATCAGGCAAACGGGAGAAGGCGAATATCAGGATATCGTTCTTTTTGATCATGATATCGAGCATAATCCCGAGATTACTCCCTATCTCAAAGTGATGGCGAACGAATTTGATTTAAATGTTCTGGCACTTGCCCCGCGCTCTGCAATGACATCCTTGGATCATACCGATTGGGTGAACGGTGTTATTCCAAAGCCGCTTAATGCTTATCGCTTGTATGACCAGTTATTGTCGTATCGCCAGAACAATAAAATCGCAGACACTAACGAGGCCGAAGACCATAAGCCTTCAGGTGAAACGGAAGCTGTTAATACAAATGATAATCGTTCAATTTTGATTGCCGAAGACAACCCGATAAATCAGAAAGTTATCGCAACTACGTTAGATCATCTTGGTTATACATACACAATCGTGGCGGACGGCGTTGAAGCGTATGAAGAAGTTGAACGTAATCAATACGGCGTTGTTTTAACGGATTTTCATATGCCGCGGATGGACGGCATAATGTTAACAAAACTGCTCAAGGCACACGGTGATCAAGCCATCAATAGTTTACCCGTGGTTATGTTAACGGCTGACGCACAAGCTGATGCACAACAAGTGTGTATCAACGCCGGTGCTGATGGTTTTTTAACAAAACCGATTAATCTACAGGCATTGACTGCGGAATTGGATAAATGGCTATCAAAGGCAGGTACAGCGGCTTAAGTCATCCGGTAAGTTTGCAATCTAAGTTGAGATTTATATTATTTTACTCACTGAATTTTGCCGATTTCGCTTTGTCATCAGAAGCATTGAAAACAAGCGAAGTAACAGTTCCCTGATATTCAATATTAACTTGATTTTCTTGTTCAGGGTAAATGTCATGAAAAGTTAAGTCTTGTATGGTGATACTTGGGGGTATCTCTTTCACTGACGCCTCTTGATAGACATAAACATAATCGCCTTCCACTTCCGCCCCCAAGGGCGTCAGTTCAAGTTGACCGGATGGACTTTGAAAACTAAAAGTCTCCTCCATATAGAGGATCAGTTCCGCTTGGCCTTCTGGGTCAAAGGCTGTTGTGCTGGGGTCAGCGATTACGTTCCTTAGTGCTTGCTGTACATCATGCAAGTGCAGGCGGTGGGTAACTTCAAAATTCTTGTCGGATGCGATCCAGACCACGCTTGTAAGGCTGGAACTTGTTCTATGCGCCTGTGTGCTAGAAGTATAAGCAAATGTGGCCCCGAGAATACTCAGGGCCACACAGGTTGATAGTTTTGCAAATTTCATTGCTAGAAAGGTCCGTTACTAATTACTGAGCTGCGGCTAGGGGAACAGTTTCCTCGCCAGCGCTTGCTTTCTCAGCTTCTTTCTTAGCTTTTAGCTTTACAAGAAGGTCTGCCATCAGGTCACGGGCTTTTCTGTCAGATTTAAACAGTTTAAGGCGTGATGATGAAACCTTCTGTGGAAAGGTATTATTTCTGTGATCTGCATCAGCAATTTGATGAGCGCGGTCAACCTCCACGGAAACAACCTGTTTATCGCGGATATACATCTGAGTCACAAACTCAGCGTCGCGGCGCCACACCTCGGCAGGTACCATCATGTCTTCAGTAGAGCCATCCGCGAATGTTAAAGTGACCGGAAGTGGTGTCACCAAACCGCCAACGTTTTCATAATCAACGAAATAGATGAATTGATCGTCCTTGATCGCACGCTCTAACGCGCGTTTTTGCCAAGGTGTCAGGCCTTCCAGGTAGCTTTGATATGAATTCCGGTCCTTGTTGGATGTCGTGAAGCGATCGTTATCGTTATAAACGTCCTTCAAGGCGTCCCCGAAACCATCGATGTACATTTCAATGCCTTCGGCGCGGTTTCTAATCTGCTGAATAGCTTCCGGCTCGTTTGCAGCCGCTTCAGCACGTTTGATCGGGTTATCGATATCAGGATCACCTGTGAACACCTTATATTCGCGAACACTTGCTACACCCACATCAACATGATCAGTTGTATAGAACCAACCACGCCAGAACCAATCGAGGTCTACACCAGACGCATCTTCCATCGTGCGGAAGAAATCGCTTGGGGTTGGGCGCTTAAATTTCCAGCGATGTGAATATTCACGGAAGGCGTGGTCAAACAATTCGCGGCCCATCACTGTTTCCCGAAGAACGGTAAGTGCTGCAGCAGGTTTTGAATATGCGTTTGGCCCAAACTGAAGAATCGAATCTGACTGAGTCATAATCGGAACCTGATTCGAACTGCGCATATAGGTGGTGATGGTATCGAGAAGGTTTGTTTTACCTGCAAATGCCGGGTAATTTTCTTCCCATTCCAGCTCAGCAACATATTCGAGGAAGGTGTTCAGGCCTTCATCCATCCATGTCCACTGGCGCTCATCTGAGTTCACAACCATTGGGAAATAAATATGACCAACTTCGTGGATAATCACACCAATAAGGCCGTATTTAATGTTGCGCGTGTATGTGCGCTCATCAACATTATCCTGCTTGGTTGGGCGGTATCCATTGAATGTAATCATCGGATATTCCATACCGCCGCGTTCCCATGTGTTCACTGACTGTGCAGTTGGGTAAGGGTACGCGAATGACATTTTCGAATATACATTCATTGTATGGGCAACAGAATGGGTTGAATATTTAGACCAAATGGGTTCTGCCTCGTTCGGATAGAAAGACATCGCCATAACAAGCGGGTTCTTGTCGTCATCCTGCTTGTGGCCCATCGCGTCCCAGATAAACTTGCGCGATGAAGACCAAGCAAAATCGCGAACATTTTCAGCAACAAAGCGCCATGTTTTGGTACCTGTTGATTTCTCGGCTTCGTTCGCGGCCGCTTCTTCTGGTGTTACGATAAAGACAGGTTCTTTGGCGTTTTTCGCTTTGTCCAAACGGCTGCGTTGTTCAGCGGTTAACACATCGCGCGGGTTCTGAAGAACGCCTGTTCCAGACACGATATGATCTTCAGGGACTGTGATTGATACATCATAATCACCAAATTCAAGCGTGAACTCGCCGCGCCCCAAAAATGCTTTGTGCTGCCAACCTGTATAGTCGGTGAAGGCGGCCATGCGCGGGAACCACTGGGCTAGGAAATAGATATAGGTTTCATCATCTTCAAAGCGCTCGTAACCGCCGCGGCCACCAAGCGCAGCCTCTTCAATGATGTTATATTCCCAGTCGATTGAGAATGTGGTAGTTGCACCGCTTGCAAGCGGGGTAGGCAGGTCAATGCGCATCATTGTATCAACGATTGTGTGCGTTAGCGCGCCGCCATTTGAACGTTTTACAGCTGTGATTTTATAGCCGTGCTCTGTATCCGAGCGGGATTGATGGGCGCGAAGCTGATTATAGCTAAAGCGGTCGTTGCTACCTGCGGTGCGCGGCCGATTGTTGGCGCGCGATACTGTTGCAGAGCGCTGTTCGATAGAGCTTTGATTAAAGCGGTTCTGATCCAGTTGTACCCAGAGGTAGCGAAGCGTAGACGGGGAATTATTGGTATAGGTGATAGTTTCTGAACCAGTAATCCGTTTGTTGTTTTCGTCCAATGTCACATTGATTTTATAATCTGCTGACTGCTGCCAGTAGTTAGGCCCTGGTGCACCCGTTGCGTCACGGTATACGTTTGGTGTTGGTAGTTCGGTGCCAAGTTGTTTGAATTTTTTAGCGCCACTTCCAACTTCACCAGCCTGCACACTGAAACCTGTCAGGGCAACTGCAAACGCCGTAACTAAACCGCGCGCAATCGTTCCTGTTCTATTTTTGAACTGAAAAATCATCAGATTCTATCCCTTAGATACACTTTCCCAAAAATCTAATCAGCTTTGTGGCATGTTGGTTTCAGTTTTTCAATGAAGGATGCGGTAAACGGAAGCAATAATGTGTTTGACGGTGTTATCACCGCAAACAACACGAAGTTTTCTGTGATTTTTAAGCTTGCCGGGCGTCTGTTGTGGGGCATAGTGTAGTTCACAAGCGGTTGTTTAGGATGTTCATATGTCTGAGACTATGAAATCGAATTATTCGGTAATCCATTTTGGTATGGGAGCAAAGGGCTAGTATATGTTTAGAGTGATAGTGACTATAATTTTGATGGCGTTGGTTGTGTTTCCGGCGAAAGCCAATGATGTCATTTACCGTTTCGCAAAAATCATTGACGGAACGGGGTCAGTATTGGACGCACGTGACATTCTCATCAGTGACGGATTAATCAAACAGGTGGGAATGGGGGTAGATAAAACAGCACCGGATGCTTCCCTTGTGGATATGGGGTCATTGATTGCACTGCCGGGTTTGATCGATGCACATACCCATATCACATACGGTCTCGAAGGCGAAAGCCATGGAAATGCCTGGGCCGAACTAGGTCAGGTGCCTCTTTCAAAGCGATTGGTTGCTGGATATGAAAATGGCCTGAAAACACTAAATACAGGCGTTACCACGGTTCGTGATCTGAATGCGGGCGAAAATCTGGATTATTACCTCAGGGATTTGATCAATGCTGGCGCCCTTAAGGGTCCGCGCATATTCACGTCTGGCGCTGGCATCCATCCAGCGAATGAAGGGAACCGTGTAACCGAAGCCCGTGATCGCACCGCAGAAGTTCTGGCGTTGGCGAGCACGCGAGCACGTGAAGGCGCGGATTGGATCAAGTTTTTTGCGACAACAGGAAGCGCCTCTGATCTTACGAGCCGCCAGCAATATTTTGAGGATGATTTTAAAGCGGCTGTTTCGGTTGCAAAACAATTTGGCCTGCGGGTCACGGTTCATTCGTATGGGCCTGAAGCTGTCGAGGGGGCAATTAACGCAGGCGTAAACTCTATCGAGCATGCTGTTGATGTGCCTGACGCACTTTTAGAACGTATGGCGGAAACAGGTATCATTTATGTTCCGACCGTCGATCATAATCGGTATTACGCCGCGCACGCTGATGAATATGGCTACGGCGATGATATTCAGAAAAATCTGTATGATTTTGTTGCTCGCAATCTTGAAACGGTGAAGCGCGCGCATAAAAGAGGTGTGAAAATCGCTATGGGTTCTGACGCTGTTTTAAGCGGCTTCGGTGAAAATACATGTGAACTGAGGGCCTTTGTCGAGGCGGGTATGACAAATTCCGAAGCGATACAAACGGCTACCATCAACGGCGCAGCGTTGTTGGGTCAGGAAGATCGTTTAGGGCGCATTAAAGCAGGGTTTGTTGCGGATATTGTTGCGGTTGAGGCTGATCCGCTGGTTGATATTAATAATCTGATCAACGGTGTCCGCTGGGTATTGAAAGAAGGCAAAATTGTCGTTCCCCACAATAATCAGCAGCGCCAACAGCCCAATTGTGGAGCTTTGAAACACTGAAATCACCCTGGATAAAGGCTTTCTGTGTTTAGCAGGTAGCCACGAATTGTTGGGAGGGAAAAATGAAACTTTTTAAAGTGTTCGCGTTAATCACTTTGTCCATAACAGTATCATCGGTTGTTTATGCCGATGATCTGACGGCAATCGTTGGAGGGCGTATCATTGACGGCAACGGTGGCACTCCCATTAATGACGGCGTCATCCTAATCGAAGGGGACCGGATCAAAGCAGTTGGTAAGGATGGCGGTATTACCATCCCAGAAGGCACAAAAATTATTGATGCGGATGGCATGACAATAATGCCCGGGCTGATCGATGTTCATGTTCATTTCGATATTTTGGGCCACGCTGATTATAATCATTGGTTCGCAACATATGAGGACCGTATGCGAAGCGATATATTACCGTCTGCTGCAAAGGCAATGTTGAATGCAGGGGTAACCAGTGTTCGTGATCTCGGCGCGGATGTCAGTAATATTTTCTGGATACGTGACCAAATTAATAGCGGTCAAATGATCGGGCCGCGAACTTTCATCGCGGGGCCGTTCCTGAGGAAAACAGTAACCGCCTTTGTGTCTGAAACCTATAAGGATACATGGCCCATCGAAAGCCCTGAGGACGCACGCGAGAAGGTGCGTAAGCTTAAATCCATGGGGGTGGATGTTATTAAAACGCAGGATGAAGCCCTATCTGAAGCTGAGCTTGCTGCGATTTATGATGAAGCCCACAAGCAGGGTTTGCGTGTCGCATCGCATATCTACTCGGCTGACGGTATTAAAACCGCATTGAAGGCTGGGATGGGGCCATATGATACGATTGAACATATTGGTGATGGTGAAGCACCTGAATATGACAGTGAAATTCTGGACCTTATCCTTCAAAATCAAGTGGCGATGGCACCGACGATTATTGCCCTCGACGGGCTTGCGCAGATTATTGACAATCCTGAATTAACCGATGATCCGCGTTGGAAACGGGATCTACCAGCGGATATTTACGCGGATGTTCGAAGGTCATATCGTAATGCAGATTTAAGCGCTCATCCCCTTTACAAACGGGCAACTACCGATAGGCCTGGGCGTATGGCGAAGCTGCGCCAACTTGCGGATGCTGGTGCTGTTTTTGCTGTGTCGAGCGATAGCGGTACCCGCGGAAACCCACACCATGACGCCCTTTGGAAGGAAATGGTTCTACTGCAGGAAGCCACAGGAAAAACAAACATGGAAATCCTGATTGCTGCGACAAAAACAAACGCGATCATTCTTAATCAGTTAGAAAACCTTGGCACGTTGGAAACAGGCAAGTTTGCGGACATTATTCTGATCGATGGTGATCCCCTCGCATATCTATCCGATATGCGGCGAGTGCGCCACGTGATCAAAGGCGGCAAGGTAATTCGGTAAGATATGAAACTTAATGATATTCGATTGATCGAGGCAGAGGATATTGCCCGACTGAGCCCATTTCCCGCTTTGATAGAAGCGCTAGATGATAGTTTTAGAAACACGCCCACCGCACCCACAAGGGCGCACTATGCAATAAATGATCACGCGGGTAGCGAAGTAACTCTTTTGTCCATGACCGCATGGCAACAAGAGAGATATATCGGGCAAAAACTGGTTTCTGTGGTGTCTGCGAATGCGGCCAAAGGACTTGAAACAGTGTGCGGTATTTATGTTTTGCTAAGCGCAGAGACAGGTTTGCCTCTTGCTTTTCTGGATGCAGCGGAAATGACAGCGCGGCGTACGGCAGCAGCATCCGCCCTAGCGGCTAAATATTTAGTACCTGAGGACGCAGAGACCTTCCTGCTTGTGGGTACAGGAAAACTTGCCCCATATATGATTGAAGCGCATCTTGCTGCGCGCAGTTATAAAAAAATTCAGATATGGGGGCGATCAGAAGTGAAAGCGAATGCTGTAAAGCATGCACTTGCGCCAATCGGAATGGAGGTTGAAGTGGCCGATGATCTTGAGGCTGCATGCCGTGGGGCAGATGTTATTTCGTGTGTAACCACATCCACGGTTCCGATTGTAAAAGGCGATTGGTTGAAGAACGGCGTTCACCTTGACCTTGTCGGCGCGTTCAAGCCTAACATGCGTGAAACCGATGATGAAGCGATGGCCCGATCATCTATATTTGTCGATACATTTGAGGGAGCCTTGAAGGAGGGCGGTGATATCGTTCAGCCGCTTGACGCCGGGGCAATCACACGTGACCATATCAAGGCCGACCTTTCGATGCTTTCAAAAGGTGACCACAAAGGGCGCCATTTACGGGGTGAAAATACAGTTTTCAAATCAACCGGAACCGCTATCGAGGATTATGCATTGGCGGGGCTTGTATACGATCGGCTACTCGCTGGCGAACAATCATAAAATATGTCAAAGAAAACCCGACAATCAGGATTGTCGGGCCAAGTTCCTTCTTGGGATTATTGTTTAAGCAGCTTGGGGAAGAATTGTTGCAGACTGGGGTGAAACAAGTGTTTCATACTGCACCGATTGCACCGTCAGAATTTGACGCATTTTGTTGGCTGTGACCATGACAGTATGGTCATCCATATCGACAATATCCATTTCGATAACTTGCAAATCACTACTGCGGCGCAGAGAAATCATTTCCGGTGCTGAATCGCGAATAGTTAGAATCTCAAGGATACGCGGTAGGGTATTAACATCATATGCAGTTTGCAGGCTGAACCGTGTTCGTTTGTTTCCTTGTAAAACCATTTTAGCACCTTTTAAAGCTTGAGGTCATCAGTGTGTGAATAATGCCCGGTTTCTATATGGAAAGGGTCCCTAAATTGATTGTAATATTAAAAAAAATAAGATATTTTCTCAATTATATTGTATTTTAAGGAAAAATGTTCTGATGATTGATGAATTAGATGCTAAAATATTAAATAAACTGCAAAATAATGCGACAATGTCCTTGCAGGACTTGGGGGGTGAGCTAGCGTCTTCACGTTCAGCTGTTTGGCGGCGAATTCAACGTATGGAAGAACTGGGCATTATCAAACAGCATACTGTGCTCTTGGACCCTGAAAAAGTTGGTCTGGGCGTTATGGTGTTTGCTCAGGTGAAAATGCAGGCTCATGGTCAAAGTGATCTTCCAAATTTTATCGAGCAGGTTCAGCGTTTTCCGGAAGTCATAGAATGCCATACATTGATGGGTGATGTTGATTTCATACTGAAAATACGCGTCCCGGATATCCAAAGTTATGAAAAACTATTCTGGGATCACCTGTCGCGGATTGACGGGGTTCGCGAAATCAATTCGTCTATTGCTTTAACGGCGGTTAAGGACACCACTGTTCTGAATGTTCAGCCCGTGACGATGAAATGAATTAAAGCGGCATCAAATTAGCCATCTAAAAGTGCCATTTTACAAGCGCACTGATAGAGAACTGATCACTATCAAGCGTATCAGTACTTAAAACACCAAATTGGTTTTCCCAAATATCGCATTCAATCCCGATAAAAAATTTGCCCGGGCGTCCAATCTTTGTTCCCAAATCCCATTTGATCTGGGGAATAGCATGGAAATTAGGAGCGCGTGATCCAAAGCCCGGCGAATAATCCATAAAGCCGTCAATCAAGAATTTTTCCTGACCAATTTTGAAGGGATAAGCATAAACGATACTAAATTGAACATCATCAAAGCCATCACCGAGGCTGGTATCTTTTCTAGAAAAGGCTGTGAACCTGAAAATCCGAAAACCAGGAACACGTAAATCGGCAGATAGGCCGAGGGCAATACCCTCCAGGCCGCCACGTCCGCGCTCCCAGATGCCGCCGAGTGATAAATCGGAAACAAAGCTGGATTTTGGAAAACGTAAACCCATTGTTTTGCCCAAGCTCATACGTGCGAAGGCCTTGAAAAACCATGCCTGATCCAAAACCGGATTTGAATGCATGTCTATTTTGTCATAGAACGCAAACACATCGCCGAATGCCCATATGCTTTTGTGTTCAAAAGTTATGGCTGACAGATTATCGCCCGGCAATGCGAAGCCGGTTCCTGTCAAAAAGGCAATACTATTGTCCATTTTCAGGAGCAATTTCTGCCCGGACTGTCCTGTAGGCGGTTTTGTCGTCGTATTATCGCTGGCATGAATTGGCGAAAAGCTGATGAAAGCAATCACCCCGAAAACCAGTGCCCAAAGGCGCTTGTCAAACATTCAAAGTCTCCGTACGTGCGCGAGCACGATAGAATGTTCGACCCCCATCTGGTTGAACCTTCTGCAGGGTGATACTGATGGGAATTCGTTAAAATCTTCCTACCAAGTTATATTTCCAAAAGTCATCGCATTAGTATGTCAGGATGTTTTAGCTTGCTCATTCCAAGAGCAATAGGCTATAGCCACACTCAGATGGTTCTGCTGGGCATGCCCAGCAGCTAAGAGGGAACACGGTGAGGCTTTTCTTATAGCGCCAAATCCGTGACTGTACCCGCAACTGTAAGTGAGGAATGTTACCAGCATATATCCACTGGGACCAAAACCCCGGGAAGGATCTGGTAACATAGCGATCCACGAAGTCAGGAGACCTGCCATCATGTCGCCCATCTGATGGTCGGGTTTAACCATACAGAGCGGAATTCCGTGCCGGCGATATTTCGGATTGTGCACGGAGGGCGGCGTTATAAACCCAAACTCCACACAAAATATTATAACCAACCCAATTGGGTTCAGTGGAGTATTCCAAATGGCCAAACTTGCCAAGAGTTTGAAGATTAGAAACAGTTTAAAAATAGCACTTTTGACAAGTGTTGTTGGTGTTCCATCAGTTTTTGCTGATGATGATGTGGAAGAGATTGTGATCACGGCCAACCGCCGCGAGCAGCCGATTTCTGATGTTGGAAAAAGTATCAGTGTCCTCACAGAAGAAGCACTGGCGTTACAACAATTTAATTTTGTTGTAGATGCGCTCCAAACAGTCCCTGGTGTGTCAATTAACCAAAATGGTACTTTTGGTGGTTTGGCATCCGTGTCCATTCGCGGTAACGCGTCTGATCAGACAGTGATCTTGATTGATGGTGTTCAGGTTAACGATCCGTCAAGTTCAGGCGGTGGATTTAACTTTAGCACGATTGATCCTGTTTCTATTGAACGGATTGAGGTCGTACGCGGCCCGCAATCAGTATTGTATGGTTCTGACGCTATCGGTGGTGTTGTGAACATCATTACAAAATCAGGCGGCGAAGGATTTGGCGGCAGTGTCGTGGGTGAATATGGCTCTTTCTCAAGTTTCAGGACCGCAGCGAACGTATTTGGCGGCGATGAAAAACTAGGCTTTAATTTGGCCGGAAGTTACCTGAATACGGATGGTATCTCTGCGGCAGATAGCGCGGACGGTAATACAGAAGATGATGGTTTTGAAAACCTGACGCTTCGGGCACGTATTACATCCAAGTTTAATGACATATTCAGCGCTGAGATTACATCAAGTTATGTGGACAGCGAAAATGAGTTCGACAGTTTTGGCCTGCGTGCTGATGGAAATTTCGGCGTTGTAGACGGCGATGAGGTTGCGAATAGCGAAGAGTTTTTAATCGCAGGTCGAGCGTTCGCTGATTTTCTTGATGGTCGTTTCACGAATACATTTTCTATAGAATACTCACGCATTGATCGTCAGAATTTGGCAAACGGTGTGGAAAGTTTCGCCGCCGACGGCGAACGTTTCAATCTGGACTATATCGGGTCATTCCAGATAGATGATAACTGGTCGTTATCTGGTGGTGCGCAGCGCGAAGTCACGGACACAAGCGTTGATCCTGATGATGCGTCGATCAATAGTGTTTTTGGCCTTGTAGAATATAATGGATTGGACGGTCTTAACCTTACGGCAGGGATCAGGGTCGATGATACCGACCGGTTTGGTAGTGTAACATCAGCGCAGTTTAGCGGCAGTTACACATTTGAGGATACAGGCACGCGTATTATTGCAAGTTGGGGTGAAGGCTTTAAGGCGCCAACTATTTTCCAGCGAACATTTATCCTTACGGATTTTACAACGGGTGAAGTTATCGCTGGACCGAACGCGAACCTGCTCGCTGAAAGTTCTGAGGCCTTTGAAGTTGGTGTGGAACAATCCCTGTTTGATGATCAACTGAGAGCAAGCGTTACCTATTTTGATCAGGATGTAGATAACTTGATCGGGTTTTCCTTCACGGTTGGGTTCGACAATATCAGCGAAGCACGCTCGCGGGGTATCGAGTTTACATTGGATGGTAACCTCACGGACACGCTCAGTTTCACAACCAATTATACCTATGTTTCTGCGCGTGACGTAACAGATGACAGGCGTTTGGCACGACGCCCGCGCCATCAGGCGTTTGGTAATGTGCAGTGGCAGGTTACGGACAAGTTTCAAACCAATGTATCTGTCACTTACAATGGGTCTGAAATTAACAATATCAATAATCAAGCAGAATTGGTCGACGACTGGATCAGGGTTGATCTTCGCGCAAGTTACCAGTTAACAGAAAATCTGGAATTGTTTGGACGTATCGATAACTTATTTGACGAAGAGTACCAGCAGGTCCTAGATTTCGGTACGCCTGGTGCCTCTGTCTTTGGCGGGGTTCGCGCAACCTTTTAAGCGGTTCAATACCGGAAGGGTCAAGCATGCTGGATGACTTGACAAAGAAAAGAAAAAACAGGGCATTGATGCAAATGGTTGTCAGTGCCTTCTCGGCTGTTCTCACAAGCTTTCCCTTATTATCAGAAGATTTGAAGACAGTTTCCACGGATTATTGTGCCGACCAGTTTGTCTTGGCACTTGCCGACAAAAGCCAGATCAAGGCGGTGTCCAAGGAAGCTCTGGATGCCCATTCGTTTCACCGTGACCGCGCCCGATATGTTCCTACCTTTGGAGGAAGTGCCGAGGAAATTCTGATGCAGGAATCTGATACAGTTGTTTGGTCGTGGCGGGGTGGGGCTAATGTAAACAAATTGTTTGCACGTACCGGAACAACGGCAGTTCAGGTTGATTACGCACTTTCAGCCGATGACGTATTTCGGAATGTTTCTAAAATTGCTGGTGCCTTGGGTAAAGTCGCTGAAGGTGAGGTGATGATCACCGACTATAAAGCAAGATTATTAACCCTCAAAGGAATGCCGAAAACGAAGCTAAAGGCGGTTTATGTCACGCAAGGTGGTTTTACGGCAGGGCTTGGTACCTTTGTTGATAATGTGATCAAATTATCTGGGTTTGATACGGTAGCGGACGAGATGAAAATCAATAGCTGGCAACCAGTACCGTTGGAGGCATTGGTTCTTAATCCGCCTGATGTAATCATCGGAAGCTTTTTTGACTTAACAACATCGGCCAAATCGCAGTGGGGGTTAACGCGTCATCCGCTATTGAATAAAATGATGCAGGAAATTCCAACTATTCTGGTCCCAAGCAAATATTTGTCCTGTAACGGGTTTTTCTTTGTGGACGGTGCTGAATATATCCGCGAAGAAGCGTCAAAGCTTGGCTTGTTTCCACCTTACAGGGCGCCAAAACCTGAGCGCGATGATTGGGCGGGCCAATGATACAATTAATAATAGACGGCTTCAGGTTAAAACAGACGCATTTGCTTATTGTGTTGAGCATTGTTTTGATTGTAACTGGTTTGATTTCCGCAACCTTTGGTCAGGCACCATTATCATTTAGCCAGGTAATTGAAGGGCTAATGGGGCCGAGCGAAAGTGCGCTTTCGATCATCATCCGCGAGCTTAGGTTGCCACGTATTCTATTGGGGATGCTAGTAGGGGCAGCACTGGGGTTTTCGGGTGCAGCGCTTCAGGGCTTGCTTAGGAACCCGCTTGCGGAACCGGGCGTTATCGGCGTTACCGCGAGCGCAAGCTTGGGTGCTGTGATCGCTATCTATTTTGGCTTAACGGCTCTCACAAGCTTTGCAGTGCCAATATTTGCCATGCTCGGCGCATTTGCTGCGACGATGGTTGTCCTCTTGGTTGCGTCAAGGGACGCCAGTGTTCTTACGCTTATCCTGACGGGTATCGGCCTTTCTAGCCTTTCGACGGCGCTTATATCACTCGTGATGAATTTTGCGCCCAACCCTATGTCACTGCGGGACATGGTTTTGTGGATGCTTGGCTCATTAGAGAACCGAACAACCGATGATCTTTTTCTGGCTGCGCCCTTCATAATTCTGGGTTGGATATTGATGATCGGTGTCGGACAGGGGTTGAACGCACTTGCACTCGGCGAAGACGCCGCGACCTCGCTCGGCATTAATCTGAAACGCCTTCGCTGGCGCATCATCGCGGGTACAGCCCTGAGTGTGGGGGCAGCGGTTTCGGTGTGTGGTGGTATTGGCTTTGTTGGTCTTGTAGTCCCCCATATCGTCAGGTTTTTTGTGGGTAGCGAACCACGGCAGATATTATTACCCAGTGCGATTGCAGGCGCGGTTCTTTTGACGCTCGCTGATATTGTAACCCGCCTGCCATTTGGTGCTGGTCAACTTCAACTCGGGGTGGTGACTGCATTTATCGGCGCGCCTGTGTTTCTTGTGATTGTGTATAAAACGCGGGAGACGATGCGATGACAAAAAATCGTCAAAATCAAGGCTTGGCTTTGGATTCTGTCAGTGTTTCACTAGGCGGTAAGTCAATAATTGAAGATGTCAGCTTTGATGTGAAGCCGGGCGAGGTTGTTGGGCTTATTGGTGCAAACGGGGCTGGCAAAAGTACGGCAATTCGGGCCGCATTAAATCTTGTTAAGATCAAAAAGGGCACGGTTTCTGTAGGCGGTGTTGATGCAGCGTCTATGACGTTAAAGGACCGTGCGAAGCTGATGTCTTATGTGCCGCAGGGCACGCCCGTACACTGGCCGTTGATCGCTGAGCGTTTGGTCGCCCTTGGCCGCACCCCGCATCTTGGGCCGTGGGATGATGTTTCTGAAGCGGACCAGATGATTATCAAGAATGCGATGACCGCAACCGATACCTGGCACCTTCGGGACCGAATAGCGACAACCCTATCGGGCGGCGAGGTGGCGCGGTTAATGCTCGCTCGGACAATTGCTGTTGGTGCACCCTATATGCTTGCGGATGAGCCAACAGCCGCCCTTGACCCCTATCACCGGCTTCAGGTGATGGACATTATGCGCGAACATGCAGCAAAGGGCACCGGCATTCTGATTGTCCTTCACGATCTTAGTTTTGCCCAAAACTACTGTGATAAGCTGGTTCTTATGCATGAAGGCAGGGTTCTGGCGACAGGAGCTATCAAGGACGTGTTAAGCGATCAGAATTTAGAGGCGGCGTTTCAGGTTCGTGTCAGTCGCTGGCGCGACAAAGGCGTGGATTACCTGATGCCAAGCAAGCCGCTTTCCGGCGGAAAAGCTATCGGCGAGGAAGCATAAGCAATGCCGCGTCGCTTAATGCTTCAGGGGACGGGCTCTGATGTCGGGAAATCAGTTTTAACCGCAGGGTTATGCAGGGCTTTCAAGAAGCGCGGTATTAACGTCGCGCCGTTCAAACCACAAAATATGTCGAATAACGCGGCGGTCACCGAGGATGGCGGCGAGATCGGAAGGGCGCAGTGGTTACAGGCAAAGGCGGCTTGTATCGCGCCAAGTGTGCATATGAACCCTGTGCTTTTAAAACCCCAAAGTGATACGGGTGCGCAGGTTGTTGTGCAGGGTAGGGTGCATTCTACATCGGAAGCTGCCAGCTATCAGGCAAAGAAAAAATTTCTGCTGTCTAAAGTAATGGAAAGCTATGAAACTTTGTCAGAAACGGCTGATCTTATTTTTATTGAGGGGGCAGGTAGCCCCGCAGAAGTGAACCTGCGCGCGGGTGATATTGCCAATATGGGTTTTGCACTGGAAGCCGATGTGCCGGTGGCGCTGGTCGGTGATATCAACCGCGGGGGTGTAATAGCGTCAATTGTTGGAACATGGCATTTGCTCCCTGAAGTTGAACGGCAACAAATCAAGGGCTTTATCATCAACCAATTCAGGGGAGATATCAGCCTCTTTGACGGTGGTATTGATGTGATTAAGCGTGATACAAAATGGCGCCATTTCGGAACCGTACCGTTTTTGCGGTCAATTAAGGACTTACCGGCTGAGGATGCTGTTATTCTCGAAAATGATGACACGCGCGAGGATAATCAAATTAAGATTGCTGTGCCACTGTTGCCGCGTATTGCAAATTTTGATGACCTCGACCCCTTGATCGCAGAGGATGATGTCGCTGTCACGGTTATCAAACCCGGCCAGGTAATTCCGGCAGGGCAGGATTTGATTATCATTCCAGGCAGTAAATCGACCATCGCTGACCTTGAGTTTATGAAGCAGGAAGGTTGGGATATTGATATTAAGGCCCATGTTCGCCGCGGTGGAAGTGTGCTTGGCATATGCGGTGGCTATCAGATGCTAGGGTCCGTTGTGTCGGACCCCGATGGTATTGAAGGAAGGCAACGCGAAAGCATAGGCCTTAGTCTTTTGGATGTTGAAAGCGTAATAACGCGTCAAAAATCGGTTCAGGAAACCGAGGTTGACTTGCCAAACGAGGGCATGCAGGCACGTGGCTATGAAATACACTGCGGTGTGACGAATGTAGGCCCGAATGCACATACGTATATGACATCCCAAATCAACAAGGATGTGATTGGTGTTCAAAGCGCTGATGGTCGTATCATTGGCACCTATTTACATGGCCTTTTTGAGAATGGTGAATACCGAAAACGCTTTCTAAAGCGGTTCAGCACAAAAAACCGCGAGGCCATTAATTTTGATGTGAAGGTCGAAAAGGCCCTTGATAGTTTGGCAAGTTCGCTTGAAGACTATCTGGATCTTGATCAACTATGGGAAATAGCGGGTAAATGACGTCACCTATATTAGTGTTAGCTGCGATCGCTATTGATCGTATTGTCGGTGATCCGGCCTGGTTATATTCAAAAATCCCGCACCCTGTAAGCATTATGGCGAAGTTTCTCATGATGGGGGAAAAAGGGTTTAACAGGCCCGCCCTCACTCGTAAGCAACGCAAGCAGTTCGGTGGTTTTGTTTTTGGCCTCTATGTCCTTAGTTTTGTTGCCGTCGCCCTATTGATTGAGCATTTAGTGATGTATTTCCTGCCAGGGTTCATTGGCACTGTGATCGTGGCGCTGCTCGCTAGTAGCCTGATTGCTGTCACCAGTTTGCTGGAACACGTGCAACGTGTGCAAATGCCAATCATGCTGGATGATCTTGAAACAGCAAGAACTGAAGTCAGCAAAATTGTCGGCCGTGATACGTCTGAGTTGGATAAAAACGGCGTTATCCGGGCTGCAATTGAAAGCTTGGCCGAGAATTTCTCGGACGGTGTTGTTGCCCCTATTTTCTGGTTTGTGATTTTCGGGTTTCCCGGCCTCGTTTTTTATAAGGCTGTGAATACTGCTGACAGCTTGATTGGCCATGAAAATGATCGCTACAGGGATTTCGGATATTTCGCTGCAAAAACCGACGATGTGGTTAACTATATTCCAGCACGTCTTACAGGTCTTTTGTTGTCATTGGCAGCTCTTACAGACGGCATCGCTAAAATGCGAGCTGGTATCCGTATAATGCTAAGAGATGCGGACAAGCACGCATCGCCAAACGCCGGATGGCCGGAGGCCGCGATGGCTGGTATTTTAGATATCAAACTTGGCGGGCCAAGGCGCTATAAGGGTGAAGTGGTTGATGGCGCATGGTTCGGCGACGAACAAGAACGCGATACCATGATGGCAAGCGATATTACAAGAGGGTTAGATATTGTGGAGCGATCATGGTCTGTGATCCTGTTTGCCTTAATCATTATCATTTTTGTCTCAAACCTTCTGCTGGAAGGCGTTTTTATCTAAAACATAATGCTTATCGTGCACGATAAGGTATCAATCGCCGAAAATACTATTGGAAACATAATATGACTGACACAACAAAACCAGAAATCAGCCCAGAGGAAGCGGAAGCCCACAAAGCCGAAATGAAAGCACAACAGGAAGAGCACCGCGCTAAAATGCGCGAAAAAGAAAAGGCAGACCGTGGTCTTTTGCTCGTGAACACCGGCGACGGTAAGGGCAAGTCAACAGCCGCCTTTGGAACGGTTATCCGCGCACTTGGTTGGGGCTGGAAGGTTGGTATTGTTCAGTATATCAAAGGCACGTGGAAAACGGGCGAGAAAGAATTTTTCAAACGCTTTGATGACCTTGTGACCATGAAGGCAATGGGCGATGGCTTTACGTGGGATACGCAGGATAAAGAGCAAGACATCAAATCCGCGCGTAAGGCATGGGAAGAAAGCAAGACCATGATGTCGAGCGGTGAATATGGTCTTGTGGTCTTGGACGAGCTAAATATCGTGCTGCGTAATCACTATCTGAGTGTTGATGAGGTGCTCGAGGGGTTGGCCACCCGCCATGTGGATACCGATGTGATCGTGACCGGGCGAACCGCACCGCAGGAATTAATGGATGCAGCCGATCTGGTCACCGAGATGACTATGATCAAACACCCGTTTGAAGCCGGAATTCAAGCAAAGCCCGGAATTGATTATTAAATCGTAATTTCGGTTTAGCGCTCGATAATAAACTCATCAAACGGTAATCGGTCCTGCCATCCTGCCTTGACAAGTTCGGGGGTCAGCGTTTGTTCCTGCGGGTATCCAATGCATAAGTGTCCGATAAATTTGTATGTGGGGTCAACTTCCATCAGTTCTGCCATCGCGTCTGGTGGCAGGATACTGACCCATCCCATCCCGATACCGTGGGCGCGCAGCAAAATCCAAAGCGTGTGGATGGCGCCAACAACCGAATAGGCTTTGGTTTCGGGCATGGTGCGGCTACCAAGGCCGCGACCTACGTTCGTATGAATATCGGCAAACACACTCAGTTGGATTGGCGCTTCCTTAAGGCCCGCGAGTTTGAGCGTCGCGTATAGTTTTGCACTGTCGCCAGCGAAATCACTAAGGGCTTCAGCGTTAGTGGCTTCAAACAATTCGGTTAATTTCTGAAGACGATTTTGATCATCAACCAGCACAAACCGCCATGGCTGTGAGTTGCCGACGGAAGGACCGATCGATACAGTTTTCAAGCAATCAAGAACGATATCCCGGTCCACAGGGTCGGTTTTAAAATGCCGTACATCCCGCCGCCATGCCAACAGGTCGTTTAGGGTTTCACGGAACGGCGCATCAAAAGTGGGTGTGGACATTTTATACCTGTTGTTTGCGTCTGGTTATCAGTCTCTGGGTTGGCACATGATATTCAGGTGTTTTGACTCACTAACCGCCAGGCACCACCCCTTCGTTCCCCAGTTGTATGCTGCATATGACTGAGCGACAAGGTATTTATCCCCAGCGATATGGCAGTATCTGGTGAAAGGCTGAGCGCGTTACCGATGAAAGCGCGAATGACACCCGCGTGGCTTACGATCACCCGTGGGCGATTGTCTGTTAACCCAACTGTGTCCTCCATAAAGGCTGCTGTACGCTTCCAGATATCAAGAAAGCTTTCCCCACCATCGGGTATGGTTTCTGCGCTCAGCCACGCCCAATTGTGTCCTTTTAGGTGTTTGATTTTTGCCCATAATTTTTCAGGTGTCAGGCCAAACCAGTTACCGAAATCCTGCTCTGTCAGGCGATTGTCGATTTTAATTGATGGTTTCCCGAGCAATTCAGCAAGGGCATTTGCTGTCATTTGCGTGCGCTTTAAGGGGCTTGTGAACCAAACGGCATTGGTCGGAAGCCTTGTTGAGACAGCTTTGAATTTATCCGTGTTGCTCAGGTCTGCGGGCTCGTCCGCAGACGCATAGATACCTGACTTGCTACCCGCGACAGGTGCATGACGAATAAGGTAATAATCGGTGATGACGGGATCAGTCATGCGAAATTATGGTACGCAATTAGAATGGCGATCATAATAGTGGCTTCGCTCACTTGCTGAATGCTTCCTAAAATATCACCTGTATAACCATCAACAGCCTTCATTGCGATACGCGATACAATAATCAGGCCAAGGAAGGATGCCGTCAGTACCAACACAATGCTTACTGGAAGCCACATTCCCAACAATATCAAGGGAAAACACCCGAGAATGAGTGATGCAATCATGGCTGCTTGCGGTGGTTCGCCCGCAACAGTGCCCAGCCCTTTTTCACGGGCCGGTGGCAGGAAGAATAGCGCCAGCACGATCATGGAGCGGCTCAAGGGGGCAGCGACAACAAGTGCAACAATAGCAACAATATATGATAAATCTGCCAGTATTTCAGCGCGAATTAAAATTGATAGGATAAGGGCAACAGCGCCGTATGTGCCAACGCGGCTATCGCGCATGATCTCTAGCTTGCGATCTTTAGTCATGCCGCCGCCGATGCCATCTGCCATATCTGCGAGGCCGTCTTCATGAAAAGCACCTGTTGTGAATACCATCGCGAGGATTGCGATGAGAGCAGCGAGCAAAGGCGATAGATTGAGCTGTGAAATAACAGCATATACTGAAGCACCGATGAGCGCGATGATTAGCCCAACTATTGGATAGGCCCAAGTGCTGCGGCTTAGGTTCGGCGGACGTTCTGATATTTTTCGCCATGGCACAGGGATGCGGGTCAATAACATCATGGCGGCTGCGATATCTTCCACGATTATGTAGGGATTGAAGCCACTATTATCTTGGTTTTCACTTTCATTCTCTGAGGCGCCTTCAGGTTTTTGATCTTTAAGCAGAAGGTTTTCCTCTGGCATCGTCAGGCGGTTTTCGCCCAATCCTTCGGGTGTTTCTTTCGCTGCCGGACCTGCTGGCACGTCTTCACTTGTGGCGGTAGGTTCTTGGACTGTTCCTGTGCTTGGCTCTGTGGGCTCAGTAGCAGGCTTTGCGGTACCGAAACTACCTGCTTTTAATTTGGTGGTACTTGATGGGGTAATTGGTTTTTTACTGGGTTGTTCAGGTGTTTTTGATGCCTGAGTTTTGCCGCTTTTTGCGCTTGCAGGCTTCTTGGCCGCTGAGGCCTTTTGAGGAGTTGTTTTTTTGACAGAGGTTGCTTTTTTTGTAGTGGTTTTTGCCGGAGCTTTTTTGGGCGCAGCCTTTTTTGTAGCCGCCTTTGTAGGCGTCGTTCTGGCCGCAGGTTTTGCTTTCGGCTTCTCAGCTTCAGTTGTTTTCTTGTCTTCAGTCATGACTGTGTCCCCATCATCACATATTAGGTTTTGGTGCTTACCTCCGCACCGTCAAATGTTGCCATTCCATTGAATGTCGCGATTGCTGCGCGCACAATTGAAAAGGCTGTGGCTGCGCCGCTTGCTTCCCCAAGGCGCATATCAAGATTAAGAATTGGGTTTTTACCAATGGCACTACATAGTTTTTGGTGCCCGTGCTCTGCGGATAAATGCGAGACCATACAGTGATCCAGTGCTGTAGGGCTTGATTTTATAAGTGTGGCGGCGGCGCTCGTTGCGATAAAACCATCCAGAATAACGGGAATATTTTCCAGCCGCGCCCTGACCGTGGCACCCGCAATAGCGGCCAGTTCACGCCCACCCAACTTTTGGATCAGATCAAAACTGGTCTCGATGGTGCGTGAATGTAAATCAACTGCCGACTGAACAACGTCGGATTTGCGGGCGAGCACATCGCTAGAAATGCCTGTTCCAGACCCTACCCAATCAGGTGCATCACCGCCAAAGGCTGCGAGGCATAGGGCGGCGGCAACTGTTGTGTTACCAATCCCCATTTCGCCGAGGAGCAACAGATCACTTGTCGTATCAACAGCATCAAATCCGCCCATGAAGGCATGCATGCATTCTTCTGCGCTCATGGCTTCAGTTTCGCTGATATCTCCAGTTGCCGTATCAAGGTCAATGGGAACCACATCAAGCTTGATATCCGATAGCGTACACAGTTGATTAATGGCGGCGCCGCCAGCTTTAAAATTCGCAACCATTTGCGCGGTAACGTTTGAAGGGTAGGCGGAAACGCCCTGGTTTGTAACGCCGTGGTTTCCAGCAAACACTATGCACTGCGGCTTATTAATTGTCGGTGTTGTCTTGCGCTGCCAGCCAGCAAGCCACAATGTGATATCCTCCAACCGCCCGAGCGACCCTTGCGGTTTGGTAAGCGTATCCTGCCGCGCTTGAACAGCAGCCACAGCCTCAGTGTCAAGAGTTGGTAAATTGCCCAATATGCGCAGAAAATCGGCTTGGCTTTTGAGGCTATATTGGCTCATGGGGCAGAGCCCGAGGTCAATATTGTATGGGGCAGACCACCAGTGAGCTCACCGCCTTGTTTTAGGGTAATAGGAAGCCCGGATACACAGAAATGCACAGTATCAACAATACCCGCAATGCGTTGATTGACCCGTCCGGCATGGTCGCGGAAATCACGCGCCATTTTATTCATCGGTACAATTCCAAGGCCAACCTCGTTCGCGATGAAAATCAAGTCTCCTTTCGCGGACGTAATAGCGGTTTCAAGATCATTGATCATGGTTTCAATATCTAATTCGCGTTCCATCAGGTTTGAAACCCACAAGGTCAAACAGTCAATCAGTATGGTGGTGGATGCCGAACTGTT